>JBDRJN010000017.1:0-72089 GCA_043814965.1 Candidatus Omnitrophota bacterium
CCAATACTGTAACCAGAAATATTAATGCAGATCATATAGGATATGATAATGGCGAAGACTATGAAGGCGGATATTTTGACTATTCTTATAATGAAGCCTATTTAGATATACAAGATACGCTTGATACCAGTTCAGAAGGAGGAGACAGCGTAGGATCAGTCACTTTAACAGCCTACAACACAGTAGACAATACCTTTAATATAGATAGCTATATATCTCAATATTATAGTTATCCTGAATATTCGGATTATAGCAATTATTCCAAAATTAGCGACCAGAGTCTGTATACTATTTATACTGATTCAGGGGATGTTACTTTAACTTCCAAAAATGACATAACACATAATATTATAACAGGATATATTGATTATTTTTATGATGAGACTTACAACGAAGCAGACTTATATTTATACACGCCTATATATTCACAGACAGGAAATATAAAACTGGAAGCATATAACAATCTTACATCCAATCTTACTGCCCCAGCTTTATACGAAACCAGTATAGAGCAGTATGAGGACTATACATATAATTATTCTTATATACAGGTAAATGATACTATATCTACCCAGGGCCATGCGGTAGAGGGAGCCACAGAAGGTATTGATATATCAAGTTATAATTCATTTAATAGGACTGTAACAGCTGATTATATAGGGACATTTACTTATGAACCTTACAATGAGGCCTATACTAATATCTACGGCGATACTACAACAGCTCAGATATATAATGGAGAAGAGCTGGTAGATGTAGATGAGAGTAATGGTAAAGTCAATATAGCGGCATACAATAATATAACTAATAATGTTACAGTTAATAACGAGCCGTACGAGTATAATGATAATTCATATAATAATAGTGAGATTAATATTTCAAATACAATATCTACAGATTTAGGTAATATTACTTTGATATCTGACGATATTAATTTAAATGGAACATTAGAAAGCAATGCTGTTATAGATATAAATGTTACAGGAGATTTTAATAATTCATTAGGCACTATTATAGGTAGCACTGACATTACGTTTACCAATGCTTTTGAAGCTTCCTATATTTATGGTAGTAATACTTTTAGGAATTTTACCTGCGAAGAAGCTGGCAAGACATTGAACTTTGAATATGACCAAACACAGACTATAAATGGCACACTTACGATTACAGGTACTGATGAAGATAATATAACCTTAGCAAGCACTTCTTCAGGCACCCAGTGGTATATAGATGTAAGCGGAGCATCAGGAGTAAATATTTCTTATGCTACAGTGAGTGATTCCAATGCGTTAAGCACTATAGCACCTGTTAATTCCACTGATAATGGCAATAACAATGAAAACTGGATCTTTGCATCGCCTTATCTAACAATAACTGTTGATAGTTCTAATTCTATAGCTATAGATGCTGGCGCTTCATATGAAATCACCATTACCGCGTATGATAGGGATGGCAATTTTGACAGTACTTATACAGGAGATAAGTCTTTAAAGTTCTCTGGCTTAAGCGACGCTCCTAATGGGACGATCCCGGCCATTGATGGGGTTGATATTCATGATGGCGATAATAACCTTGTTTATATAACCATTAACTTTGCAGATGGCGAAACCACTGTAACTTTAGTTGCATATAAAGCTGAAACAGCTTCTTTGGATGTAATAGATGACGGGAACGAGATCAGTTCACTTAATAATATTGATTATGACCTGGACCTTACAGTTAGCCCGGATATTATAGATCATCTGACTATTACTACTGAGCCAGTAAATACTACTTATGGCGAGGATATTACAGTAATAGGAGAGATACGCGACCAGTTTGATAATTTAAGAGATACTGATACAGCTACTATATCAATAGATTTTACTGATAATCCTACTGAAGCCTATCTTGACGGAACTCTTTCTAAAGATGCTGAAGCAGGCGTTGTCACATTTGATGATCTAAGGATCTCCAAAGTAGGTACAGGATATACATTAAGCCTTTCCGGCTCAGATCTAGTTGGAGCAGAGACAACTAGTTTCAATATTATTGCCAGGCCAATCACAGTTACAGCAGTAACTGATACTAAAGTTTATGATAGGAACACTGATTCAACAGGCACTCCTACTATTACAGAGGGGAGCCTTGTAGATGGTGATACAGTTACCTGGATACAGACTTTTGACAGTAAGAATGCTGGCACAGAAAAAGCTCTTACGCCATCCGGGACAATAGATGATGGTAATAGCGGAAATAATTATGACATAACTTTTATAAATGACACAACAGGTGTTATTGAGACTAAGGCCATAACTGTAGATGGTATCGCAGCTAATAATAAGGAATATGACCAGCTAACTACAGCAACGCTTGATATAGATGGCGCTAGTTTAGTAGGTATAATAGAAGGCGATGATGTTGCTTTAAATAGTGATTCAGCTATAGGTGCTTTCAGTGACAAGAATGCAGCTGAAGGCAAGGATGTAACAGTATCAGGCCTTACTATTAACGGTGCTGATACTGGTAACTATACACTTACCCAGCCAGAAGGCATAACAGCTGATATAACACAAAAGGCTTTGACGGTTTCTGGCGCAGGAGCTGAAAATAAGGTATATGACGGTAATACCGATGCAGCGCTTGTAGGGGAAGATGTTGTTCTGGTAGGTGTAATAGAAGGGGACGATGTTGCGCTCAATGGCGAAGAAGCTGTAGGCACTTTTAGCGATAAGAATGTAGGCGAAGGTAAAGATGTAAATGTATCTGGCCTATCTCTCGAAGGAGATGACGCGCTTAATTACTCGCTTATTGTACCTGTTTTAACAGCAGATATTACACCTAAGCTTATCACAGTTACAGCTAATGCTAGTCAGACCAAAATCTACGGTGAACTAGATCCAGAGTTTACCTATATAGGTGATGAATTAGTAGGAGCTGATAGTTACAGCGGAGATTTAAGCCGTACAGATGGCGAGAATGTTGGTACTTATGCAATTGGTCAAGGTGCTCTCACAGCAGGCGGTAATTATGAAATAACATTTATATCGGATAACTTTACCATTACACCTAAGCCTATCACAGTTACAGCTGTGGCTGATACCAAGGTCTATGGCGATGGAGATCCAGTATTTACTTATACAGGTGATGAATTAATAGGCTCTGATAGCTACAGCGGATCATTAAGCCGCACAACGGGTGAAGATGTAGGAACTTATGCTATTGAACAGGGTACGCTTACAGCAGGCGGTAATTATGAAATAACTTATAGTGGCGCAGATTTTACTGTTACACAAAAACCTATCACAGTTACAGCAACTATAGATACAAAGCCATACGATGGCACAGTAGATTCAATAGGTATTCCTGAAATAATAGAAGGCAGTTTAGTAGGCGATGATACTGCTACATGGACTCAAGCCTTTGATACCAAAGACGCTGGGGATAAGACCCTTACGCCAAGCGGCACGATCGAAGACGGTAATAGCGGAAATAATTATGAGGTGAGCTTTGTACCAGTCAGCGGCGCGATCACGCAGAAGACCCTTACGGTCACTGCAACAGGCATAGATAAAGTTTATGATAGAACTACTGATGCTGAAGCAATATTATCATCAGATGATATAGTAGAAGATGATGTAGTGGCCTTTGGTTATAGCGCAAGTTTCAGTGACTGGTATGTAGATACAGGTAAGACAGTCAGCGTGAGTAGCATATCTATAGATGGAGCTGACTCAGGAAACTATACATTAGGTAATACAGAGGCTTCTACAATAGCTAATATTACGCAAAAAGCTCTTATAGTTACTGGTATCGCAGCAGATAATAAAGTTTATGATGGCACAGAAGATGCGGTGATTAATGTTGGTGAGGCTATATTAAATGGCGTAATAGGCGGTGATACTGTTACTCTAAGCACATTAGGCGCTACAGGCGCTTTCAGCGACAAGAACGTAGGTGAAGGTAAGACAGTCACAATATCAGGTATTACAATTGACGGAGATGATGCGCTTAATTATGAACTTGGCGTAACCGGCGCAACTGCAACAGCAGATATAACACCAAAGACCCTCACAGTCACTGCAGAAGGCATTAATAAGGTTTATGATAGAAATACTGATGCTGAAGTAACTTTGCTAGATGACAGGATAGAAGGCGATGCGCTTAGTTTTAGTTATAGCGCAAGTTTCAGTGACAAGAATGTAGATGACGGCAAGACAGTCACTGTAAGCGGCATATCGATCGATGGTGATGACGCAGGTAACTATGAATTAGCCGGCACAACTACTTCCACGATAGCAGATATCACAGAGAGATCTCTTACAATAACTGCAACAGGCGTTAATAAGGTATATGATGATACCACTGATGCTGAAGTAATTTTATTAGATGATAGAATAGAAGGTGACGATATCGTCGCAAGTTACACAACTGCTGAATTTGACACTAAAGATATAGGAGACGGCAAGACAATCACTGTAAGCGGCATATCGATCAGTGGTGCTGACGCAGGAAATTATACATTTAATACTACAGCCGCTACCATAGCCAATATTACTTCTGACGCTGTAGATGAAACTTCCCCGGATGCTCCTGGAGATCTGGATAGTTCAACCCATACTGTAGATACTTGGTCTAATGATAATGAAGTCACTATTACCTGGAGCGTAGCAGCTGACCCAGGAGATCCTTCAAGCGGTGTAGATGGTTATTCATATGAATGGAGCGCTTCTATAGATACGGTTCCTGATCAAGTTAAAGACGTAGAGGAAGACATCACAAGTCTTTCTTCTACGTTATCTGATGGAATCGGCCATTATTTTCATATCCGTACAGTAGATGAAGCCGGAAACTGGTCAGAGACATCTACTATAGGTCCTTTTAAGATAGACACAGTTGCCCCTATGATAACTGCTACACCTGATAGAAGCGCTAATGCTAATAGCTGGTATAATAATGATGTCACAGTAAGCTTTACTGCGACTGATACCCTCTCAGGAGTTGATAGCGTAAGTGCTCCTATAACCCTTAACCTAGAGGTTATAGATCAATCTGCATCAGGAACTGCTACAGACTTAGCTGGTAACTCTACCTCGGTCACATTGAATAATATAAATATAGATAAGACAGCACCAACTATAAATATAACAAAGCCTCCTATAGATGGGATAACTTATACTAGTTCACAGACACTTTTATATACTGTATCAGATAATATAGATCCAAATCCTGGTGTAACTGGGGACGTAAGCGGGACAGTGTATGATACTACAGGAAGTTATAATGTCTCAGTGGAAGCTACTGACCTAGCTGGAAATTCAAGCTCTCAGTCAATGGCATTTAAAATAGACTTAGAGATAAATACAAATCTAGTAAGCGATGCTATATCTCTAGCAGCATTTAATAATATCTCAGTTACTATAGTAGGTTATACTGTCAGTTCGTTCAATTCTGCCCCAACATTTTATTTTTATCATCCTTTAACCCCCATAGATTCTGCGGCTATAGACAGCATTACCCTGGATATGGATGCTTATGAATTTATCGAGGGCATGCTGAGGTTAAAGGGTATATCCCCATCCTATTTTGGAATACAATAATTTGAGATGATCGTATTGAAAGAAAATAATATGCATCGTAGGATATTTTTTATTATATTCATATCAAGCATATTCTTGTTGGATGCTGATATAGCTTTTGCAGTAGGAGAATCTCTAGAGGCCAGAAAGACCCTTGTCAGCAAAGAAAGACCAGAGCATTCTGATTTTATACTAAGGACTGACAAGGCATCGAGTAAGGCCCTGGTAAGCTGGGAAAATACAAGATTTGATGGATTTTTTTTCTTAAGAAGGAAAGCGTTTACTAATGAAGCAGTAGGGCTTGATAAAAAGATATTCGATATCTTCTCAAAAGAAGACATCTCTTCCTTAGATAAATATGCAGAATGGCTTGATAAAAATTTTGAATATAAAAAAGATGCTTCAGGAGATATATGGACCTATCCAGAAGAGATGCTTTCGAGAGATTTTGGGGATTGCGAAGACTTTGCGTTCCTTAACCAGGCAGTTTTGAGGTTATTTGGATACGAAGGAAAAATAGAGATAGTAAGGCAGCGCTACTTAAGCCACGCTATATGCGTATTTGAAAAGGACGGAGAGATAATGTGGTTTGACAATAAGGCCCTTAAAAAGGCCAACCTTACATCCCAGAGAGATCTCAATCAGTATCTGGCCAGATCATACGGCTGGAAATACCTCTATGATATAGAATCCCATCCAAAGTATTCTAACATCCTATCAAGCAGTAATAATTGAATTAATAGTTATAATTACATTGTGGATAATCGCCTTGCTATGGTTACCTCTCCTATCCTAAACATGCAAGCCCATAATTTGACTTGCTATAGCTTATAGATAGGATTAATATATTATATAGACTTTGCAATAAAGATATCCTGTGGCATACTCTCTTGGCAGGATCTAGGAGTTAAACCAGATAAAGATGATATGACAGACAAACCAGCCTTTGATAACCAACAAATAATCTCAAAAATAATCGATCTATCAGGTTCTATAATAGTCCAGCTGGATAGTAAAGGCAGGGTCGTATTTATAAATAAAACAGGCCTTTTTATCCTTAGTTATGCTAAAGAAGAGGTAATAGGAAAGGATTGGTTCAGTAATTTTCTGCCAAAAGGAGCCAGGAAAGACGTAGAAGATGTCTTTAAAAAGATGATAGAAGGAAAAGCAGAGGCAGTCGAGTATTATGAAAACCCCATACTGACAAAAGAAGGAAAAGAGAAAGTAATATTATGGCACAACGCAGTACTTAACGATGAATTTGGCAATATCATAGGTACGCTAGGGTCAGGAAGTGATATTACAGAATATAAAAGTGCTATAGAAAAACTGGAAGAGACGCAGGACCTATTTGATACTATCACAGAGAACACGCTTGACTTAATAGCTGTAGTAAAGTTTGATATAAGGGCGCCATTTTTATTTGCAAGCAAATCCTATGAGACAGTGCTAGGCTATAAAAAAGAAGAACTTTTAGGGACAAGTTCGCTTGATCGTATCCGGCCAGAGGACAGAAGAAGGCTTATCCCGCTATTAAAGAGTTATGTTATTAAAAGAGCCAAAGGCCTATTGACAGGGCATAAGACCGAACGCATGTACGAGGTATTCGAATACTCTGCGATGAGTAAAGACGGCAGATTATATTATTTTGAATGTACTGCGAACATCAAAGAAGACAAACTCATCTTTATATCAAAAGATATAACAGACCGTAAAAAGATAGAAAAAGAAATAGTAGAGATGTCAAAATTTCCCATGGAAAACCCTACCCCGGTATTAAGGTTAGATATCAATGGGAAGGTCCTTTATAAAAATCAAGCAGTAGCTTTACTATTGAAAGAAAGGGGAATATCCGAAGATGATACAGCTAGTATCCTGCCAGCAGGTATTATTGATCTTATCGAAAAGACGATTAAAGAAAATAAAACCATTCAGGATATAGAAGTGGTATTAAAAGAAAAGGTATTTTCCTATACAGTAGTTCCTGTAATTGATGGTCAGTATGTGAACCTATATGCCAGTGATATCACTGCTAGAAAGACTATAGAAGAAGACTTAAAGTCAAAGATGAGAGAACTGGAAAGATTTCACGATCTCGCAGTCGGTAGAGAGCTAAAGATGATAGAGCTTAAAAAGAAGATAGCCGCGCTCGAAGAAAGACTAGAAGAAACTGGGATATAGGACTCAAGGGGGCAAAGATGAAGTTTAGGCCTAAGTTATCGAGTCTAATACCGTATCTCTTGGTAATTTTTATAGGTATAGGAAGCGTGGTCCTGGGAGGCTTTTTTAATATTGCAATATTTGATCCTTTATTAGTAGCTTTGATCTTAGGCATGACCTTAAGGTCTTTTATAGGATTTGATAAAGGGTATCTATCTATATTTAAACGTACTCAATCTATTTTTATACCAATAGGTGTTATTTTTTATGGTGCTGTAAATTTGAATTTTTTGACTGTTACGAAGATCGACCTTAATTTTGTATTTATACTATTCATTGTTTTTTTAACATACATCATATCAATATTTATCCTGTCAAATATCTTTCGTGTTGGAGAAAAGACGATGTATTTGATAGGGGCAGGGTCTACTATATGCGGCGCGTCCGCGATAGCAATAACATCAAAAGCAGTAGATGCTGAACCAGACGAAATATCTATAAGCCTAGTAGCGGTATTTATAGTGACACTAATAGGGATTTTTGTAGTATTTCCTATAGTAAAGAATCTTATGAGCCTGTCATCACTGGAATATTCTGTCCTGTCAGGGTCAGTACTTCAGTTTACGGGCGCAGTAAAGGCGGCTCTAAAAGATATGCCTTCAAAGATCATGGATATCGGTCTTTCAATAAAAGCTGTCAGGTATCTTGGGCTTTTATTGATAGTGCCGTTATTTGCAAGTTTTGTAAAAGGTAGGTTATATATACCATGGTTTTTGTGGGTATTTTTTATATCAGGGCTTCTCTGTACTTTTTGTCCGGGCATGACCGGGAACTACAGGGTATTTTTAAAGACCAGCCTGAATATAACATGGAGTATCGCGATGGCATCTATCGGCCTGGCAGTAAATTTAAAGGACTTGATATCAAAAAATGGCATTAAGGCTTTATTGGTAAGCATGGCTTCATTTTTAATAGCAACAGGCGTATTTTTAACTAGCCTGGTATTTATGAGATAACAATGAGAATAGTCGCAAAACTGACAATAGCTTTTTTAGGAGTAGCGTTCCTGGTATTTATAATAGGATATATCTCTACTGCTATGGTCCAAAAGGCCTTAAAAAGTAATATCGGAGAGACATCTATCATAATCTCATCAGAGGCCCTGGATAAGGTAGATCAAGCTATTTATAGAATGGCACAGCTTACAAAGCTCTATGCCCATAGCCTTACGCATTATCGTGTATTCAGTGGATCAAATAAAGAATTTGAAAGCATGGAGAATATTCAGGCTTATATAGAAAAAGTAGAAAAAGAATGGGCTAAACCTGGAAGTGATGGCAAGGCTAGTGTTATGGAAGAGATCTTAAGCAATAGATTGTCACAGCACTTAAGGCGTGATATATGGTTTGAAGGAGATACGTATCATAATGAAGGAGAGTATACTTTTTTATCAGTAGAGGAGGCTTTTGTAACAAATAAATACGGGGTCAATATAGCGCAGACTAGCCCAACAAGCGATTATTATCAGGGTGATGAAGAGTGGTGGAAGGTCAGTAAAGAAAAAGACATCTATATAGGAGATATAAAATACGATGAAAGTTCAGGCACTTATTCTATTGAGATGTGCTCCAGCATACATGATAGTGACGGAAGTTTTGCAGGAGTTATAAAAATAGTCATAAATATCAATGAGATAGCCAGCATGCTGGGTGAGATGAAAAAAAGAATAGAACACTACTCAAAAAAACTTAGTAATTTAATGGAATATGATTTTAAGTTAGTTAATAATGATGGCAAGGTGTTCTCCAGTACTGAGGATGCGGGTTTTGTGATGTTTGAGGAACTGGACAAGGAGATCTGGCAGGCTATAAGATCAGAAAATCCCGGCTATTTAATATCAGAGGGAGATAAAGAAGGAGAGGGGGAAAGGCTGTATGCCTTTTCTAAACAAGATGGATATAGAGATTTTAAAGGATTTGGCTGGTATTTGATCGTAGAAATAGAAAAAGACCAGCTATTCTCATCAGTCAAAGACCTTATAATATCTCTATTGCTGCTTTCTCTTATTATATCTATAATAGCCATAGCTATAGGCTTTTATATTTCTAAGACCATAGTTGATCCTATAAATAGACTGAAAGATACAGCCAAAAAGATATCATCGGGTGATTTTGATGCAAACATAGATATTAAGTCTCAAGACGAGATAGGTGAACTAGGAGCGTCTTTTAAGGAAATGGCGAGTTCTTTAAAAGAAAAACAAGTCATACAGGATAAATGGTCCGAGGAATTGGAAGGTAAGATCGAAGACAGAACCAGTGAGTTAGTTAAATCCCAGGCTGCTACGCTTAATATGATGGAAGACCTTCAAGAGGCATATATCGAGCTTAAAAAAACCCAGAGTTACCTTGTGCAGGCTGAGAAGATGGAAGGCATAGGCAGGATGGCAAGCGGTGTGGCGCATGAAGTGAAAAATCCATTAGGTATAGTATTGCAAGGGGTCAATTTCCTTGAAAGAAAGATCCCAGAATCCCAGCAAGAGCTTTATAAGGTCTTGCTGCTCATAAAGGATAATATAAAGCGGGCGGATAATATAGTAAACAGCCTTGTCGATTTTTCAAAAGCTACAAAATTAGAGCTGGGAAAAGAAGATATCAATTCTTTGTTAGAAGAGATATTGTCTTTAGTAAAGCATAGGGTAGATATTTCCAGGACCGAGATCATAAAAGAGTTTTCAAGGGACTTGCCAAAAGTTCTGGTAGATAAAGGAAAGATGGAACAGGTCTATATGAATCTCATCATAAATGCTATACAGGCAATGCCGCATGGGGGAAGGCTGTCTCTTAGGACTTATATCAGCATATTAAATAAGATAGGCAATGGCGCGGGTAAGCGTTCGCAGGATAATTTCCAGATCAATGAAAAAGTAGTCATAACAGAGATAGAAGATACAGGTTGCGGTATACCAGAGGAAAACATAAAGAAGGTCTTCGAACCATTTTTTACTACAAAAGACCCTCAATCTGGTACTGGCTTGGGCCTGGCTGTCACAAAAAATATAATAGACCTGCATAAGTCGTATATAAATATTGAAAGCGAGTTCGGTAAAGGTACAAAGTTCACCATATATCTAAAGATAGTTTAAAAAAGGAGTGTTTATGAAAAAGAAGGTCCTGGTCATCGACGATGAAAAAGATTTTCTTACTATAGTAAAGATGAACCTTGAAGATGTGGGTGAATTCGAGGTCTTGACCTCCTCCACGGCTAATAATATAATAGAGGACATGCATAATTTTAAACCAGATCTTATCTTATTGGATCTTATGATGCCAGGTATCGGGGGATTATCAGCGTGCGAGATGCTCAATAAAGACACTATAGGCCAGAAAGTGCCTATCATCATACTCTCGGCATTATCCAAGGATAGGGACAGGCTGGAGGCATATAAACGAGGGGTAGTGGATTATCTGACAAAGCCTATAGACAAAGAGGAGCTTTTAAAAAAAATAAAAAAAGCTTTAGAATATAAATAAAGTATTTGTATTTACTATAGTGACATTATCGAGGAGTTTATGAAAAAAGCCTATATTGTTTTATGTTGTTTATTGATTGTACAGTTTTTTAAAGTAAGCGTATCTTTCTCTGACCAGCTTGCTATGACCAGAGATGGAAAAGAGGTCATATTAAAGGACAACAAGACCTGGGAATACCTTGAGGGCGGCAGAGAACAATTGAGCGTTACAAAAGTAGATATGGATGTAAAGAGATCCATGAAGCCTTATATAGAAAGAAAGGATGATATATTCACCAGGTTATTCAATATTGATATTGATTGGGATACTGAGAATCTTGACATAAAATATAGAAGCGTTATGGAAGGCCTGTATTATACCGCGAAAAGATTTTCGAGGGATGATTTTTTCAGTAGATTAGTAAAGGCCTTTGGCGCTAAAGATAGCGAGAAGATCATGTGGCTGATGGAACGTTGGGATATATGGAGAAGAGTTGTAAGCAAATAAACCTGGCCAGGGCATTATTGTTTAACCCGCCTTACTTTAGTAAACCTAGAAAGATCTTTTAGATGCGTCGAAAGTTAAAGGTACTTTTACTATTTGATAGCCCGTATGAGACTCCGAGGGGATATGATTTCAAGGAAGAGTTCAAGCATCCTGATTGGAAGACAGAGATGGATGTCTATAAAGCGCTTTTGGATAATGGATACGATGTCGTGCTTTTAGGCATATCGGGAAATATACTTTTATTGTTGGAGGAGACAAAAGAATCGAAGCCCGATATAGTCTTTAACATGGCAGAGGTCTTTAAAGATAAAAGCCGCCTTGAAAAGAACATCGCATGGTTTTTGGAGATGCTGGAAGTGCCTTACACAGGGGCATCCCCTAGTAATTTTTTAGTATGCAGTAATAAGGCATTGAGCAAAAAGATCCTTAGCTACCACAAGATAAAGATACCTCATTTTTATACATTTTACAGGGAGCATAAGGTCTGGCTTCCCAAGAAGCTCAAGACGCCGCTTATAGTAAAGCCGCTTGATGAAGAGGCTTCTCGCGGGATATCACAGGCATCGATAGTCGATACTGAAGATGCCCTGGTCGAAAGAGTAAGGTTTATCCATGAGAAGATGTCATCGGATGCTATAGTAGAAGAATATATCGACGGAAGAGAGCTCTATGTAAGTTTGATCGGAAGAAAGAGGATAAGTGTATTCCCGCCTATTGAGATGAAATTCGGGGATATGCCGGATGATGAACCGAAGATAGCTACTTACAGGGCAAAATGGGACAAGGAATATAGGAGAAAATGGGGCATAAGAAATGAATTTACTGGAAGGCTGAGTGATAGTATGATAGATGAGGTCAGTGATGTATGTAAAAGGGCTTACAAGGCATTGGATATAGAGTGCTATGCGCGTTTTGATGTAAGGGTCGACCCATCAAATCAGGTCTATGTGCTTGAAGCAAATGCTAATCCGTGCATTGCAAAAGATGAGGATTTTGGGCAATCCGCTGAAAAGGGAGGGCTGTCCTATCCCAGGCTTATAAACAAGATAATCAGACTCGGGTTCGGGAGAAAGTAATCAAAAAGGAGAGCTTATGAATCTATTATTATTTCTTACAATAATCATAGTCTCATTCATAGTGGTCAGGATAGGGGCAATAGCGTTTGAATTGACAGGCCTTGAATGGTCTTTGGCCAAGTTTCAGGCTCTATCGTGTTTTACAGGGACAGGTTTTACTACAAAAGAATCAGAGCTGGTAACTGGCAACCCTCAGCGCAGGCGTATTGCATCAGTCTTGATAGTCTTAGGACACGCGGGATTAGTAACGCTTATAGCTACTTTTGCTAATTCCTTAAGGCCGGATGCTATTCTTCCACGGGTAAGGATAAGCTTTTTAGATGGGTTTCTTCCAAATTTTCTTGCGCCTCTTGCGAATCTATTGATATTTCTAAGCGTTTTGTTTCTAGTATATAGATTATTTTCAAATACTAAAGCCGCGGCTAAGCTAACCGATATCTTAAGAAGAAGGATCGTAAAAAAGGGTATAATAAAACGTGTTACTTTTGAGGAACTGGTAGTGGCAACAGGCGGGTATGGAGTGTCTAAAGTAGAGATAAGCGAGGCCAGCCCTGTATTAAATAAGACCCTTATTGATTCAGGATTAAGGCAGCACGATGTATCAGTACTTGTCGTAGATAGAGGAGGGATCACTATGTCCAATCCGCCAGCAGATACAAAGATACTCCTTGGGGATAAATTGATCTGTTTTGGAAAACTAGGAGAGATGAGAGAGAAATTATGGACAGAGGCAGAGCAATAGAGGAAATAACCTGCCCAAATTGTAAAAATAAGACAGCTGACAAAGAGGCTATCAGGTGTTTATTCTGCGGAGAGAGCCTGGGTAGAAGCATTGGCTTTATGGGGAAGATCAGATACTTCAGGCCAAAGATAATACTAGCAATAACAGCGCTATTCGTGATATTATGTTTTTTCTTATTGATGAAGTGAATGGAGGAGAGCTTTGAAGGATTCAATGTATTTGTATGGCAAGAACTCGGTTTTTGAGAGATTAAAAGCAAATCCGAAGAGCATAAAAAAGGCCTATCTACAGGAAAACTTCAATAACCAGGATATAATAAGAGTTATATATAAGAGAAAAGTCCCTGTAGAGCGGCTGAACGAAAGAGGGCTTTTAAAGATAAAAAATGTTGACAGGCTCCAGGGGATAGTAGCAGAAGTCGATAGATTCGAATATGCTGATTTTGACAGCGTCTTAGATAATGCTTTGGATAAAAGATCTAGTTTGATATTCCTGGACAATATCAATGACCCTCATAATCTAGGCTCTATTATAAGGATAGCAGCTTGTTTTGGTAACTTCGCGATAATCATACCAACGCATAGGTCCTGCGAGGTAACAGATGCTGTTATGCATGTTGCGTCAGGGGGAGAGAATTTCTTGCCTATAGCGATGGTCACAAATATCTCCAGCTCTTTAATAAAGGCCAAGAAAAAAGGATTCTGGATAGCCGGGGCAATGGCTGAAGGCGGAAGAGATATCACAGATATAGAATTGCCTCTTCCAGTATGCCTTGTCCTAGGTTCCGAGGGAAAAGGCATAAGGCATGGCATAGATAAACAGCTTGATATAAAACTCACTATCCCGATGAGAGGAGAAAAGCTTTCTTTTAATGTTTCCATGGCGTGCGCTATACTGTGCCATGAAATATCAAATAGAACCCTTAAAAATAGATAATGGATAAAGGCCTTAGATTATTAGATCTTATAAGCGAAGCAGGGATGCTCAAATATGTTAAAAGGTCCGGCTGGAGCGTATTAGGCATCAAGGATGGCGAGAGCGTGGCAGAGCATAGTTTTAGATGCAGTGTATTGGGTTATGTGATAGCGGGCATGGAAGGGGTCTTTCCTTACAAAATAATGGTCATGACACTTTTTAATGATATACACGAAGCCCGCATAGGGGATCTGCATAAGATGTCACAGCGCTATATTGATCCTGAGAGGATAGAAGACAAAGCCTTTTATGAACAGATACAAGGGCTTCCTAAAGCTATAAAGAGTGAATTGAAGGATATGCGCGAAGAATATAGGCAGCAGAAGTCAAGGGAGTCCATAATAGCAAGAGACGCTGATATCCTGGAATGTTTGATACAGGCAAGGGAATATTATATACATGGATTCAAAGAGGCAGTTAAATTTACTAAAAAGGCCCCTAGCTTTCTCAAGACAAAAAGCGCTAAGAAGCTTTGGTCTTTGGCAAAGAACAGCGACATAAATAGCTGGTGGGAAAAACTAAGTACTTTTAAAAGGTAGCATGGAGGGACTATGTACAGGGAAAAGATAAAGGTATTTGATTGCACAGTGAGGGATGGAGGGCTTATCAATAAACATGATTTTGACCTGCGATTTGTAAGAGAGGTCTACAAGGCCCTCTCAGAAGCAAATGTAGATTACGTAGAGCTGGGTTACAAAAATTCCAAGGAACTTTTTTCGCCAAAAGAGTACGGGGCATGGAAATTCTGCGATGATGATGAAATAAAACGCGTTACCGAAGGCATAGGATCAAACACAAAGATATCGGTCATGGTAGATATAGGCAGGGTCAATGTCGACGATGTAAAACCAAAAAAAGAAAGCCCGGTTGATATGATAAGGGTCGCCTCATATGTCAAGGAGATAGATAAGGCCATAGCAATGGTGAACCATTTTAATGAGAAAGGATACGAGACTACAATAAACATCATGGCGATCTCCAGGGACCAGGGTCCTGAGCTTGAAGAAGCGCTTCATCAGATAGAGGAAGAAAGCAAGGCTGGCGCCATCTATATAGTAGATAGTTTTGGCGCGCTATACCAGGAGTCAGTAGAGTATCTCGTGAAACTCTTTAAAGGAATTTTAAAGACAAAAGAGATAGGTTTTCATGGGCATAACCATCAGCAGCTTGCGTTTAGCAATACTATCGAAGCTATCATACATGATGCAAATTACCTGGATGCTACAGTGTATGGCATAGGCAGGGCTGCGGGGAATTGTCCGCTGGAACTTCTCATAGGATTTTTGAAGAATCCCAAGTTCGATATCAGGCCCGTGCTTGACCTTATCTCCACAGAATTTATCCCGTTAAGGAACAAGATAGAGTGGGGCTATATTATCCCGTATGCTATCTCAGGCATGATGAACGAACATCCAAAAGCTGCAATGGCATTTCGTAATAGCGATAAAAGAGAAAACTATAGAGAATTCTATGAAAGCATAGTCAATGTAGGCCTGGACTGATATGGATGTAGCGAGTTTTAAAAAGCTCCCTATGATGGGGATACTAAGAGGTATAAAAGAGGATATTTTAGAGCCTCTTACAAGGGCAATAATCTCTTCAGGGTTAAGGACTATCGAAATAGCCATGAATACCGAAGACGCCCCTAAGCTCATAAAAAATATGAAGGGCCTTGCAAAAGGTTCTCTTATAGTAGGGGCTGGGACTGTCTTAACAAAGAAAGACCTAGAAGCTGCCTTAAAGAGCGGGGCAAGTTTTATAGTACTTCCGACACTAATAAAAGAAGTGGTAGAGGAATGTGTAAGAGAAAATATACCTGTATTTCCTGGCGCGCTCACTCCAAAAGAGATAAAGGATGCCTGGGACTCTGGCGCTGCCATGGTAAAGGTCTTTCCAGCCAAGTTCTTCGGGCCGGGATATTTTAAGGAGATCAAAGGGCCTTTTAATGATATCGAGCTTTTAGCATGCGGAGGTGTAACCCCGGAAAATATAAAAGAATTTTTTAAGAACGGCGCTTCTGCAATAGCATTTGGAGGAAGTATATTCAAAAAAGAGTTTTTAAATAAAGATAATATTCATATTATAGAGGAGAATATAAGAATGTTTATCGCTAACTATGGAAGACTGAATACATGAAAAGATTTTTGTTGTTGGCGGTATTGGTAGCTGCGATAGTATTTTTATTTGTCGTAAAGTCCAAAAAAATAGAAAAGACGCCCCCGTTGGCCAAAAGGCCAGAAGCTGTTGTAGCATTTGTAATAGATGATTGGGGTTATAATAAAAAATATATATCTATACTTTCAGAGATAAACAGGCCCATCACCATCTCTATCCTGCCAAACCTGAATTATTCGAGATTTATTCTGGATAATGTAAAGAAACTAGGGCCGCATGATGTGATACTGCATCTACCGCTAGAATCTATCAGTAATTACGCTCCCGAAAAAGACACAATAAGGGTAGATATGCCAGACGAAGAGATCAGGAAGATATTGACAGATGACATAGAGAGCCTTCCTGGTATAGCAGGGGTCTCTAACCACCAAGGCTCGAAGGCTACAAAAGATAAGAGAGTGATGAAGATAGTATTTAATGAGCTTAAAGAAAGAGGGTTATTTTTTTTAGACAGTGTGACTACACCTGAATCCATATCTTCAAAAGTAGCAAAAGAGACAAAAGTAAAGTTTATAGAAAGAGATGTGTTTTTAGATATAACTGACCAGACTGATGCGCTGGATCTTAAGGGATATGTAAAAAAGCAGCTTCAGGAATTAGTAGATACAGCAAAAAAGAACAAAAAAGCTGTAGGTGTAGGCCATAATCTGGAAATAACCTTGAATGCCATAAAAGAATATATCCCTGAGATGGAAGCGCAAGGCATAAAGATAGTGCCTTTAAAAGAGATCGTGAGGTGAGATGAAAAAGCAAGCCATATTCTTAAACCTGTTATTGATATTTATCCTTGCTTCATGCGCAAGAGCTCCGATAAGCCATACAATAGATATGAAACACGTAGAGTCATATCCTGCGCTAACAGAACACATGGGCATTGATATGCCAATGATAAGGACGGATGTTTATCACGAAGTAGCGCCTGGAGAGACTGTATGGCGAATAGGCCAGATGTACGATGTAAATACAGATGACATCAAAAAGGCCAACAGGTTATGGGATATAAATAAGCTTGAAAAAGGGCAGAAGCTCCTTATCCCTAATGCAGCGCCTTTAAGATCAGTGATATCTTTTTACCCCTCCAATAAATGGAAATATATAATAATACATCATTCAGCCACGGATGTAGGAAAAGCCCTTAGTTTTGATTATATACACTCTAATAAGAAAAAGTGGAAAGGCCTGGGGTATCATTTTGTAATAGACAATGGTACGTCCGGCAAAAAAGACGGGCATATAGAAGTGTCTCCCAGATGGCTTCACCAGGAGGATGGAGCTCATTGTAAGGCAGGTAATATGAACTCCAGGGGTATCGGGGTATGTCTTGTAGGGAATTTCAGCAAGGACGCTGTTAGCTCTAGGCAGATGGAGTCTTTGGTCAGCTTGGTGAAAGAGCTTAAAAAACGCTACAATATACCTGATTCAAATATATTGGGGCATAGCGATGTAAAAGGGGCTTCTACGGAATGCCCAGGCCTTAAATTTCCCTGGAGGGATTTTAGATATAAATTAAAGAGCTATTGAAAAAATAAGAAATGTATGGTAGAATCTTTATTAATCATGAGCAATCTAAACATTGATTTTGATACATTAAAAGAGACATTCATCACGCATTTTGACGGGTTAAGGGCATTTAATTTTTCCTACGAAAACCCTCTTTTCTGGATCTTCTATGTCCTGGCTTTTTTGACACTTCTTATGTTCTGGAATGCCAGGAAGTCTTTTTCTTTCTGCACTATTTTAGCAGTGATATTGTTGGCTACTACTAAGCTCGAACATACTATTGTGGCTAAGTTTACGAGCATTGGCGAGACATTCGATGTCTTATTTATCAGGATAGCCAGCGCGATCGTAGTAGTGATAATAGCCCTTTATTATACTTTCATGAGAGATTATTAATATCCTAGGTATTTATTTTGAATTTCTTTAGATTTCCCTATTCCCTGCACCCACCAAAAACTTAAAAAAATTTATCTTCATTGAAAGGGGCTGACTATGGATAGATTGTTTTTGAACCCAATCGAGATATCCAAGGCTATAAGCGATATAGGCAAGAGCAAGGCGACTGAGACGATTTTTGAACTTTTTATCTTCGGGATCCTGGCCGGTATCTATATATCTTTTGGAGCGAACGCAGCTACATCTGTACTTAGCGGCGGGACTCTTGATCTGGGCCTTGCAAGATTCTTGGCAGGGAGTATCTTTAGCGTGGGACTAATGCTTGTGCTTATCCCGGGATCAGAACTTTTTACAGGGAATATATTGATGACAATAGGATTCATATATAAAGAATATTCTTTGGCAAAACTCCTTCGCAATTGGTTCATTGTTTACTTCGGGAATCTATTGGGGGCTGTCTTGATAGCATGGTTAGTATTTAGTTCCGGGTTAATGGGAAAGGCCGGGGCGTTGAACCAGGTAGGAGAGGTAGCCAAAAGTATCAGCGATTCAAAAATGGCTATGAGTTTCAGTGAAGCTGTGTGCAGGGGGGTCTTGTGTAATATGCTGGTGTGCCTTGCGGTGATCATGTCTATCGCGGCAAGGACTGTTACAGGCAAGATATTCGGGATATATTTTCCTATCATGACCTTTGTAGTATCAGGCTATGAACACTGCGTCGCTAATATGTATTTTTTACCAGCTGGCTTGATGGCAAAGGGAGAGTTTCTGTCAAAGTTTTTCATGATCTTCGATAACCTGGTACCAGTGACAATAGGGAATATCATAGGAGGGCTTTTGATAGTATTTTTGCACCCCAAGGTAGAAGAGAGGATAGCGCGCCTTATAATGAAGAAAAAAGAAAGTTGAATTATTTTAAGTTCCAATAATATATTTATGTGGTATAATTTAGAAAAAGAAATAAAGAGGTGGGGGATGTCCCGTAAACTATATGATTTTACAAAAGTCCTGATATTGTCTTTTATGGTCATTAGCATTATGCCTTTTTCTGGCTATGCCCAGAGAGATAGATTGGCCGCGTTTCTTGCCAAGCAGGATAAGGCTATAGAACGCCTTAATAAAGAGATAGATAATAATCCAAATAATTTCAAGCCATACTATAATCTAGGTATTATATATGCCCTAAAGGGTAAATTGGACGAAGCCATAAGCCAATATACTAAGGCCTTGAATTTTAACCCCAGTTTTTCCAACGCATTTTATAATAGAGGCCTTGTGTATGTTGAGAAAGAGGAATATGAAAAAGCCGTATCTGATTTCACCAAGGCCTTGAAGTTATCCCCGGATGATGAAGAAAGTTATATAAACAGAGGAAACTGTTATGCGGAGCTGGGTGATTTTAAGATGGCTATAAAGGATCTTAATAAAGCAGAGTCTATCTCTCCTGACAAAGCAGATGTCTATTACAATAGAGGGGTTGTCTATGCTGACAGCAAGATGTACAACAAGGCCATGGCTGATCTTAATAAAGCCATTGAACTCAGCCCAAAAAAGAGCAAGGCATATTACAATAGGGGCATTATATATCTTGATGAAGGAAGGATAGATGAGGCTATATCTGATTTTAACAGGGCATTACAGATAGACCCTGAAAACTATAATATATATTGCGATAGAGGGGTCACGTATTCCATAAAGGGGGACTACAAACAAGCTATATTTGATTTTGACAAGGCGATCAATATAAGCCCTGGCAGGCCGGATGCTTTTTATAATAGGGGCAATGCCTATGCAATGGATAGAAACGCAGATAAGGCAATAGCTGATCTCTCAACAGCTATATATATAGATTCAAAAGACCCGAGATCCTATTATAATAGAGGGCTTAGCTATGCGATGAAGGGAAGCTTTAATGAAGCTATAGCAGATTACAATAAAGCCATAAGGCTTGAGCCGAATAATGATGAGTTTTATGTGAATAGAGGTAATATATATCTGATAAAAGGAAGGCTCGATAGGGCTTTAAGGGATTTTAATAAAGCTATTAAAATAAACCCGAAAAACCAGATCGCTTATTACAATAGGGGCACTGCTTACTCTGAGAGCGGTAAGCTGAAAAAGGCTATTGTAGATTATAACAAGGCTCTAAAACTTGGGCCTGATAAAGCTGATATTTATTATGATAGGGGCAACGCCTATGCAATGGAAGGCAATATATCAAAAGCCACCTCAGATTATGCGAAGGCTATTAAGTTAGACCCTGGCTATGATGATGCATATTTTAATAGAGGCAATCTATATGCCATCAATGAAGACCTAAAGAAAGCAATAGAGGATTTTACAAAAGCCATAGAGATCAACCCAAACAAGGCTTATGCGTATTACAACAGGGCCAATGCATATAGCGTATTAGGAAAACTTGACGATGCTATCAGCGACTATACAAACGCCTTATATATAAATCCAGAAGACCCTGACAGCTATTATAACAGGGCAAATGCCTATAAAGAAATGGGCCGCGATAAAGAAGCGCTGCTGGACTACAAGAAGGCGCTGGGATTGAACCCTGATTATGCAAAGGTCTACAAGAGAGACGGCATAGACTGCGCTCCTGAAAAATAGTTATATTTTTTGATGCTAATAAGGAGAGTTTTATGAAAAAGTTTTGTTTTTTTATAGTTTTAATTATAATCATATCGGGCTTATCGTCATATTGTATTGCGGTAGATGGAGAATACGAGGATGATGCATTGAGCGAAGAAGAGATGGAATATGTAGATGAACTGGATGAGGCTGAGGCGCTTTCGGAAGAGTACAACCAGGAAGGCCTGGAACTCGCAAAAAAAGGCGAGAACGAAAAAGCAATAGAATCATTCAAAAAGGCTATAGAGACCGATGAATTAAATCTTGAGGCGTATCAGAACCTAGGATATGTGTATGCATGGGGCAAAGACTATGATAAGGCCATAGAGATCTTCGAAAGATTAAGCGGTTTAGTCCCGGAATCTTCCACGCCATACAGGCAGCTTATATCAATATATAGCTTGCAGGGTTTAAATGATAAGGTCATCTCTTGTGGAGAAAAGGCGCTGGAGATCAATTCAAATGATTATACTGTTATGGCAAACCTCGTTAATCCATATATAGTTGTCGGAAGATATACCGATGCGATAGATTTTATTGATAAGCTGATAGAGAGAAATCCGAATCGTCCAAGGTTATATCGTTTATTAGCTATGGCATATATAGGCATGGGGGATGAGAAAAGGGCAAAAAAAGAATTTACGAAGAGTTACAACATGATAAAAGATATGACTCTTTATGAAGACGCTCCTGAAAAGACAAAAAGTATAGATGAGCTCTTTAACGGGATGAAGGGGGATTTTTATTTTGAAAAAGGAAATAGATTGCTGGATGAGGCTAAAAATGACGAGGCCATAGAGTATTATAAAAAATCCATAAAACTTAATGCAGATAACCATAAGCCGTATTATATACTTGCCAAGATCTATAATTATAGAGGTGAAAAAGAGGAGAGCTTGAATTATCTTAAAAAGGCAGTAGGATTGAATCCTTTACTCTTGGAAGAATTGAAGGATTCAAGTGATTTTGAAACGCTGAAGGACATGGAAGGGTATAACGCTCTTTTTGCTGATTAATCTGCGCCCATAGCTCAATTGGATAGAGTGCCGCCCTACGAAGGCGTAGGTTCCCTGTTCGAATCAGGGTGGGCGCGCCAAATTTTGCTAAGGGCAAAATTTTTGATTCCGAGCAACATTAGAACGAGGGAGACTCGGGACGAATTTTCCTAATGTAATATACGGAAAATTCGGAGGAGTGCCAGAGTGGTTGAATGGGGCGGTCTCGAAAACCGTTAGACTCTTTCGGGTCTCGAGGGTTCGAATCCTTCCTCCTCCGCCAAATTTTGCTATGCAAAATTTGGCGAGATCTCGCCAGTCAACAAAGTTTAAAGGGCGGATCCGCCAATATTGGATTCGAAACGAATGAGCGCCGAGCGAATAGCGAGGAAGAGGCCGTAAGTCCGAAAGGACCGGCCGTAAGCGAATGAGGTGGGCCTCCGCAGCGAGTCACCGTACGAGCGTAGGAGGCGAATCCTTCCTCCTCCGCCAAATTTTGCTATGCAAAATTTGGCGAGATCTCGCCAGTCAACAAAGTTTAAAGGGCGGATCCGCCAATATTGGACAGGTTTAGTAAATAACGAAAGGAGATAAAGATGTTAAAACAAAAATTTTCAAAAGGTGAGGCGATCAGATTTGGATGGAAGACAATGAAAGCCAATCTTTGGTTCTTTGTAGGATTGATAGCGCTTGTTATCGCTATCAACATCATAATAAACCTGGTTGGCCTGCCTTTACAGATACAAAAAACACCCGAACAGATCACAGCAGGGCTTGTATTTTTTGCTTTATTTATCTTAATCGTCCGTTTGATAACTCAGGCATTTATAGAGCTGGGCATAACCAGGGTGACGCTTAAGCTATCTGATGGTAAAAAGGCATTTTTCTCTGACATCCTTTCAAGGGTATCTTCTGTGTTCAATTTTTTATTAGCTACTTTAGCTTACACTCTGGCTATAGCTATAGGTATAGCGCTTTTAATAATCCCCGGGATCATTGTTGCGGTAAGATGTCAATTTTTTGGGTTTTTTATAGTAGAAGAAAACGCAGGCCCTATAGAGTCCCTTAAAAAGAGCTGGGGGCTTACAAAAGGTTCCACCTGGAATATTATCCTTTTTAACCTGCTTTGCGCTCTTATAGATATAGCAGGGATACTGTGCTTACTTATAGGCGCATTTGCTGCGATTCCTACCACAAGGATCGCAAGGGCATTTGTTTTTAGAAGGCTGGAGTCACACAAAGAGATCAGCCAAGGCTCTTAAGTTGTTTTAATGCTTAGACTTCCCAATAACAACTTTGTTCTCCTCGAGACCAATAGATTTGACGAGAAGAACTCAAAGACTTTTTTATTTACCTCCCCTATAAAGATCATTTCTTGTAAGGAGTTGAAGCATATAAGGCCTTCCTTGGAGGCAATAGAGCAAAATATTCATAGAGGTTATTATGCAAGCGGCTTTATCTCTTATGAGGCTGGATTTTCTACTGAGGAGAGCCTTATACCGCTTTTCAAAAAGGATACGGATTTTCCTCTATTATGGTTCGGTATATACAAAGACCCTCTTATATTGAACCATAGACAAAAGCTCGATATATCTTACCCATCCAGTCATGGCTATAGCATAAAGAATATACGAAAGAATATACGAAAGGCTTCTTACGTAAAGAATGTAAATAATATTAAAGAATATATAAGAAAGGGCGAGACATACCAGGTAAACTACACATTTAAGTATAAGTTTGATTTTTCTGGTTCTTTGTTTCGATTATACGAAGGCCTGAAGGCGAAACAGAGCGTATCTTATTCATCCCTCATAAAGACATCTGATTTTTCTGTAGCCTCTTTTTCGCCCGAGTTATTCTTTAGAAAAAGCCGCAATAAGATAGAAGTAAGGCCTATGAAAGGTACTTTTGACAGGGGCATGGACCTAAAAGAAGACAGGTTGAATGAATTTAAGTTGCAAAACAGCCCAAAGAATAGAAGCGAAAATATCATGATAGTCGATCTATTAAGGAGTGACCTTGGGCGCATATCCAGGCCCGGGACAGTCAGGACAAAAAACATTTTTGAAGTCGAAAAATACGAGACACTGTTCCAGATGGTCTCCACGATAAACAGTACCTTAAAAAAAGACATATCTATATTTGACCTATTCAGGGCGGTATTTCCCTCAGGTTCAGTGACAGGAGCGCCAAAGATCTCCACCATGAAGATAATAAAAAAGCTGGAAAAAGAACCCAGGAGGATATATACGGGGAGCATAGGGTTTTTTGCTCCAGGGGGAGATAGCGTATTCAATGTAGCTATAAGGACTATATTGATAAATAATAAGAACAATCGTGCAGAGCTTGGCATAGGCAGTGGTATTGTGTATGACTCTGATCCGCATAAAGAATTCGAAGAGTGCGACCTTAAGAAAAGATTTATAGAGCCTGAAAATAAAAAGGGTTTTGAGTTGATAGAGACTATGCTTTGGGAAAAGGATAAAGGATATTATCTCTTAAAATTTCACCTTGAAAGGATCGCTTCGTCAGCGGAATATTTTGGTTTTGACTTTAAGAAAGAATATATATTAAAAAAGCTGGGTAATATAAAAAAAAGATTCAACCCCAAATGTTCTTATAGGATAAGGCTGGCCTTATCTAAGAACGGAGACGCGGGATATTCGGTCAATAAGATCGATCTATCGTGCTCTGATGAAAGAGCGAGATTTTCCAGTAAAAAGGTCTTCTCGGGAGATATATTTTTATATCACAAGACGACAAATAGGCTGCTTTATGATTCTGAATATAAAAAGGCCCTGAAGGAAGGTTATTTTGATCATATTTTTACCAATGAAAAAAAAGAGGTCACAGAAGGCTGCATATCCAACATAATAATAAAGAAAGGAAAATATTTTTATACACCGCCTACTGCCTCCGGGCTTTTAAACGGTGTCTTTAGGAGATTTTTGTTAGAGAACAAAAAAATAAATGTAATCGAGAAGATATTATACAAAAAGGATATCTTAAAAGCAGATAAGGTATATATGATAAATTCAGTGCGGGGCATGGTGAGGGTGGCCTTGTGAATAAAGATGAGTTTTATATGTCAATGGCATTGAAAGAGGCATCCGTAGCGTATGAAAAGGATGAAGTTCCGGTAGGGGCTGTAATAGTGTACAAGGGAAATGTTATAGCAAGGGCGCATAATCAGGTAAAATTACTTAAAGACCCTACTGCGCATGCTGAGATCATTGCTATCACGCAGGCCTCAAATTACCTTCAAAATGAAAGGTTGATAGGGTGTTCAATGTATGTTACAATTGAACCCTGCAGCATGTGTGCGGGAGCTATGGTGCTTGCCAGGATCAAGGAACTTGTGTATGCAGCCAAAGACCCAAAGACAGGCGCGTGCGGATCAGTAATAAATATAGTCGACAATAAAACTTTGAACCATAAGATGATCGTAAGAGAAGGTGTCTTACATAAGGAATCCAGCCTTCTTATAAAAGAATTCTTTAGGGAAAAGAGAAGTAAGAAAACATAAATTTGGAGAGTCCGCCTCGTCCGCCAAGCAAAGCTTGGCTAGACGGGCGAGACTTCTCCAAAATTTTAAAATATAATTTTGGAGAGGTCGCACAGTGGCCTAGCGCGGCGGTTTGCTAAACCGCTATACGGTTGAAAAGCTGTATCCAGGGTTCGAATCCCTGCCTCTCCGCCATTTTTTGGCAAAGCCAAAAAATGGCGAGATCTCGCCTCACCAAAATTGCCGCGCAATTTTGGTGAGGCGGATCCGCTCATGTGTATTTTAGAAGGCAAAGCCAAAAAATGGCGAGATCTCGCCTACCAAAATTGCGCTGCAATTTTGGTAGGCGGATCCGCCACATAGAAATGTATATGTACTATGTCTATGTTTTAATTAATAGGGCGAAGACTCGTACTTATACTGGCGTTACAAAGGACATCAATAAGCGTTTGGCAGTACATAATGCTGGTAGAGTTAAAGCCTCAAGACCTTATCGGCCATATAATGTAATTCATACTGAATTGTTTAAAACACTTAAAGAAGCTAGGCAGAAAGAGAAATTTTATAAATCTACAACAGGACGTAGACAGCTTTACAGCTTGATATCATGACATATTTACCATTTGCGCGTAAACACCGCCCGCAGGATTTTGATGAAGTAGTAGGACAGGAGCATATCACTACTATCCTCAAGAACGCCATCTCCATGGACAGGCTTCATCATGCCTATCTATTTGCAGGGCCTCGCGGTATAGGAAAGACCTCTACCGCGCGTATATTAAGCAAAGCCTTAAATTGTGAAAAAGGCACATCCATAACTCCTTGTAATAAATGTATTTCTTGCAAGGAGATCTCCGAGGGGATAAGTATGGATGTCATAGAGATAGACGGCGCGTCAAATAGAGGCATAGACGAGATAAGGGACCTCCGGCAGACCGTAAAGTTTGCCCCATCCAAGGGAAAATTCAAGATCTATATCATAGATGAAGTGCATATGCTGACCTCGGAGGCATTCAATGCGCTCTTAAAGACGCTTGAAGAGCCGCCTATGCATGTAAAGTTCATATTTGCGACAACCGAGCCTCACAAGCTTCCCGCAACTATACTTTCAAGATGCCAGAGGTTCGATTTTAGGAGGATACCGCTGAAAGAAATAACCTCAAAACTTAAAGATGTTGCCAGGCAAGAAAATCTCAACGTTGAAGAAGATGTGTTTTTGTATATTGCAAAGTCTTCTGATGGCAGTATGAGGGATGCTGAAAGCATATTGGACCAGATGTCCTCTTTTTCTAAAGGAACAATATCCTTAAAAGATGTTATTGAATCCTTAGGCATGATAGATGAAGAGGTATTTTTTAAGGGCACTGATTTTATTATCAATAAAGACACTAAGAACGCTATATATCTCGTAACAGATATATTTGATTCAGGAAAAGACCCGAAGGTCTTTCTTTTGGGTATGTTGGAACATTTCAGGAACATAATGATCGTTAAAACAGGCCTTACAAAAGAGGACATGATATGTCTGTCAAAGGATTCTATAGCCAGGGTTGAAGAACAGTCCAGGGCATTTTCTCAAGGGGATATATTCTATATAATGAATGTATTGTCTAATAGCCTTGATATGATAAAGCGCCTTCTGCCAGAGAGGATAGTCCTTGAGATGTGCATGATAAAGCTTACCTCAAGGGATTCTATTTCTTCCATACAGGAGATACTTGAAAGATTACCAGAAGCTGGTGACGTATCAGACAGTTTTATATCTAATGCGCAGGCTGTTGATCCAAAGCCCCAGGACTCTTCTAAAGAAACCCTGGCTAAAAAGATCCAGCATAGCGTAAAACAGATGATGACAGCTGATAATAAAGTCATAGAAAGGCCTCATACAAAAGATCTGGCATTTGATATAGATAGAGTAAAAAACGCCTGGCCTATCCTGGTAAAGGCTATGGCTGTAAAAAAGATGTCAATATCAAGCTATCTTTCGGAAGGACAGCCTGATTCCATAAAAGGGGATACTATAAATATAGCATTTCCCAGAGAGCTTAATTTTCATAGAGAGGTGCTCGAGGAAAAGCAAAATAAAGATGCCATAGAAAGCACTCTTTCCCAGATACTTGATTCAGATGTAAAACTTTCTTTTATAGCTACTGACAAGAAGATAGAACCCATCAGAGAAGAAAAACCACCCTCCTCCATTACAAAGGACGAGCTTAAACAAAAAGAACCTATCATAGACAGCGCGCTGAATATCTTTGGCGGCAAGATACTCAGGATGAGGAACACTTGATGAGCGCCTATCCCAGGTCAATGCAGGAACTCATAGCTTTTTTTAAGAGGCTTCCCGGTGTTGGCGCAAAAAGCGCAGAACGCTATGCCTTTTATGTGCTTCAGTCTTCCTCGGAAGATATGCATAAATTCTCGCAAGCTATAGAGAAGGTAAAGGCGCATGTAAAGTTTTGCAAAAAATGCGGGAACCTGAGCGAGAACGACCTTTGTTATATATGCAGTGACCCCCGCAGAGACAAAGAAATAGTCTGTGTAGTAGAAAAACCAAAAGACCTTGTCTTGTTAGAAAGACCAGGACATTATAAGGGCACTTATCACGTGTTATTTGGAGTGATCGCTCCCTTGGATGGCATAGGTCCCGAAGACCTGCGTATAAATGAGCTTATAGAGAGGGTAAAAGAAGACAAGGTAAAGGAAGTCATACTTGCTACAAACTCAAATGCTGAAGGTGAGACCACTGTTTTATATATCTCAAAAGAGCTTAAACCATTTAAGACCAAAGTGACCAGGATCGCCTATGGGATACCTGTAGGCGAAAATTTTGATTATATAGACCAGGCTACTCTTATAAAAGCTCTTGAGGGCCGCAGGCCGATATAAAGACAGTATATAGTGGAGGCTGTAATAACTTGACAACCCAGAATTGCTTTTATATAATAATAAAGCTTATTGTTTAGAAAGGATCTATGTTATGGCGATGGTAGAAGTCAGGTGGCATGGTAGAGGCGGACAAGGAGCAAAGACCGCATCCCAGTTTTTAGGGGAAGCAGCGCTTGACACTGGTAAATATATACAGGCTTTTCCTGAATACGGGCCTGAAAGAGCAGGCGCTCCGATGAAAGCTTTTACCCGCATAAGCGAAGAACCTATATATTTACATAGTTCTGTTACTAACCCTGATATTGTAGTAGTCATAGATCCTACTCTTTTGGGAGCTATTGATGCGACAGAAGGCCTGGGCGATAAAGGGATCCTTTTGGTAAATACAGAAAAATCCCCGCAAGATATAAGGAAAGAGCTAAATTTTACCAAAGGAAAGGTCGGCACAGTAGATGCTACGAAAATATCGCTTGAGACACTGGGCCAACCTATGCCCAATATGCCTATGCTCGGGACATTGCTTAAAATAAATTCTATTGTATCCATAGATGAACTTACGGAGAGAGTAAAAGCAAAATTCTTAAAGAAAATAGGCGAAGAAAAGACAAATGCCAATATTGCCGGGATAAAAAGAGCGTATAGCGAAGTAAAGATAGGATAAATATGGTAGAAAAAAATAAAACCTGGAAAGAAATACCGATCGGCGGAAAGATCATAGAAGCAGGCAATGCTGCTACCTATAATACAGGCAGCTGGAGGACATTTAGGCCAGAAAAAAATGATAAAAAATGTATAAATTGCCTTCAATGCTGGATGTTTTGCCCTGATTCTTCCATAAAAGTAGAAGACGGGAAACAAGTCGGTTTTGATTATGACCACTGCAAGGGCTGCGGCATATGCGCTGCAGTTTGCCCTGTTAAATGTATTGATATGAAAAAGGAAGTTAAATAAAGGTTGTAAAAATATGGGTAAAAAAGTACCATTCAATGGAAATCAGGCTATTGCTTATGCAATGAAGCAGATAGATCCTGATGTAGTAGCAGCTTATCCTATTACGCCTCAGACTGAGATCGTAATGGAATTCTCAAATTATGTTGCAAATGGGCAAGTTTCTACGGAATTGATCCCTGTTGAGTCAGAACATAGCGCAATGAGCGCATGTGTCGGAGCAGCTGCAGCGGGCGCTCGCACCATGACAGCGACTTCTGCGAATGGTCTTGCGCTTATGTGGGAGATAGTCTATATTGCTGCGTCAACCAGGCTTCCTATAGTGATGCCTGTTGCAAATAGAGCGCTTTCAGGGCCTATAAATATACATTGTGACCATTCTGATACTATGGGCGCTAGAGATTCAGGCTGGATACAGATCTATTGTGAGAATGGCCAGGAAGCTTACGAGACTACTATGCTTGCAGTAAGGATAGCAGAGCATAAAAAAATACTTCTTCCTGTTATGGTCTGCCAGGATGGTTTTATTACTTCTCACGCAGTAGAGGGGATTGAGCTCTTTGATGATAAATTGGTAAAAAGTTTTGTGGGAGAATACAAACCTGAAAATCCATTACTGGATGTGGATAATCCTGTAACATATGGGCCATTGGACCTGCAGGATTATTATTTTGAGCATAAAAGGCAGCAGTCAGAAGCAATGAGAGGCTCTTTTGAATATATCCAGGAAATATATAGAGAATTCGAGAAAACTTTTGGAAAAAAACATGATTTTCTTGAAAGTTACAAATTGGATGATGCGGAAATCGCTATAGTAGCTTTATCGTCCACTGCAGGGACTACGAAATTTGTAGTGGATGAATTAAGAAAGAACGGCTTGAAGGTAGGGCTTTTAAGGCCCAGGGTCTTTAGGCCTTTTCCGAGAAAACGCATTATAGATGCTTTAAAAAACGTGAAAGCTGTAGCTATTCTTGACAGGAGCGAATCTTTTTCTGCAGAAGGCGGGCCTTTATATACTGAGGTGAAAGCCGCTCTTTACGATTCAAATACAAAACCTTTTGTAACGAACTATATATATGGCCTTGGCGGAAGAGATATATTTCCAGCTGATATAAAGAAGGTATACACTAATCTACAAAATATAGTAAAGAAAAATAAAATAGAGAACCAGATAAATTACCTGGGTTCAAGGGAATAATATGGCAAATATAAAAGAACTTGCAAAAATACCAGAACGTTTGTCAGGCGGCCACAGGCTCTGCGCAGGATGTGGCGCTTCTATAGTAGTGAGACAAGTTTTGATGGGTACAAAAGACTACGTAGTGGCTGGTTCAGCCACAGGCTGCCTGGAAGTAGCAACAACTATATATCCATATACAGCATGGAAGATACCTTTTATACATAATGCTTTTGAAAATTCCGCAGCTACTATGAGCGGAGTAGAGACAGCTTATAGGGCGTTAAAGAAAAAAGGCAAGATCACAAAAGAGATAAAGTTTGTTGCATTTGGCGGCGATGGCGGGACCTATGATATAGGGCTTCAGTCGCTTTCAGGCGCGCTCGAAAGAGGCCATAAGTTCGTATATGTATGCTACAACAACGAAGCTTATATGAATTGCTTAAGCCTTTCTTCTATGATTATGACAGAGTCAGGGCTTAAAAAGATAACAGAAGTAAAGACAGGAGATATGGTCTATGCTTTTGATCAAAAGACGCACAAATTAGCCTTAAAAAAATGCTCGGGTGTTTTTGATAATGGAGTAAAAGATGTATATGAACTTTCTACCCTTCACCATTCCATAAAGGCCACTTCTAACCATCCGTTTTTGGTTTTAAAAAGAAATGGTATAGGCAAAACCAGCCAGCTTGTGTGGAAGAAACTGGAAGAAATGAAAGCTGGAGATGAAATAGTGGCATTGAAGGGCATGAACGGTTATTCTAAGTCTATGATGTTTGATTTTTCAAAAGTAAAAAAAGGCGACTACAAGGTAAATAGGCTGAATGATATCAATATTCCCAAATCCTCCAGTAAGGAGCTTATGAAGTACTTGGGGCTCTATATAGGCGATGGGTGGATAAGAGAGAAAAGGGGCGAGGTTGGTTTTGCTCTTCCTGAAAAGACAGTTGGCAGAAGAGAACTTATAAAAATCCATGCAGAGGTGTTCGGAAGTAAGTTAAATGCTTCAGACAAGGTCTATATATATGCTAATTCCGTAAATCTGGGGAATTTTATAAAGAGCTTGGGAGTCGGTATAGGCGCCAAAAATAAGACTATTCCCGGATGGGCGTTTACTTTACCCTTAGAAGAGAAGCAAGCTCTTGTAGAAGGCCTGATGCTTTCAGACGGGTATAAATGCGGGAATAGCTGGAGATATGTATCGGTGAGCGAAGATTTACTTAAAAGTTTAAGGCTCTTTTTGCAGACAATGGGAAAAAGAGTAGGCAAAATCCATTGGCAGACGAAGAAAAAAGGCATGGTCTGCGTAAGCAGGAAACTCTTAAAAGATTCAAAATATGGCTATATTTGTTTTAGCGATAGAGAAAAATGGAATACAAAGAAATATCCTGACCAGTATAAATATCAGAATTTTTTGATGGGCAATGAATATTTTGAGATGGAAAAGGTAAGAAGCATAAAGTTGATAGGCAAAGAACCAACACTGGATCTAAGGGTAGAAGGAGAGCATAATTTTATAGCTGATGGAATAGTGGTGCACAATACAGGCATTCAGCGTTCAGGAGCTACTCCTAAAGGTGCTTCTACGACTACAGCTCCTGCTGGTAAAGTAAGCATAGGCAAGGTTCAATTTAGAAAAGACCTTACTTCAATAGTTGCTGCACATAGAATTCCTTATATAGCACAGGCTTCAGCATCTCACTGGAATGACCTGGTGACAAAAGCTGAAAAAGCGTTTAAAGCAGACGGCCCAGCATTCTTAAACATAATATCAATGTGCCATAGGGGCTGGAGATTCCCGCAGGAAGATACTATAGCTGTATCAAAGCTTGCAGTAGAGACAGGCTATTGGCCATTAATAGAAGTCGAGAACGGGATCTGGAAATTCACCTATAAACCTAAAGAAAGGAAGCCTGTCATTGAATTCCTAAAAATTCAAGGCAGATTTAAACATCTATTTAAAGAAGAAAATAAGCATATCCTGGACGAAATCCAAAAAGAAGTTGATGATAATTATGCTCGCTTGGAAAGAATGTGCGAAGCGAGTTGTAAAGTTGCGTAATATAGTTTAAAAGTTTAAAGGTCTAAAAGCCTAAAAGTTTTATGACCGATGACAAAGATTTTAGTTTTGAAAGATTAGAAGTATATAAAAAAGCGATCAGTTTTATAAATTCAGTTTTTAGCCTTTGTAATAAAATTCCTTATAAATTACAGAGCTCTCTTGGTGACCAGATGAGAAGAGCTTCTTTATCTATAGCAAATAATATTGCCGAAGGCAGTGACAAAAGGTTTCCTAAGGATAAAAAAAGATTTTACGATCATTCGCTTGATTCAGCCAGAGAATGCATTCCTATGTTTACAGTTTGTCTGAATCAGGGTATAATTACAAGTAATATACATGATAAATTGAGAGACGAATGTATCGTGATCTGTAAGATGTTAAGACGTTTGATACAATCAGTCCCAGAATAATTTTTGTTCTTTATAACTTTTAAACTTTAAACTTTTAGACTTTTAAACTAAATACACTCCCCTGTAGCTCAGCTGGTAGAGCGCGTGGCTGTTGAGCGGCGAAGCGAGCGCAAAACGTTTCGCACAAAGTTAGCAGCCTCTAATGGAAACATTAGAGTGGGAAAGCGGGTAAATTCAGGGAAAGCCTATAGAGTAGGTCAATCCTGAGCCAAGTCCGCCTAGGCGGAAAGGTGCAGAGACTAGACACTCGCTGCCTAAAGCTGGAAACAGCTATGGCAAAGGTATAGTCCGACTCTCCGAGTAATCGGAGTCAGATCGTAACCACGTTGTCCGAGGTTCGAGTCCTCGCGGGGGAGCCAATCGAATGAAAGCCCTTTTTCGGAGATAATGGAAAAGGGCTTTCTTGTTGCTAGACATAGGGTTCAGTCTTTTAAAATAAAGTTCGAGCCGAGAATTTTCAAAATTTCTCTTTTAAGAGAGAGGTTTCCTTGCCAAGCAATAGAACCTGCTTGATTACAAGTAGTTATGAAGTTTTTGGAGGGTTCGAGCCATCCGCCGCTTGTTTGATCTATCTCGCCAAGCCGCTCTTGTAATTCCTTCTTATCGTTAAGTAGCTTAGCTTTCTTTTTCTGATATTCTTCCTGCGAGATTTCTTTAGAGATATAAAGATCAATAAGGCGTTCAATCTTAATGTCAAATTCCTTTAACTTGTCATGGGCTTGGCGAGATAGAGAAGAGGAGGCTTTGCTTTCTCCGTTGGATAACTCGCCCAATCTATTCATCATTTTATCTTTAGTTTCATTATCTATAAAAATTTTAAGGATAGCTTTATTTATCTGCGAAAGCAAAGCCTCTTCTCTAAGAAACTTTTGCGAGCATTTGACTATCTTCTTAGTGCATCGGTAATAGGTATGGCCTTTATGAATCTCTGCTGTGATATACGCTCCACACTCGCCGCACTTAATAAGGCCTGTAAAAGCAAACTTAATCGCGCCTTTTTTGATAGGCTTAGCCTTTCGCTTCAAAACTTCCTGGACAGTATCAAAAAGTTTCTTAGAGACAAGCGGCGGGTGATTTGCTTCAAAAAGTTCGCCCTTAAATCTCATAACTCCATAATAAAAAGGATTTCGTAAGATTGATGCGAGCGAACTTTTTCGGACAGGCTTGCCTGCCTTGCCTAAAATGCCCCATCTATGAATTTCTCTAAGTAGCTCCTCAAGCGAATAGTTGCCTCCTGCATATAACTCAAACATCTTTCGGACGAATGGCGCTTTCTCTGGGTCAGGCAAGATAGAGTGATCCTTAAAGTCATTGATATACCCAAGCGGAGCCCATCCAGGCCATTCGCCTCGGCGTAGTTTCTCACGTAATCCACGCTTCACATTTTCAGAAAGATTATCTATGTAGTATTTACTCTGCCCGAATGCGATAGAGAGCATAAACTTACCTTGAGCAGAGTTATCAAAGCGATATGTAGGGAATCTTAAGTCTATGATCTTACCAGTATCTACGAGATAGATAATCTTTCCGCCGTCTATACTATTGCGGGCAAGCCTGTCCGGGTGCCATGCCAAAATTCCCTCGGCAATATTAGCTTCTATTTGCTTAAGCATGAAAGAGAAGATAGGCCGTCCCGGCTCTTTAGCTGTCTTAGCTTCAGTAAACTCATCAACTATCTCTAAAGACTCTTTTTTTGCGAATTCCCGCAACTCATTTATTTGCGATTCAATAGATAAGACTTGCCTATCTTCTTCATCCGTAGATTTCCTGGCGTATAAGTAGAATTTTGGCATGGCATTAACCCTCCAAAAACTTTCTGTTGTCCCTCGGCTACGCTCGGGACTCCTTTCAGTCGCTTGGCAAAGTAAATTTTTTTGAGATCCATATAAATCTCAAAAATATTTCCTTATTCGCCGTAGGCGAAAAGGAAACCTCTCTCTTAAAAGAGATTTTTTAAAAATTCTCGGCTCGAACTTTATTTTAAAAGACCGAACCCTATGTCTAGCAACAAGAAAGCCCTTTTCCATTATCTCCGAAAAAGGGCTTTCATTCGATTGGCTCTCTCTTTCGAACGATATACGAAACTATTTCAAGGGTTCCCTTGAAATAGCGCCTTAAAGTTTTCAACGAATGGCTCGGCTGTGTGCTGAGGCGCCGCCCACCGCCTCAGCACACAGTGCCTTACTCGCTTGATAAAAGATGAGGTAGGTAAGGCGCTATCCTGCCTAACTCATACCTAATACGCCGTGGGGCAGGATGCCGAGCCAGCTCAAGCTCCCCGCACAAAAAGCAAATTTTGCCCCCACCCAAAATTTGCTTTTTGTGATGAAAAGAACATATATTGATTTATTTGGCTTGGGATATTAGTTTGATTATCAAATAGACTATAGTTATGATTATCCCTGCTATAATCCGTTCCAAATAAAACTTAAAATATCTATCCATGCTATAATGATACTTATAGTCATCATAAATGTCAAGATAAAATGCTACTTATAGTATCGTAGACAATAAGTAGCAAAAATGAGATAATTCATAGTATGAAAAGCAATATTCTTAGACAATTTGGGGCTAAAGTTAAAAAACTTAGGAAAGCTAAGGGTTGGTCTCAAGAAGAACTTGCTGATAGATGCGGTCTTCATAGGACTTATATAGGCAGCATAGAAAGAAGTGAACGAAATGTTAGTTTAATTAACATCGAAAAAATTGCAAAAGCGCTAGGTGCACCAGTTGGAAATTTGGTAGCGTAAAAAAATTTTCCTTGCAAATCCTAACTTTTTTTGGTATAATACGTTAACGATTGAATAAGAAGTATTTTAACGCAGATGGTGTCATGGGCTATCCAAGACGCCATTTTTTTGTCTACATTATGTCAAAGTTTAAAAAACCATTAATTAGTTTACTAATATCCGCTATATTTATTATTAATAATACAGCATATGCTATAGATCTGCCTGCAAAATCCTGCCTAAGAATCAATCACATGACAGACAAGGAGAATAAGGATGAGGAAATAGGGAGGATCAAAGATGTGTATAAAGCGTTAGAGAACAACACAATTGAATCAGAAAAAAATATTCCAAGAGATAATAAAGGTAGATTCTCTGAAGAGGAAGGTAAAAATGCTATAGATATGGCCATGTTGCTTAGTGAAAGTAAATATGTAAATATACCATTTACAGTTAAAGAATATCATGAGATTTGGAAAGTAAAATATCCTGATAAGACAATCTCAACCAGTACAATATATAATGATTTAAACAAGGCTATAGAAAAAGGCTTGGTTGTAAAATCAAACAAAAGTTCTTATTATGAGTTAACCCAAAGAGCTAAGTCCCTTTTTTCTGAAGGATCTGATAATAAAGAGGAAAGATCACAAAGAAATATTCTATACAACGTTTCCGAAGCCAAGCTTTATACCAAGGCTGAAGATGGAACGCTTCGGAAAAATAAAAAATTTTATTTACCAGGAGAAGATAAAATATTTTTATCTTTAGTAAATAAACCTTTGAATAAAAAAGAAGACATTCTTGACAGGCAATTTGCCGTTACGTCTTTAATAGATGCGGGCAGTGAAAAAATAGAAGAATTAAAAGACAGCTCTTCTAGTGTATATCAATGGATAAATACCTATAAATATTTATGGGAAATAGATGAAAATGAAAGATATGGGGCTTTTGGATCAGGCAAATCTGCAAAGAGAAGGATAGAGCAGTTTATAGATGAAGGCATAATTAATAAAGATACTTTGTCAGGCGATATTAAAAAAGCAGGAAAATCTGCGATAAAAGACGAAATGTCAAAGAAAGATGAGGCATTGCTAAAAATTAGGACAATAGATTACTATAAAGAAGAAGCGCAGGAGTTGGTAGATAACATAAGAAAGATTGCTGGCCAGGATGGAAAAGTCTTAAATGCTTTAGCGGATAATTTGCAGCGTAACATAGACAAGACAAATGCCCCAAGCCTCCTAGGTTTTATTGAATTGGTCGAAAAAAATAAGTGGGATGCAATAAGTGATTTAATGCATAATTTAGAAAGCTTGGAATATTCAGTAGAAGAGATCAATGCGTTTTTGACATTTTCTGCCCTAGTTATTAATGATGAATATGCAAAAGTAACTTATGATGATACAAAACCAGCTAGCTATAAAAATGGATGGCTATTTATAGAAAAGAAAAAAGCCGAAGAGCATTATTGGAGCGATGAAGAAAAAGAGAAAGATCAGGTATTAAACGATAGCCCAGAAGATATACCAGTTGTTGTTTTAACAGGAAGCAATATGTCCGGTAAATCCCATTATCTAAAGCAGAATTATTTTATACAGCTTTTAGGCCAGTCTTTCGGATATGTCCCGGCTAAAGAGGCAAATTTACGTATATATGACCATATTGCCTATTTGGACAGGCCCTCTACTGACAGCTATAATGACTTAAGCGCATTTGGCAAAGAAATAGAAAACTGGAAACCTGTCATAAAAGATATATCAAGCAATTCCTTAGTATTTGTAGATGAAGGGTATTCTACGACTTCTCCTGAGGATCAGGCTAAGTTCTCAAAAGCAACCGCCGAATTTATTAAAGATAATAATGCACATATCATGATGGCTTCGCATAACGAAGAATTTATTAATACATTAAATGGGGCCGAAGGAACTAAATTTTATCATTTCGAGATAAATGTTGACGGCAATACGGTTGATTTTACTAATAGATTGCGTGATGGCCCCGGAGATTCAAGTGCTTTAGATGTAGCAAAAGCACTTGGGCTGCCGCAAAGCATCTTAGACCGTTCCCAGAATTTTCTTGATGGAAAGATAGAGCCGGTAGAACCAAATCCAAATCACCTACCTAAAAATATTACCAGATACACAGAAGAAGAAAGAGAAGGATTAAAAAAGGAAACAGGAAATTTCCTTGCATTTTTCCCTTATGAAAATGTATTAGATATTAAGCCTGGTTACGATGGAAAAAATAAGCTGGAATTAAAATATAAGTCTCCTAATAAGATAGACCATTATGGTTATGGTTTTGGCAGTAATGATAAGCTAAAAGAAATTTATAACTTTGAGCCTATATTCAAACTTTTTAGCCAGGATAGGGATTTCAGCAATTTTTCCCCGATACTTAGTACAGATCTTGGGAAAATAAAAAACCCTAATTATATAACAAAGATTCAAAGCATATTAAAGCTCGGTTCTTCGAATGATTCAAAGGAAATATTAGAGCGTCAAAAGATGTTTTCTGAATTAATATCAAAACCAGAACTTAGAGAATCCATGAGAGAAGATCTTTTGGGTATAGGTAATCTAATGTATTCACTTGTGTTTGCAAGACAGTATATAAGTTTCGAAAGCTTTAATTTACAGTTTTTGGAGAGTGCTATACCTGATTTTAGGAATAGGATAGTTAAAGATGAAAATAAAGATGTATCTATGGATCTATTCCTGGGCATATTGGATATGAACTTAAAATTAACAGGCCTCGCGTATGAAGATATAGGAGTTTCGGAAGAAATCAAAAAATTGCAAAATTTACTTTCTATAGAATCTGAACTTGCGCAATTGTATGAAGAGGACCACAGGTATTGGATAGAAAATAAAGACAATATGTCATCAGAGGGCTATAAGTCACAAGAAAAAGAATTCAAGAATAAAGTCACAGCTCTTGCAAAGAAATTTACTGAAATTACAGGTGAAAAACTCGTAAAGGAAGACAAATTTTATGTAACAGATATTAGGGAATCCCTAAAAAAGATATGCAAAGATATAAACGAAAAGGCTCAAGAAAAAATACCACCTGTCTCTCTTTTTGATGAAAATATCTGGCCTATATTAAGAGAAGAGACAGACAGGCTTTATCCTTTTGTTGATAATGAATTATCGCGCACTGTATTCTCCGCACCGCCTCATGTCATAGGTTTTTATTATATAAAAGCTTTATTGACAGATGAGAATTTGGTTGAAAAGCTTGTAGGGCAGCTAAAAAGTACGGATTCAGTCCATCTTCATCAATTTGCTAATTATTTTGATAAGATTTTTAATGTCTGGTTCGGAGAATTTAAGACAGGCATTGATTATTTAAAACATAAGAATGATTTACCAGGGAAAATAGCTGAAGTTGAAAAAAATATAAAAGAAGAAAAGGCATACCAAAAAAGCCTCATAAAAGGCAGTGAAGAAATAACCAGAATATTACAGGATAATCCGGATTTCCTGCAAAAAAGAATAGATGATTGCGAGGCGCAAATAAAAAATAAAGAAAAAGATATCGTGAATTATTCGGAGATTGTTGAGAGAAATCCGGGTGATGGCTATTGGGTTAATTTATTAAAAGAATCTAAGGATGCAAAGTTAAATTTAGAAAAAGAACTCAAAGATCTTCCTTTAGTTCAAAAGGCTGTAAATGGAGAAATATCTTTTGGCGATAATATAGACCAGGATTATCTTTTTAAACTGGTTCATGATGATTTTGTGGGTAGTAAGATCAGAAACTTATCCAGTAAATTAAGCATGTTGAAAGGCGAGCTAGATAGTAATCCTTTTGAAAGAAGAAGCGGTTTTGATGAAATACTAAATGAAAGTTTTAAGATGCATGTTTTATTGACTATGGCATATTTAATGGATTATCAGGGATGGAAACCCGTTGAATTTACAAACGATCTTACTATAGATATGCAAGATGCCTGGAATCTTGTGAAGACAAAGGATGAACAGGTGCCTTTAGATTTTACAATGAACGACAATGAAAAGGTAAAGATCTTTTCAGGGTCTAATATGTCAGGTAAGACCTTTGCTGAAAAGACCCTTATATGGAATGCTTTGTCAGGGCTAACTACAGGTTATGCTCCTAATGGGGGAATGAAAATGCCAATATTCGACCATGTAGTTTATATTGATAGAGTAACTGCGCAAATAGATAGAAAACTAAGCAGCTTTGGCCATGAAATAGAATACTGGAAAACATTCCTTAATGCTATAGATGATGATGACCTGGCTTTAGTTATTATAGATGAGATGGGTTCAACTACGTCTCCAAAATATCAATCAGCATTATCTTATGCTATGTCAGAAGAGATGCTTGAAAAGGGGCATTTTCTTGTAGTTGCTTCGCATAATCATGCCTATATTGATGCATTTGAGAATACAAACGATAAATATAGTAATACCTATAATCTACTTACCAGGATAGATGAAGAAGGAAAAGCAGTGTTTGATTATAAGCTGGTTCCAGGGCATGAACCAAGTAATAGCATTGCGGTAGCAAAGACTATGGGATTTGATAAGATGGTTGGTTATATAGAAGAAGATAATAAGGCCGATGAGTTGCTTATCCCAATATTGGCTGAACCGTATATTAATCATGACAAAGCAGTTAAGGATATGGTTAATCCTGGTAATAAGGATTTTGTAGGCCTATATGGAGGCGCAGGAGCAGACGTATCAAATGTTCTATATTCAACAAATGCTACTAAGGTTTATTTTGTTGATACAAGAAGTGTTTTCCTGGATAAACTTAAATACTATTGGCAGAATACCAAGCTTTCGCAAGAAGAAGAAAATCTATACAAGGAATATTCTAAGGAAAAATATTTTGCAGGATTCGGAGATGTTGGGAAACTTATTGGAGATTTGGAGCTATATTTAACAGGTGAGTTAAAATCAATAGGTGTTACATCTAAAGACATAATAGATATTAATAATGACGAATCAGGTAATCTTCGTATTAAATTTAACTGGGCATATGATAAAGATTCTCCTAAGAAAGAACGTGAAATTATCTTTATGCAGGATGATATTACTAAACCTTCTGACAAATTAATTGAATCAATAAATGGTAAGATAGATTTTTATTACCAAAGGGCAGCGTTGGACATCCCAATGAAATATAATGTTTTTATAAAGAAGATAGGGGATTGCATGAAACCAAATGGTTTTATGATAACGGATAATAATTCCCCAAGAGGCGATTTTGGTTTTTACTATATAACACCTAAGCTAACAGATTTCAAGTTATTAGAAGACTCTAAAGATATGAAGACTAGCGCAAAAGAAATAGAGAACTTAAGGCGTGGGTATATGGGTCCTTATGGCTGGGCAGTTTCTATTATGCAGAAGAAAGCAGAAAGCTTGGTTTCCAGCGAACCCACAGAAACTTCCCCTGGTCGCGGAACGGGAACAAATAACCCCACCCAGCCTACGAAAAACATCCCTCTTGACAAGAAAGATATAGGCGCAAAGCTTGATGGTATAAAGCCAAAAAATATAAGTTCAATTAATCGAGACGCCAAGTCCGCTGAAGTACTAAAATTCCTGGGAGACATAGATTCAGCTCCGAGTGATAAAAAAGCGCAGCTTGTGGTTGATTATATTTTAAACTTAAGCGGAATGGCTTTTAAAACAAAAAGTTTCCCTGTTTCAAAAGAAAGGCTTGATCAAATAGAAGATAGGCAATCTAAATTTTTAGAACGCTATTCAAAAAAACATGGCCTTTCACCGTCACTCAAAAAATATATCAACATTCAATATAGATCACTTACAAAGATATCAGAGGATAAATATGCAACGATAGCAAGTATTAATAGGATAGACTATTTTCTAGTGCTCTCAAAAGATGAATCAGGCATAGAGGATTTTAAACTTATATCCATGGATTCTAAAGATGAAATAAAGAAATATCAAAAAATTGCCAATAACTTTGTGCGAAAAATTCTGCCAGGCGATAAAAATAAGAAGAAAAGAGAAAAAGTCGAGGACGACATTTCGAGTTTCTTTAATGAGATTAAAAGAAAAGCTAATAGAGATGAAGAATTTGATAGATTCTTCAAAGATACAGACCATCCTGACTTACCATTTAGTTATGCATTAGGCAGCCCTGCATTAAAAGTGCCGGAACTTGAATCAGCCAAAGAGCCTATCCAGTTGGAGGCTAAAACCGAAGAAAGAAAGTATAAGACTATCGCTGAAATAACTGATGAAGTTTTATTAAAACCAATTGAATCATTGATTAAAATAGATAAAGATGGCAACCCAAGGGCTTTAACGCAGGATGAGATCCTTTTAGAATATAAAAAAGGAGCGCTTGAAGCACTTAGGACAAAGGAAGGCTATGAAGATGAATCTGAATTAAAGCAGTGGATTTCGCTTATATTGAAAGCAATAGAATATAATGATATGGAATTTAATCATATAGAAAAGAAAGAAGGATGGTTTCTCCTGGATGAAATATCTTTTCCTAAATTAAGAGAAAGCGCCAGAAAAAATATATTAACTGCTGCTACGATCCCAAGAGATGGAAAAACCTGGGTATTTATAAAAGAAAATATGAACCTTTATCAGGCTGCATATGCTTTAACAAAACTCTCAGGAGTTGAACAAAAAATGACAATAGTTGGTTTAGGAGAAAAATGTACCGAAACATTAAGATCCTCAATAAGAACTGTGATCCAAGAGGCGTATAAAGAAACCAAACCTATTGAGTCCAGCGAAATAAAAGATGAAGAAAAAAACCTTGATTTTCATAATAGATTTTTACAAAAGCTCCATTATTCTTATAAAGTAGATCCAGAGTTCAGGAAAGCAATAGATGAACTACGCGAAAAAGTTTTAAGCCAGATACATCCACAAGAAAGTGAAGCTTTTAGATTTATTACAGATAATGAAATAACCAGCTTTGCTTTGGAATTTGCCGCGCGAATAGGAGAAACCCCTCTTATAGCTGACCCATATACCAGTTGGGGTATTATAGATAATGAGAAAGACGAGCCCCATTATTTTATAAACTATTCTGAACTTTATGCAAAACATAAAAAAGCTATTGATAAATACACGCATTATTCACATTACGAATTTATTATTGATGATGGCTCGTGGAGTGGGCTTAAGGTGAAAGGCGGGATGAATTATCTATATAATACTCTTCGCAATATTTTTACATACAATGAAATAGTAGATTTTCTTAAAAGTGAAACAAATAAAGGGCTTATCAACCCAATAGTAAAACCCTATGAAACAGAACAGTTTTTCCTTCCTAATATTGATTTTACAAGGCCAAGCGATGAGGATGCCTTTGATAATATGAATATTGATCAGCTTTTCCAGGCAGTAGAAAATATGCCTAAAGAAGAATGGGAGAAATATAAAGTCAATATATTAAACCGATATTCCTATCTTGCCCGTAAAGGAGAAATAGAGCCAGTTTTTTTTATGAAACATATCAGCGCATTAGCAAAAAAAGATGTTGATATTTTACGGGATAAACACGCAAGCTGGGCTAGCGGCCATAAATATTATTTTGATAGGGCTGAAATAACAAGGGCAATCATTGAGACTGTTTTAAGGTCTTCTAAATCAAGTTTTTTAAATGATGATTTCCTTTTAGAATATTATTCCCAGGCTGATGAAGTAAAAGATGACGGTACATTTGTTTACTATGAAACAAAGGATTACAAAAAAACTGACGAACAAATTTCACAAGTAAATGCTATCAATCGTCTTGCCAATGGTTATATGGGTGAAGGCCCTATATCCAGATATCCATTATATGCATTGTCTATGATCATGAATATTTCTCCTGAACGCATAGGCCCAAAAACTATGAATTTATTTGTTGCTATGGCAGAAGCAGGCAGGGATAGATATAAGCTATATATAGGAGACGATCGTGGCTGGCTAGAAGATAGCTATGGCGTAACCCCTGTTTTTGATATACCAATCAGAGCTTTTGACTATCACCCTGAATATTATTCTAAACTTTTGGTTGAATCTAAAATAACCCCGGATATTTTAACTTTTCTCATCAGGCCGGAGACTGCCCCAGGGGATAATATAGGTCTGTTTTCTTCTCTGCGAGAACCAGGAGCAGAAGAAAGGGAATACAAAAGCTTTCTTTCAGGTGAAATAATAAAAGGTTTGGTTACAGGGAATTCAGTAGAGGGCAATCAACTCAAATTATTAAAAGCTATTATCAATGATTTTTCAGCAGTTGCCAACAATACTATTCTTGAACACTGGAGAAAGTTTAGTAAAGATGACTTAAATTCACTTTTAGGGCTTAAAACAAAAGTAGATAGTTCCATACTTGAAAAAATGGAAACCATTTTTAGCAAAGAAGGATTAGGCAATAGGGTAGTTGCTTTGTTTTTAGCAATGTATCCTGATTTTAATATAGAAACTGCCAAGGATTTGGACAAGCTTTTAAAAGATGACTCAGTTCAAACTACATTTGGCATATTAAAAGCTATTAAAGATAAATTATGGACAATAGAAGAAATCAGGGCTCTTTATAGGGCTAATCTATGGAGTTTTACCTCAGCTAATGTAAGGCATACTAATTTAAAACAAGTGCTTAATTTATCAGAAGAAGATAAGTCAAAGCTTTTCATAGTATTATCGGGTAAAAAATTATTGCCTCAGAATATTTTCGATATTTATCCTTTAAATATTCCAAAGGATCATGCGCTTTACGATAAATATAGCCATGAATTAAAAACTTACTCAATGAGTTATTCAAGTTTTACCGGAGCGATGGAAATGGTTGCAGATTCTAAGGAACTAGAAGAAAGCGTTAAAGGTAGAGTTACGCATAGGTCAAGGCTCTTATTTAATGACCTTGGAGCTATCTTGAAATTGCCCAGGAAAGACCTGTTGAGAAAAGTTGAACTATTGGAAAAATTCGAGACGAACAAAGTTGAATTAGACAATACTGCTTACAGGCTCCTATTAGTAGTCCCAGAAGAACATTTTGATGAATTATTCGGTATTTTGGAAGAGAATTTTGATAGCCTTAAAAATCTGAAACAAACAAAGAAAGAAATAACTGCCAAATTTCAGGATATAGTTAAATTAAACCCTGAATTAAAGGATCTTTCGCAGAAAACCATTGTCCGATGGGCTAGTGAGCAAATGGGCATAACTTCGCGTAAAAGGCTTACAGAACCAGGCGCAAAAGACAATATTGCCAGCGCTTTTCGAGATAAGCTGAAAGCTGATGATCTAGGTAGAAAGGTAAATAGCGGGGAAGCGAGCGAGGAAGAAAATAAAAAATATATGAACCTGATAGCTGTAAATAAGTTATTATCAGCGATCGTTGATAATGTGAAACTATACAAATCCTGGCTTTCAGAGATACCAGATGCAGAGACTGACCCCAGCAAAATGTTGCCAGGCAAAGTCTTAATCGAACCCAATCAAACTACAGAAACCTCCCCTGGTCCGCGATCGGGATTGGTAGAAAACACCATAGAAAATTCTGAATCAGAAGAATCAAAGATCCAGACTCAGATTAGTGAATTTTTAAATATTACACGTGAAATCAATAGAAGCGATTCTAAACAAAAAGTTAATTATGTATTTGATAAGGTAGGCCCAAATATCGACACTATTTTAAGAGGCCATCTTTTAGATGAAGGTATTTCAGCTATTAGAAGAGAAATAACATATGACTCTAAAGATCTAGAACTCTTTGAAACATCAAAATATTTCTTAGAGCTTCTTATAGAAAATTCTACAGTGTTTTCATCAGAAGATGCCTTAGCCGGCAGAATACAATTATTATCGAAGCAGTATAGTATGGTAGAAAGAGTTGTAAAAGAATGCGATGATCTTTTAAATAATCCTGCACTTATAAGTGAGTTTGCAGATGCAGTAAAAGGTTTTAAGTTGGATCTAGAGAAACAAAAAAATAAGATGACAAATATTATAGATTACTTAAAGGCTAAAGACTTTTTTGAAGAAGGAGAAAATCCATCCGAAGTCTTAGCTGATATTGAGATAGATCATGTAGTTTTAGATGTAATGGATGGCATAGGGCGTCCTAATAGTTTTGTAGGCATATTAGACGCTCTTTTGATAAAAGGAAACATTAAATCAATAACTGTATTTAGCCGTTCTCAAGATAGTTTAAATATTTTTATAGATAGAATAGGGCTTGAGAAATTTAATGAACTTAAAGAAAAAGGCATTAATTTTGTCGTAGAAAAAAAACTATGGGAAGAAGGCAATAATTCTGAAGCTAATCTTTGGGCGAAAGTAGGAAATGAATTGTTCAATATAGATAGGCATATGTTTGGCGATAAAATAGGAATAAATAGGGTAACGATATTAAATGTTAAAGATAAACTATCAGAAGGAAAAATGCTAATAGAACATCTAAATAATATGTAACTTTTCACTTTTTTATCTCTTTATTATAATCTCGTATCCCAAGCCAAATAAATCAATATATGTTCTTTTCATCACAAAAAGCAAATTTTGGGTGGGGGCAGCCGCCACAGATGTCTGCCGAGCCATTCGTTGAAAATTTCATGGCTTTATTTCAAGGGAACCCTTGAAATACTTTCGTATCTCGTCCGAAAGAGAGAGCCAGTCAACACAGGGGCTTATTTTTACGACGAGTTCGTAAGGGTAAGCCCTTTTTATTATTAGGGTTCGGTCTTTTAAAATAAAGTTCGAGCCGAGAATTTTCAAAATTTCTCTTTTAAGAGAGAGGTTTCCTTGCCAAGCAATAGAACCTGCTTCGTTACAAGTAGTTATGAAGTTTTTGGAGGGTTCGAGCCATCCGCCGCTTGATTTAGCGAGCTCGCCAAGTCGCTCCTGTAAGTCTTTCTTATCATTGAGTAATTTAGCCTTCTTTTTCTGATATTCTTCCTGTGAAATCTCCTATAGCCGTAGCTGCGGGATCCATATCAATTAATGCTGAACAACCAACTTCTTAGTGGTACAATAGATGGAGGGGGGGGGAAGGTCATTTACGGCAAGAGAGAAGAAGATCGAATCCCGTCCCATCCTAAAATTTCCCTGATAAATAGTATTGCGTACACCAAAGCAGTTTGTTATAATATATAAACTTTGATATAAAATGTTTTTAAACTTTAATATCAAGAAAGAGGTCATTAATGATACAAACTGAGAAGAAATCGACTCACCGTAATATAGCTCCAGAAGACCGTATTCCGTTTTTTCAAAAAGTTATATATGGCATGGGATCATTAGCCAATGACAGCCAAGCTGCTTTTATTGGACAGATGATTATTGTTTTAAATCTTGGATTAGGCGTGAGTCCATTTTTGGTCGGGATTATTGGGTGTATCCCGCGTATTTTTGATGCTGTCTTGGACCCTATCGTTGGATACAGCTCAGATAATACTCGTACTAAATACGGAAGGCGCAGGCCTTTTATATTTTTTGGAGCGATTACTGCGGGGATTTTTTATTTTTTTATGTTCCAAGTTTATCCTGGCCGTAGCGAAATGTATTATTTCTGGCATATTCTGATCTTTCAGGTCCTATTTTTCGCTGGATTTACCTGTTATTCTATTCCCTGGATCGCGCTTGGATATGAAATGACCCCGGATTATCATGAACGCACGACCCTCCAAAGTACAAGCAGGATATTCGCTCAGGTGCCGTGGTTGATCGCTCCATGGTGCTGGGCTATTATGCATAGTAAACGTTGGTTCTCTAATCCTGAGACAGGAGCCTCAGATGTTGTTCTTGGCGCGAGGACCCTAGCTATTATTATCGGAGCTGTAATTATTTTCTTTGGTATTTTGCCGGCGATCTTTAATAAGGAACATTTTGGTAATTTACCTAAACCTATAAAAGGGAAGACCCCATTAGATGTTTTAAAAAATATGCTCAATGGCATTGCTATTACATTTAAGAACAAGTTATTTGCCAAGATCTGCGCTGTAACGTTCCTGATCTTTAACGGATTTATGCTTAGTTCCACTTTTATTGCTTATGTGATATTCTTTTATGTTTTTCAACATGCTGATTCAATGGATGCCGCTTATGGGGCCGGAGGAAGACTCTTGGGTTTTTATGGAACGTTTAGCGCTATTTGCACTGTAGGTGTAGTCTCTATAATCCCGTGGATGTCAAGGAAGCTAGGAAAACGAAATGCCTTCTTTATCACGATCCCTATTTCAATCATAGGTTATGCTATGAAATGGATAGGCTATAACCAAATACATCCTTACCTTCTTTTGGTCTGCGCGCCATTTATTGTATTCGGCTTAGGATCGCTTTTTACGCTGATCCTGTCCATGGTGGCTGACGTGTGTGATATTGATGAGCTCCAGACAGGTGAACGCCGCGAGGGTGTGTTCAGCGCAGTTTACTGGTGGATGGTCAAATTGGGGTTAGCCATTGCCTCACTTATAGGAGGAATTCTTCTGACTGGAACTGGTTTTAAGCAGGAATTAGGCCTTGGTCAAGCAAATGAGACATTGCTCTGGATGAGGATTTTTGATGTCTTTATCCCGATCGTGACATCTATTATTGCCCTTTTCGTTATCTCGAAAATTGATATCTCTGAAGAAAAGGCATATAATATTCGTAAACAGCTAGAGGCAAGAAGAGGGAAGGCGTAAGTATAACCATAGGCCCTTTTTATAACTGAAGTTTTGAGAAAAGACGTGAAAAAACAACCTAATAAAAGCATAAATTCAAAACCAATTATTATTTTTCCATACCATGGGTATGAGAATAATAAAAAGTGTGAATGGTATTTTTGGTGGACGATCGATAGGTGCAAGGAGATCGATCCCAAGCCGATCGTTGTGTTACCCAGAGATACGGTCATAAGAGGAGATGCTGAAACTTTCATAAAAGATAAAAGATATGAGACCCTGGAGGTTGTACAGACCTGGTCAGTTGATACATGCCAGACATGGCTTGCTGGCTGGGGGCATGTGCTTGATAATTATCCTGAAGCAGAGCGGATCATACAAATACCAGGTGATATTGATTATGTTGATGAGGATGTCAAATTCTATGATAAACTCAGAAGTTTTATAGAAATAACAAGCTCAGATATTGCTATAGGAGATTTTGGAACAGGGGACAAGTACAGCGCAAAAAGCCTGGTAGATACTTATGGCACATATTCACTTCTGGCAAACTGGTTTCCTGAGGTCTCGCGAGCCATAAGGAGCTTGCCTCTTAATAGGCCGAGATCCGAGTTCCTTAATATCAAAACATCCGCTTTACGCGATCTTTTAATAAATAATAGAAATTTTGCTTATGAACAGACTTTAAACTTTCTTATCAAATGCTGGAGTTACGAGGAAACAAAATGGAGATATAATATATCCGCGTTTCCTTTAGGGACCTTGTCCGATAGTAAGTCTTTCAGGGATTACAGGGGAGGTATTGACCAGATAGAGAGAATTGAAAGAATGCTTTCTTTATTATGGCGGGAGATCAAAGAGCCAAAAACTAAGAACAGCGTAAGCGATAAAGAGTTCGAAGGACAATATACCGCGTTCAGTAATGAATATGACAATCTCCGCTCTAAATCAAAGGGCATCATGGGAACTGCCAGAACTACTCTCCGAGCCCTCCTGGGCGTATAAATAAGAATTAGATCAAAATCACTTCTTTTATCCGAGCACACATTATTATAGCTGCTCAGAGATTTTTCCTATTTAAAAATCATTATATTTTGAGTTTCGATCGGGTCTTAAGGCGTCAGAAGGCGTAAAGCCAGTAAAGTCATAGAACTTCTTGGAGTCTAATATTACCCTGCCTATACGCGGAGGGCCATTCACTTCGTCAAAACGTGAAGAACGTATAAGGTACTCTTTTTTATATCCGCGGGTCTTTACAAGATGTGACCCTATATCGTACAGGCTGTATTCTTTTGGCCCGCCGTAATGGAATACGCCTTTTCCTTTTTTCTCAAAGAAATTTAGAACACCATGCGCAAGGTCCTCGGTCGTTATCAATGACCTTACCTCATCATGGAAGAGCGTCATCTTTCTTTTAGTGCTTAGTCTTTTTGCTATAAAATCTATAGGCCCTTTCGTCCCCGAGACAGAAGGTCCTATAGGCAGGCCTAGGCGTATTATTCCGCTTGTATCATGATCTAAGACAGCTTTTTCTGCTTTAACGAATGTCCTGCCTATTACGCTAACAGGATCACATCGGGATGATTCAGAATACCTGTTATCTAAGGGGGTGTTTCCTGAAAAGACCAGATCAGTGCTGATGTATAATAGATATATATCCTTTGACAGGTTGACTATATTTTGTGCGCCAATGACATTCACTTCATGCGCGAAATCAGGTTCCCTCTCACACCTATCGAGGTCGCATACTCCCCCTGCATGCACGATAGCTTTAGGCTGGACTTTATTGAATATCTCTTCTACCGCTGAAAGTTTTTCCATGTTGTTGGAGAATACATTCTTGTCGCCTTTAAAAAAGCGTGACATAGATTCTGTAGATATCCCATATACGGCCTTGCCATATCTTTCTTTGAATTTCAAGTAGATCGGCCACCCATGTATGGATGTTATACCTGTTATGAGTATATTGTTTGTATTTTTTGTGATCATTTATTGTCCTTTTCCAGCTTCTTTTTTTGGTTAGTGGAGTATAGATTATACCGCTATAGACAAAAAACCCCAAACGTAATTTGTATTTTATTTTTAGTTTAAATAGCAGTAAAATGATAAAATAGGCTTGCATTTTTTTGGTAAACATGTTAAATTGTATAACATTGTAAAGACGAGATCACTCCAAGATCAGTTGAATAACCTTAACATTGTAAAGGAAAAATAGATGACAAAGGCCTATATTGAAATACTGCGGTCAAAGATGGATAGACCTAATCATGATAAGCTATGCGCTATAGCTAATCCTAAAGTGCATGAATTTATAGCTAGATCCGCTGAACTCTGCGGCCCAAGAGATATATTTATATGCAGTGATTCTTCGAAGGATATATCTTATGTGCGTAAGCAAGTGGTCTTAGCTGGAGAAGAAAAACCATTGAAGATCAAAGGCCATACGTATCATTTTGACGGGATAGAAGACCAGGGAAGGGACCGTGAAGTCACAAAATATCTTGTCCCGCAAAAAGATACTTTTAATAAGGCCTTAAACCAGATAGAACGAGAAGAAGGACTGGGCGAGATAAGGGGATTACTCAAAGGCTCTATGAAGGGCCGTACTATGATAGTGAGATTTCTTTCGCTTGGGCCTACTGATTCTATATTCAGTGTTTTATGCGTGCAGTGTACTGATTCGTGGTATGTGGTTCACAGCGAAGACCTTCTCTATAGGCCAGCTTACAATACATTCACTAACAAAGACGATCAAGCAGAATTTTTCAGTATTTTGCATTCAGCAGGCAAGATGGATAAAGATATGATAAGCGTAGACACGGAAAATAAACGCATCTATATTGATCATACAAAAGATACTATTTATAGCGTTAATACACAGTATGCGGGTAATACTGTGGGCTTAAAAAAACTGGCGCTTCGCCTTACTATCAGAAAAGCTGATAAGGAAGGATGGCTTGCTGAACATATGCTTCTTATGGGAATACAAGGCCCGAACTATCGAAAGACTTATTTGGCAGGAGCTTTTCCTAGCGCATGCGGCAAGACCTCTACAGCCATGCTTTCCGGAGAGACAATACTAGGCGATGATATTGCGTATTTCCGTAATGTCGATGGCAAGGCTATGGCAGTAAATGCTGAAGCAGGCATATTCGGCATCATACAGAATATCAATTCAAGTGATGATCCGGTCATACATAAGGTGCTTAATAATCCCGGGGAAGTCATATTCTCTAATATCCTTGTCAAGGATGGCAAGCCTTACTGGCTGGGCATGGAAGGGGAAGTTCCTAAAGATGGTGTTAACTTTTCAGGAGATTGGTATGAAGGAAAAGTAGATACAAAAGGCAATAAGATCCCGTGCGCTCATAAAAATGCAAGATATGCTGTCAGCTTAAAGGCATTGGAGAACGTAGATCTTGAGCTGGATAATCCTAAAGGTGTAGAATTGTCTGGTGTAATGTATGGCGGGAGAGACGCTAAAAGCTATGTACCAGTACAGCAAAGTTTTGACTGGGAGCACGGTATTATAGCATATGGCGCGTCACTTGAGACAGAGACTACTTTTGCTACAGTAGGAAAAGAGGGTGTCCCTGAGATAAACTTGATGAGCATACAGGATTTTATATCCATACCTCTCGGTAAATATATAGAGAATAATCTTGAGTTTGGGAAGAAGCTTAAAAATCCCCCACTTGTATTTGGAGTGAATTATTTCTTGAGGGATAAAGACGGAAAATTCTTGAATGGGGTAAGAGACAAACATGTATGGGTAAAATGGATAGAACTACGCATACATAATGATGTCAAGGCAATAGAAAGCCCTACAGGCCTTATCCCGGAGTACAATGACCTAAAAGCTCTTTTTAGCCAGGTGTTGAATAAAGGCTATTCAAAAGAAGATTATATAAAGCAGTTCACTATAAGGGTCCCTGAAAATTTAGCAAAACTTGATAGGATAGAAAAGTTCCATAAAGAAAATGTTGAAAAAGCTCCAGGCGTGCTTTTTAGTGTATTAAGCAAGCAAAGAGAACGCCTTCTTAAAGCGCAGAAACAATTTGGAGATTATATATTACCAGAGGACTTAGGAAAATAGCTATCAGGAATGCCTGTATTCATAAATTGTCTAACATGTAGCGTAGGGGAGCCTTAAGGCTCCCCTACATGTTTTATGGGGTGTTTTGCGATTAATTTAGATTGCAAGTGGTTTTTTCTTAGTATAAAATATAATGCATAGGAGATAAGAAGATATTATGAATAAGATCGTCCACGAGTTAAGGCACCACATGCCTTTTACTGCTATTGGCGCAGTGAGCGGTATAGCCTTGATGCTGATTTTTAAAAACATGTCCCATGAAACCGCGCATAGCATGTTTTATGTATTTCATCCACTGCATGTCTTATTGAGCGCGCTTGTGACAGCCTCTCTTTTTAAACTTCATACCTGCCCTAAAGGAGAAGGAAAAAAATGCAACCTCCCCATTTTATTTTTAATAGGATTCATAGGTTCTATAGGCGTAGCGACCCTGAGTGATTCGACATTGCCTTATTTAGGAGAGATACTGCTTGATATGCCTAACCGCCATCACCATATCGGATTCATAGAAGAGTGGCCCCTTATATCAGGTATGGCTATAATCGGCATAATAATCGCGTATTTTAATCCTTCTACAAAGTTCCCTCACGCGGGCCATGTCCTGGTAAGCACCTGGGCATCGCTTTTTCATATTATCATGGCTAAAGGCGGCAATATGAATGTATTTATTTATATCGGAATATTTTTGTTTTTATTCCTTGCAGTGTGGCTTCCGTGCTGTATAAGCGATATAGTCTTTCCGCTTTTATTTATAAAGGATAGTAAAAAATCTAAATAGTTATATATTACAACGATAGGAGAGAGGGCACATGATAAAGAAGATAACGCTGGGAAAAGAGATCTATGTAGGAGTAGTAAATGAACCTGGGGTGCTTTCCAGGATAACGTCTTTTTTAGTTAACCATAGCATCAACATAGAAGCGATCCTGGGGTATACTACAGAAGTCGGACAGGATGCGGGCCTTCTTTTCATAACAGATAATAACAAAGCTGCGATCGACGCTTTTTTAGATTCGGGAGTCACTGATATCAGGGAAAACGATGTCTTGATAGTAGAATTGGAAAATAGCCCAGGCGCGTTGAAGAACATATCAGAGGTATTGGCTCAAAGCGGCATCAATATCACATATATCTATGCTACTACTTGCGGGACAAGGGGATGCCCTGTAAAAGTGATACTTTCAACAACTAGCAATCTAGAAGCAGCTCAGTTATTGAAAGGCTGATGAAAAAGTTTAAGGATATAGCCATACGAACTGCTAAAAAAGCAGGGGAAATACATAAGAAGTATTTTCGTAAGGATATCAGGGTCAGAAGAAAAACCAAGTCTTATGACCTTGTGACCATAGTAGACGTGGAGTCTGAAAAAGCCATCGTTTCCTTAATAAAAAAATATTTTCCGGACCATAATATCTTAGCCGAAGAGAATATTTATAAAAAGACTTCCTCAGAATACACCTGGGTTATAGACCCGCTTGATGGTACAAATAATTTTTCTCATGGCCTTCCGATATTCTGTGTATCCATCGCTCTGGCTAAAAATAATGATGTTATCCTGGGAGTTGTATACGACCCTATCAAAGATGAACTCTTTTATGCTGAAAAGAATAAAGGCGCGTATCTAAATGGGATTCCTATCAAAGTAAGTAGCGTTGATAAGCTTAACAGAGCGCTTTTAGTGACTGGATTTTATTATGATAGGGGTAAGGAAATGATAGAGGCTTTAGAGGCTATAAAAAGATTTTTTTATCAGAAGATCATAGGTCTACGTAGATTTGGCGCAGCTGCTTTAGACTTATGTTATGTAGCATGCGGGAGGGTGACTGGTTTTTGGGAGTTCAAGCTCAGCCCGTGGGATTTTGCAGCAGGAAAATTGATAGTAGAAGAAGCAGGCGGCAAGGTAACGAATAAATATGGCAAGAAGCTAGAGCTAAAAAATTCCTTCATTGTAGCAAGTAACTCCAGGATACATAGAAAGATGTTAAAGATTATTACCGCTGTTAACTTGCGCGGTTGACGGTACCCTTGTTTTAAGGTATATAATAGGTATAATATAATGTAATAACTAATTGTACTAGCGGTGGCTGAGGGCTTAATAAATTTTTTATTAAGATAAAAAATTTAAGCAATCTCTTGACAAATTCAAAATTTTTAGTAAAATTTCTTTAGTAGGATGTGATTTTAGGTACTATAGTGCGGAGGCTTTGACGTGATAGAAGTAAAATCAGTCAGCATGGATTATGGCAAGACCAAGGCGCTCAATAAAGTGTCTTTTGTAGCAGAAAAGACAAAGATATTAGGCCTCTTAGGCCCGAATGGCGCAGGCAAGACCACTCTCATGCGCATCCTCACAAGCTACATCTCTCCTTCGGAAGGAACAGCCATAATAGGCGGTTTCGATGTCACGCAAAACCCCCTTGAAGTAAGAAAACTCATTGGATACATGCCTGAAAGCGTACCTTTATATGATGATATGATGGTAGATGAGTATCTTATTTTTATTGGTAAGGCAAGGGGGCTTAGAGGAGATAAATTAAGAGAAAGGCTTCGCTGGGTAAAGGAAAAATGCGACATAGGAAGCATCTGGAAACATACTATCTCTGAGATATCCAAGGGTTATCGTCAGAGAGTAGGACTCGCGCAGGCGCTTATACATGACCCGCAAGTTCTAATACTTGATGAACCTACTGCGGGATTAGACCCTCTCCAGATAATAAGCATCCGAAGGCTGGTCCAGGAATTAGCCCAGAATAAGACGATCATATTTTCAACTCATATACTCCAGGAAGTCGAGGCATTAGCTGACAGGATAGTGATGCTCAATAGAGGCCACTTGATAGCCAATGGCACTCGCAGAGAGATCGCCCAGCTTGCAACAAAAGGAGAGCATATCACATTAATAGTCGAGGCCCCAGAGGATGATGTAAAAAATGTTTTACAGGCAGAAGAGACCATAGATGAACTGCAGTTTTTAGGCGTAGAGTCCAATAAATATTCCAGGTTCTCGATCAGCGCAAAGACAGGTAAGCCGGTCCTCCAGAGGCTTAATGAGATAATAGAGGAAAAGAAATGGAACATAAGAGAGTTAAAGCGCGAGCAGGCAAGCCTAGAAGAGGCTTTTATATGGCTTTTGAGTAAAGATAAAGGAAAGGACCAGATCAGTCAGCCATGAGAAACATATTTACTATCTTTAGCAGGGAAATAAAGGCATTTTTCAGTTCACCGATAGCTTATATATTTATAGTGGTATTTCTCTTTATATCTGTAGGGATGTTCATGACGCAGTTCTTTATAGTCTCTGATGCGAGTATGAGGGGATTTTTTTATAGCTTTCCTATGATATTATGCATCTTTCTTCCAGCTATCACGATGAGGCTCTGGTCAGAGGACAGAAAAGGCAATACCATGGAGCTATTGCTCACTTTTCCTATAAAGACACATGAGCTTGTTATAGGAAAGTTCTTGGCAAGCTTTGTATTTTATATAATCGCTCTTATCTCAACCCTTACTGTACCTATAATGATCATGATATTAGGCAAGCCTGATACTGGTGTGATCTTATGCCAGTATCTCGGCGCAATACTCCTCGGAGGGTTCTTTTTGTCTTTGGGGGTATTTGTATCAGGTTTTTGCAAGGATCAGATAGTCTCGTTTATCTTATCAATGATGGCATGTTTTATGTTCTTTATGCTGGGAACAGATTTTGCTATTACTCCTATAGACGGATGGATACCCGGGTTAGGGACATTTTTCAAGAATTCTCTTGGCATGGTACAGCATTTTGCATCGTTCCAGAAAGGCGTTATAGACGCTAGAGACCTCTTGTACTTTATTATAGGTACTGTTATCTTTCTCACGCTCAATGGGTTCTGGCTTGAGACAAGGCTCAAGGTAAAAGCAAAATCAATGTTTACAGCAGCAGGCCTTATAAGTCTTGCTATATTTATTGTAGTAAACCTGATCCTTATTGATATGCCTATAGGCAGGTCTGATTTTACAGAAGGCAGGATCTATACAATATCCAAGGCAACGGGCGGTATATTAGAGGACCTCAAGGCCCCTATCACAGTAAAGCTGTATATCTCTCCCTCAGACAAGATGCCCTCAGGCCTAAAGACCCTGGAAAGAGACGTGAGGGATAAACTTGATGAGTTCAAGATCGCTTCAAAGGGAAATTTTAACTATAAGGTATTTCACCTGGAAGCAGCTAATGTGATGAAGGAAGAAGAGGATTCTCTTGAAAAGTCTATACAAAAAAAAGGCGTCAAGCCATTCCAGGTAAGGAGCGTCGAGGCAGATGAAGTCGGGGTAAAGCTCATATATTCAGCTTTATCTATAGCCTATAAGGAAAAATCAGAAGAGATCATTCCCAGGGTCATGCCAGGCAATCTTCTTGAGCTCGAGTATCTTTTGATATCAAAGATATACAAGATGACCCTTGAGGATGAATCCAGGGTCGCTTTAGTCGCGCCTTTTAAGGAAAAGATAAAGGAAGATAAGTTAAAGGATGTGATGGAGGAGCTGGGAGATACTGAAAAAGAGGTCCTTAGAGAAGATGACTATGAATATATAGTGAAATTACTTGAGTATGAGGGGTATGCAGTCTCAAGAATAGATCTTTCAAGAAAAGAACCAATACCTGACGGGACAGATACACTTATTGTCATAGAGCCAAAAGAGCTCAATGACAGGCAGCGCTATGAGATCAATAAATTCCTGGTAAATGGCGGATCCGTATTTTTAGGTATACAGAATAATGAATTCGAATACACTACTGCTGGCCCGGGCACACTTACAATAAGCGCTGTTGACAAAAAGCCGGAAATAAATACCTTGCTTGAAAAATGGGGCCTTGGCGTCAATAAGGATATACTGATGGATACCAATATCGATATAGTGCAGCTTACGGGAAGTAAACTCTTTGGCATAATCCCTGTCTCAGCTCCAGTAAAACTCCCGATGCAGATAAAGATAATCGCGGAACAGATGAATAGAGACCTCTCTATAACCTCAAGGCTTGACATGCTTTTTTATCTATGGGGGAGCGCGCTTAACATAGATTCTAAAAAGATAGAGGAGTTGAAGCTCAAAAAAGACATACTTTTTACATCAAGCAAAGAGGCATGGGAGGTAAAGTTCCATGAGGGAGAGCTTACGAATGAGGATCTCAGCGCCCCTTCTCCTATGAAACAAAAGACATTTCCTTTGGCAGTGTTGGTACAGGGCCAGTTCCCTGATGCTTATGATGGGAAAGATGCCCCCAGATGGCCTCAAGGTCCTGAAGGCGAGGAAAGCTATGATGTAGAAGAGAAGAAGATAGGCTCTTCTCCTAAGCCCGGCAAATTGATCCTTACAGGGTGTTCCAAGATGCTTACTAAAGAACTCTTTGATAAGGGCGGGCACATGTCTTTCTTGCTTAATTCTATAGATACTATCACTCTCGGTGAAAAGCTTATTGGTGTAAGAAGCAAACAAAGCATAGATCGTACCTTAAAAAGACTTAGCTCTGCCAGCAAAGCCTGGTGGAGGGTATTCAGTACATTTTTAGTTCCAATAGGATTGTGTGTGCTCGGGGCGTTCAGGATAATAGCAAGAAAACGCTCCAAGTGGGCATACCTAAAAAGCGTTTGATCAGCTTATGAAAAAAAAAGACATTATAATACTTGGTGTGATCCTGGCGGCTTTATTGGGTATATTTTTTGCCAAAAATATATTTATGAAACCAGAGGTAGAGACAGCGGAATATACTGCCTTGGAGCTTTCTATTGACACTCCTGACATTACTTCCATAGAGATCAAAAGAAACGATCAAGAACTCTTAAAACTAGAGAAAAAAGGAGAAGGCTGGTCCATGCCTTCAAAGTGGGATATGAGGGCCAAGGCCAGTAAAGCCGAGGAATTCTTAAATAGCTTTTCAGGGCTTAAAGGAGAGCTCCGCTCGAAGACAGATAAACTCTTTTCTGATTATGGTATTTCGGACGAAGATGGTATATCTATAACAATGCTTAATAAGGATAATGAGATAAAAAACCAGCTTATAATAGGCATTGAAAAGCCTCAACAGGAAGGGAATTTTCTTAGAGAACGCGATTCAAAGAAGGTGTATCTTGTGGATAAAGACATATTAGGCATAGTTGGCATGAGCGACCCAAAAGAAGGCGCTCTCGATATCGACAGCTGGTATGACCTTTCAATAGTAGATTTTAACGCTGATGATATAGAAGGCCTGGAGGTCTTTAGGTATGATGGCGAAAAAGAATCAATGCAGCTTGATATCAAAAAGGAGCTCGATGAAGAAAGAGACCTTAAGAAATGGATCGTAAAAAGCGGTGAAGCGCTCTTTGATATTGATGCTAAAAAGATAAAAGACCATATAAATAAGATAAAGGATATTGAGGCTGCAAAGGTAGTCGATCCTGAAGAAGACTATGGATTTAGCAGTCCGTTTATAAGAGTGAGCCTTTTAAAAGAAGGAGAACCTATAGAGCTTTTTGTAGGCAATGAAAAGGATGACGCTGGAGATAGATATGTCAAAAACCAGGAAGGCCATGTATTTTTAGTACGTAGATATAATATAAACAATCTTAATATAGATATAAGCAAGTTCTTTATAGATAATCCGCTAAGAATGGATAAGGATAAGATCGAATCCATAGATATCAAGGCAAAAGACAGGGCTATTAGTATCAAGAAAGAACTGCTGGATAAAAATACATCATATATAAATAAATTAAAGAGATTCGAGATAGAAAATATAGTATTCGATGATAAATATGCCAAGTCTTTTAAATCAAAGCCGGATCATTACATTACTATCAAAAGAGATGACTCAGCTATCACATTGGAAGCTGTAAAGCTTGAAGATGAAGATATCATCCTTGGCAAGATAAGCGGCAAAGATACTATATTCAAGATGACTAAGAGCGTCTTCGAGAGGGTATTTGACGGACTTGACAGTATAAAGCTAGAAGAAGAGGAAGTAAAAGAAAAGAAAGACTGACAATTGATAGTAGACATATAGATATCATTGATAGGCCTCGAGCAAATTCCAGCTTGAGGTTTTTTATTTATAAATAGGGCTATATACATGACGGCATATAAGAAATATTTTATTTTTGGACTAATATTAGGCATTTTGTGTGTTTTTTATGGCCCAGACTTAGCCTATGGCCGCGATAAGGACGAATGGCTGGGAGGGGACAAGGCGCTTCATTGCGGGGTTTCTTTCGCGCTAGAGACCGTAGGATATAATATATATAAGAAAAATACAAGCCTGGATGATAGTGAGGCAAGGATAGCTTCTTTTACTTCGACATTATTTATAGGATTCGTAAAGGAATTTCTTGATAGAAGATTCAGCTGGAAAGATATCGGGGCTGATGCAATAGGCGCTGGCGCTGGAGCAGCGCTGTCATTGGAATTTTGATGAGTAAAAGCGTAGGGCAGGTTTAAACCTGCCCTACGACTAAATGACAAATCAAATTAAAATTTTTGTCATTAACTTAATTGTAGGGGGGCCTTAAGGCTCCCCTACTTGAATAACGAGGAGGTGGAGATGAAAAAGATCTTAAGTATCGCGTTAGTTTTTTTAGTGGCAATGTTCTTTATTGTTCCCAGTGGGTTTACGCAGGATGGCATGGAACAGCTTAAAGCAGAGAATCAGAAGTTAAAGCAGGTTATAAGGGATCTAGAGAGAAAGCTGCAATCTATGGATCAAAGCGGATATGGCCAAGGTGGTTCTGAAGAGGCTTCTTATAGCACAGGAAATGAGGGGAGTTATAGTGAAGGCTATACAGGTGAAGCAGGAGAGGTTTCTCAAGATATGCCGCCCAAGAGTATAGTAGATAGGCCATGGGAGAAGAAAGCAGATATTAATCAAGATGGCGTAGTAGATCAGACTGAGATGGGCCAATGGAAAGATAGGTCTCAAGGTAGAGGCAATCCTCCTGGACCTCAGGGAGGACCAGGAGCTGGCCCTAGATTTGAAGGACAGGGTAATCCTCCAGGTCCAGCTGGCGGCCCTGGTAAAGGCCCTAGGCCAGAAGGTATAAACCCTCCGGGCCCAAAAGGCGGACCAGGCGCTGGACAGAAATTTGAAGGCCGAAGCAATCCACCTGGACCAAAAGGCGGCCCTGGTAAAGGACCTAGATTCGAAGGTAAAGGCAACCCTCCAGAGCCTAAGGGCGGGCCAGGCCGAGGTAATCCTCCAGGTCTAAAAGGCGGCAAGAAACGCTAGATAATAAATATTTTTGATAAAAAGGCTTCTCTATTTTAATATGATAGAGAGGCCTTTTTGTTGTATTGCAATATGTATATATAATTGTTATAATATAAAAAATGCCTAAAGAAATAGAGACCAAATTTAAGATAACTTCCCCGCGCGAGATAAGAACTTTACTTAAAAAGATAAAAGCTAGATTTACCATCAAACAACTGGAAAAAGATATCTATTATAAAGTTCCAGGCGCCCTTTCCAGAATAAATTCCATTAGATTAAGAAAGATAAGTAAAAAAGACGGCTTATTTACTATAAAGTCTTTGACAAAAGATAACCCCGGGGGGATATTCAAGGTGCTTGATGAAAAAGAGATGCCTATATCTGAAGTTGAAAGATTCAAAAATATACTTAAGGCTCTTGGTTTTGAAATAGCTTTTAGAAAAGAGAAAAGAAGGGAGATATATTCATATAGCTCGACAAAGATCACTTTAGATAAACTGCCTTTTATAGGGTGGTATCTGGAGATAGAAGGTTCAAAAAATAATATAAAAAAGTTAGCAAAACTCTTATGTCTTGATATGAATAGCGCTATCCCAGGGACATATATGAGCATATTTAACGAGTATAGAAAACACCATAAAAGAAAAGACTTGGAGCTTACATTTGAAAATGAAAGACACAACTTACCTTGAGCTAGTAGAACTAGCCCTAAAACATAATAAAAAGACCTTGTGTGATTTTAAGGGTAAAAGCATGGCCCCTGCATTGAAAGACGGCATGAAGGCCATGGTAGGGAATATAGCCCCTGAAGAGATAAGAAATGGGGATATAATACTTTATAGACAAAATGCAGCATTGATCATCCATAGAGTCATAAAGATATTAAAGGAGGGCGGGGGTAAAAGGACATTTATTACCAAAGGAGATAATCACGCTTATATGGACGCAGCGTATATTCCCGAAGAAGATTTGCTAGGAAAGATCACGGGTGCTTTTTTTGAAGACAACATGGATGTAAATTTATTAATCGAAAGTAGATTTATAGAGATTTTATATGTTATAATGGGAAACATAGCGTTACTCTTAAGAAACAATAGAAGATCCGTACCCAGCTTTATAAGAGCTATCTTTAAAAAGATAGTAGGAGGATTTTTTATAATACTTAAAAGTCTTATTCATTTTATATATATAAGGATACAAAATGGACAGATGTTATCTAGAAGACCCTAGCTTATATAGAGGAAATAGTAGATATGCGTTAGGAACAGTATATCTATATTCTAAATACTGCAACCTAAAATGCAGGCACTGCTGGATAAATCCGCCTTATTCAAGCGAGAGGACACTGAAAAAAGGTGAGATAACCCTTGATGAGATGATCCTGGTTTTGGAAGAATGTAGAGAGATAGGTATGAGGAGCGTTAAGCTCTCAGGCGGAGAGCCTTTTACAAGGCCTGATATATTTCAATTGCTAGAATACCTAAAAGAAAAAAAACTTGGTATAACTATAGAGACCAATGGCATTGCTATAAGAGAAAAAGAGGCTAAGGCATTGAAAGATGCTGGGGCAGGACACGTAGCTATATCACTGGATGGCCCTACTGCCGAGATGCATGAAAATATAAGAGGGGTTGAGGGTTCTTTCGAAGATACATTAGAAGGGATCAGGTATATCAAAAAGGAAGGCCTTAACTTACAGATCATAATCTCTCTCTGGAAGGGCAACAAGGATCACATAAAGTCCACTATTAATCTCGCAAAAGCGCTTGGAGCGAATTCAGTAAAGATAAATCCTATCAATAGCATTGCCCGGGCAGACATAATGCATGAAAGAGAAGAGGCATTGAGCGTGAGGGAGACTATAGAGTTTTACAGGTCTCTCAGGGAAGGCCTCAAGAAAGAGCCAAAAATAAATGTGATATTTGATATCCCCCCTGTCTTTAGGCCATTTATAAATATGAGATTAGAAAGTCTTTGCGTGTGCGGCATCTTTAATATACTCGGCATATTAGGTGACGGGAGGGTCTCTATATGCGGCATAGGCTCTAGCTCCGAGACGCTCATTTTAGGAAAAGTTGGTAAAGACAGCATTAAAGACATCTGGGAAAACCACCCTGTATTAAAAGAGATCAGAGTTAATATACCTGGCAAACTGGAAGGGATCTGCGGGAGATGTATATTTAAGACATATTGCCTTGGTAAATGCAGGGCTGAGGCGTATTATACGAGCGGTTCACTCCTAGCGCCGTTAACGTTTTGTGAAGTCGCGTATAAAGAAGGGATGTTTCCTGAGTCGAGGATAATTAATAATATCAAAGATCAAAATGTAAAAAGCAAAATTACAAATTAAAATTCAAAAATAAATTTTCTAAAAAAAGGGATTTATAATTTTAAATTTTTATATGTAATTTTGATATTTAATCTTTAATATTTGATTTTATTATGAGAATAAGGCAATCTAAAAATGTGTTAGTAGCTGATTTCGACGATAAAAAAGTAGTACTTAATACTGATAGTTATAAGCCATATCTATTAAATCCTACTGCATCCGAGGCCTGGGATCTTTGTAAGACTTTGAAAAAGAAAAGTGATATAGTGGATTTTTTATCAAAAGAATACAAAGTAGATATTAAAAAAGTAAGGATAGATGTAAAAAGTTTGATAAATGACCTTAAAAAAGCAGGACTTATAAAAACTATTAAGAGGTAGATATGAAAAATGCTCTATTAAAGCGAAACCAAAAGATCATATTCAATGAAGAAGACGATATAGGCCTGCTTTTTAATCCTGACTCTGGACGCGTAAATACGCTTAACGAGACAGGTAAATTCATCTGGTCCAGGCTTGATGGTAAGACTACAAAAGAAAGAATAGTAGATGAAGTCTCGGAAGAGTTTGATATAGAAGACAAGGAAATAGTAAAAAACGACCTCGATAAGTTTATAAATGAATTAGGAATGTCAAATTTCATAGAAGATTATATATATATCCCTCCCTTGCAGGGGATGTGTTTTGGGATCACCTCGCTCTGTAACCTGAGCTGCAAGCATTGCTTAAATAGAAATCTAGGGGAGCAGGAACTTGATATGACAACTGAAAAGCTCCTTAGTGTTATAGATGAGATGTATGAAATAGGCATAAGGAGTTTGAGCTTATTTGGGGGAGAGCCATTGGCTCATCCTGATTTTAAAAAAATAGTCGAGTATCTAAATGGAAAAAATATGAATATTTCTTTAAATACAAATGCATCTTTAATAGATCTTGATATGGCGAAGTGGCTAAAAGAGCATAAAGTTAATGGCACAGTAGTTAGTTTTGACGGCTCAAATGCTTTTATAATGGATGAGATGAGAGGAAAAGGCGCGTTTCAGGCTGCTATAAAAGGCATAAAGGCTTTAAGGAGTGAAGGTATAAATGTAATGCTCTCAGCGACATTAAATAAGATCAATTTTAGGGATATTAGAGAGATGGCCCTTTTAGGAAAAGAGATAGGAGGCAACTCCATACGTTTTAATCATGTTTTTTTCGCAGGTAATTCAGCTTGTTTTGTAAAAGATATATATCTTAACCCCCAAGAAGAGAAAGAGGCAGTTGAAAGCGTATTTAAAATGAAAGAAGAGTTCGGAGATTTTATAAATCAGTCAAGCTCTTACTTGTGCCAGAAGCAAAAGCTTGATAAAGTCAAAGACTATAAGCCGTCTATCGATAAGATAACTATACCTTCGTGCGGGGCTGCGATGTCAAAGTGCGCTATAAGGCCTGACGGATGGGTAGTGCCATGTGAGATAATATGGCATGTAAAGGCAGGGAATCTTAAAGAAAGATCCTTAAAAGAGATCTGGGAAGGATCAAGCGTTATGAACTCTTTTAGAAAGCCGCTCGAGATAGACCTAAATGAGATACCAGAATGCAAAGGATGTAAATATCAGTATCTATGTTTTATAGGCCACCGCTGTTACCCGTATCATTACCCTGGCGGGATAAAGAATAAGGCCCTATATTGCTGGAAAAATGACAAAAAGGGGACAGACACCTTTTTTCTAAATATATAAAATATAAAAATAAAAAGGTGTCTGTCCCCTTTTTAAAAGCATATGACAAAACAAAAAAAATCCCAAAAAAAAGAATATAAAGCGCCTACTGTATCAGACTTATTCGGAGCTAATATAAGGCCAGCATTGGGAGGCACTCAGCCGTGTACGCTTGGCGGTGATGTTAATTGTAATCTAGGTGTTACGGCATATGGTTATTGTAATGATGGCCAAGATGCTAACGGAGACTTTTGTCAGGTAGGAACTGGTGCTACTGGCGGTGTTTGCTATGGCGGGAATTTTGTTTCAGGATATTGCCAAGTAGGAACTTCTGCTACGGATAAATGTGTCTCAGGCCAGGATCCGACTACTTTATGCGGCGCAGGTATTGGTGTTTATGCTGGGGATTGCTATACAGGTACTGTTGCGTCACAAGGACTGTGCGGACCAGGAGATCTTGCTGCCACTTGTGCTGGCGGCACCAGTGTCAGCGGTTGCTTGGTAGGATCACCTATTTAGAAAAGGGGATCATGCCTAAAGATAATGCAAAAATAATAAAGATCTCTGGATTATCATTGGTTCTAAGAGAAAAAGATAAGATAATACCTTCAACTTTTAATAGATTTTTCTATAAAAAACAAAATATACCAGATAATAGCTGGCATCTAGAATCTATAGATCAAGGCATTAAAAGGCCAAAAGATATTATCTTGCCAGAGACATTGGATGTGCGTAAACTTCTAAAGCCGCAGTCGTATTTTAATAAGAATACATTTATAAATATCAAGGCAAAAAGAATAAAGCATCTTTATTCAGATAAATATGAAAAAAATAATAAATATTATGATACAAAGCTGTTTTCTTTTTGTTATTCTCAAATGCTGGCTTCAGAAAATGGCCTGCTCCTGCATGGTTCAGCTGTCATCAAAGGTAATTCAGCGTATTTATTTTTTGCGCCTTCCGGGGGAGGCAAGACCACAGCTGCAAAGCTCTCTAGAAGATCCAAGGTATTAGGGGATGATGTAGTAGCGCTTAAAAAATGTGGAAGATCCTATTATGTATATTCAACACCATGGAACCATAAAGATTTTACGCGTAATAGCAGTATTAGCGCAAAGGTAGACAAGGTATTTTTTCTAAAAAAGTCTAAAAATATATCCTTTAAGCCAATAAAAAAAGAAGACGCGTTCATAAAATTACTTACCCAGCAGATACATTTTTTTATATATACCAAAAGGCCTATACTGGATAAACTTTTTTTTACAGCGTCTGGTTTTATCAAAAACACTGAAACTTACGAGATGAAGTTTAGGAAAGATAAATCATTTTGGAATAAATTAAATAAAGAGGTGCTGCGATGAAGACCAATACGATTGTCATTATAGTGATAGCGATGATCCTGGTAATAGTATATTTTTCTATACCGCCTTTAGGTATATACGCTAATGACGGGGGTACAAAGTATATACAGATGAAAAGTTTCTATCTCAATCACTGGAAAAGGCTTGATATAGATTATCCAGGCCAGGAACTGGGGCTTAGCTATAGCTATCTAAATCCTGTCAGGTCTTTTAAAGTAATGGATAATAAGCTATTTATAACCTGTTCCCCTCTTTTTACGTATTTAACTAGTTTAGTTTATCCGTTTCTAGGTGATAGAGGGATACTCTTTTTCCCTCTATTATCTTTTTTTATAAGTATTATTTTATTTTTAAAGATACTGGATATGTTATTAGAAAAATGTATTTTTTACTATATCCTGGTAGCATCGTTTTTGATAGGATCGCCAGTTTATTTATATAGCATTATTTTCTGGGAACATCTCCCAGCAGTATGTTTAGTGATGTTAAGCCTTTATTATATAACCAGGTATTTTAAAAAAGAAAAAAGTTCATTAGATATATTCTTGAGCGCTTTTTTTCTGGGAAGTTCTCTTTTTTTCAGGACAGGTATGTGGGCGCTTATAACAGGATACCTGTCCTTTCTAAGCTATGTATTTATAAAAAAGAATGAGTTTAAATATATCATAGCCATGTTATTAGGATTTACTGTGCCTATAGCCGCATATTTTTTATCAAACTTGGTATTTTATGGGCATCTCCTGGGGCTTCATGCAACAAGCCATCTACCGTATAATTTTTCCTTGAAGAAGGCCTTGGTATCTAGCGCGATTTTATTTACAGGCTATATAGTAGTAGGTTTATTGAATAAAAGTAATGATAAAAGATCTCTTATAAAATTTTATTATCTACTAAATTTTATATTGATATCTGTATTATTAGGTTTATTTATAAATTCTCCGATCAGAAGTCTTGTTACTACATTTCCGCTTATCATCATGATCTTTTATGGTATAGGCGAGAATATAGAAGAGTTATTCAGCAGCAAGCCTGAGTTAAGGCATTTTCTATTAAGCACAGTTATTATTTATATTTCTTTGGTTACAATATTTCTTTTCAATAATCCTGATACTAGCATAAGGTATCTTCTCCCAGCTGTACCTATTGCGCTGATTTTTATTGGAGTCATCTCAAAAGAAGCCATGGTATTTAAGCCTTTTTACATACTCACGGCGTTATTAGTAATATTCTCTTTTACTGTAAATCTTTCTGAGCTTAGAAAAACAGTATTGGGATGTAAGTACTATAACTATAAAAGGGTCGAGTTTCTTAAAGAGAATACAAAAGATAAAGACGTAGTGATATTCCAGGCCAATCCTCTCATGGAACATGCTGGGCCTTTATACTTTGAACGTGTCTATATAGTAAGCAAAAACAATGGACGCGATACAAAAGATATATTGGATACTCTTAAAGAAAAAGGCATTCAATATTGTTATTATTGGACGATGTATAAGGAATTTAAAGAAATTTTTTTAAAAGATACGGAATATAAAATAGATAAGTACGAATTTAAAGTAGAAAATTCCCCTACTCATTATTTATTAAGGATAAAATTATAAATATGGAAGATCGGATCATAAAAAAGGATTTTGAGAAAGTGACTCTAGAGACCATTAAAGAGTCTTTTAGGCTTTTCTCCAGGTTTAATAAGTTTATCTTACGTTATTGGAAGATAGAGCTGATACTGCTTATGGTAGGAAATATCTCTATGATCTTTGGCTTGATAAATCCTTATATAGGAAAGATCGTCCTTGATAGGGGTATCCTCGGGAGAGACATGGAGGTATTCATAAGATATACGATATTCGCAGGTATTATATATCTTATGAATATGGGTATAGGGACCGGAGCTGGCTATTTAAGTGCTTATGTCTCAAGAAAGATCAGGATCGACCTTACAAAGGTTGTATTTAGAAAGATAAGAAAACTTTCTTTAAAGTTTTTTCAAGAACGCTCTACCGGGGAATATATCTTTAGGATGAATAGCGATATATCCAGCGCAGCTGGTATAATAATAAATACGCTTCCGAACGTAATACTGACTTTTTTAAAGTTGATCTTTGTAACAATAGTTATTTGTTTTATTAATTGGAAAATACTGCTCTTGGTCTTAGTCTACCATGTCATGACGATAATAAGGATGAGATTTTTTATAGACAAGATGCAGGAATTGAAAAAAGAAGGGTTAGAGAAAGCGCAGTATATATTTAAAGTGCTGGGTGAATTTTTTTCGCATATTTATTTTGTAAAGTCTTCAGGCACTATGGGCCGCATGGTAAAAAAATATTTTCACGCGCTTAGCGACAATATAAGGATAGAGATAAAGAATTATAGATTTGGGATTCTTTCTGGATTTGCAAGCAGTATCCCTAATAAGCTATTCTATGGGACTATTAGTATTGTAGGCACTATCATGGTGATAAAGGGCCGCATTACCCTGGGAACTCTAGGCGCGATCATGGCATATTTATCTCAAGGTATAGGGGCGTATGGGGCGGTATTAGGCCTTGGGAACAACATGATCATGAATCGCATATCACTAAAACGGCTGACAGAGCTGCTAGACGCCAAAGTTGATGTAGAAGAAAGCCCAGATGCTAAATTTATTGATTTTAAAAATGCGAGTATTGAATTTAAGAATGTATCTTTTGGTTATGAAGAAGGTAAGGATGTTTTAGAGAATATCAGTTTTTCGGTTCCTCCAAGATCTAAAATTGCGCTTATAGGGCATTCAGGGTGCGGCAAGACCACTATCTTAAACTTGATATTGAGGTTATATGATGTAAAAAGCGGTGAAGTATGTTTAGGGGGCTACAATATAAAAGACTTGAAGTTTAAGTCTATACATAGCCAGGTAAGCATGGCTCTTCAGAGCCAATTTTTGTGGAATGAAAGCATAAGGGATAACATCAGTTATCTAAACCCAAGCATAAGTGAAGATGAATTAAGGCATATTGCAAAGATGGTTGAACTCGATACTTTTATAGAGGAGTTTCCGGATAAATACGATACTATATTAGGCGAAGAAGCTTGCAAGATCTCCCAAGGCCAGAGGCAGCGCCTTGCAATAGCAAGAACTCTGGCTAAAAGACCAAGGATCTTGATGCTGGATGAGGCGTTTTCATCAATTGATTCAGAGACAGAGGATAAGATAGTCAATAATATAAAAAATTATTTTAAAGATTCAACGATTATCTTGGTGTCTCACAGGCTTTCAGCTGTAAAGAATATGGATATAGTATATTTTCTAGAAGGCCAGGGTAAGATGTCCATAGGTAAGCACCATGAACTTGTAAAAGACAATCTTAACTATAGAAAATTATTTGCCAGTCAGATCGAAAAAGAATTAGAAGAGATCTTAACGTCAAAAGAGTGATACCTCAAAATCATAAGAATAAAATCCTCGCTTCCACAGAAGAACTTATAGCTATTTGTATGAGGCATGAAGCTAGTAGCTATAAGGAAGAAATATTAGATCTGATACAGGGTGGCATTGACTGGGGTCTTTTAAGTAAGCTAGCTTGTGAAAAAGGCATAGCCTCACTTACGTACAAGGCTTTAAAGTTTTATGCGCCAGCTGGCCTCACACAAAAAGAGAACCTGGATATATTAAAGACATCCTACCTTATCTCATCCACAAAAAATAATTTTTATAAAAAAGAATTAAAGAATATACTAAGTATTCTCTACGAAAAGAATATTCCTATTATTCCTCTAAAAGGCATGATGCTTTCCTGTAGGCTATATGGAGACATTGCTAGTAGGGGGGAGAGCGCTGACTCTGATCTTTTGATAAAAGAGAAGGATAAAGATAAAGCTATAGAGATCCTAAAAGAGCTTGGATATGAGATGAGATTCCCCCTTAGAGAAGTAAGATCCAGGGACTGGTTCTATATCTTTAATAAAAAATCACAAAAGATGATAGAGCTTCATTGGGATATTACTATGATGAATAGGACGAGCGAGAGGATAAAAGGATTATGGGAAGGGATAGAACTAAGAGAATGGGAAGGCGTAAAGTATTATGATCTTGATCCAGAAGAGCTTTTGATATACCTTTCTATACATCTAGTTAATAGTGATTCTTTTAAACAGTTACGTTATATATGTGATATAGAAAGACTACTGAGTAAATACAAAGAAAATATAGATTGGGGTGGCGTTATCAAAAAGTCTATGAGATGGAAATCTCTAGGCTCTTTATATGCTTCTTTATATCTTAATAAGATATTTTTTAATTCGACTGTTAATAAAGAAATGCTGGATAAAGTAAAAATAAGCAGCATAAAAAAGTATTTTATAAGGACTTTTGCTAATAAAAAAGTTATATTTGGGCCTAATATTAGAAGAAGACTATTGGATAATTTCTTGAGTTATGTATTCTTAGAACTTATTGAAGCCAAAGGAATTAAGGATTATATAGCTATAGTGAAAAGGGTGCTATTTCCGCCAAAAGAGAGCATGGGTGAAATTAATAATCTAGCTAGGATCTATAAAGGAGGGATAAAGGTAATAAAAAATATATTAATACCAAAGAGTTAAATGGTTTTTAAATATTGTAGGGGAGGCCGCTTTTACAATCTTAGTAGGGGAGGTTTAAACCTCCCCTACAGCTGAGATTGCTTTTACAATATGGTAGGGCAGGTTTAAACCTGCCCTACCAGGATCGGCGCCTAGCTAGCTTGACAAAGGCGGTTTTGTAAGGCATACTTAAGTCTAAAGTTGAAAGTTTGAAGTTAGAAGTTGAAAGTTTGAAGTTATGAGTTTAACTCGTAAAGAGAGAATAGGAAAAGGACTTTTAAAGACAGGAGAGATAGCAAAAGAAGCAGGGCTTCTTTCATCTTGCGTAAGGTATTATACTAAGCTGGGGCTTCTGGATGTGCATAGTAAGACCCAGGGTAAATTCAGCCTTTATAAGTTAAAAGAGACACTGGAAAGGCTAAGAAAAATAAAAGATCTAAAGATGCAAGGCAGGTCTTTGGATATAATAAGAGAAAAGGTTGGAAAAATATAATATTTATATACTATATAGCTAATATATGACTCCTAATTATGAACTGAACCTCAGGGATTACTGGAATATATTTATAAAGAGAAGGTTTATTATATTCTTTTTCTTCTTAGTTATTTTTGCGGTAAGCGTAGTATATACAAATCTTCAGAAAGTTTTGTATAGAGTCAGTGGAGTAATAGAGATCAAGCCAGCAGAGGCGCTCAGTAGTTTGTATGGCAGGGTACCTCTTGCCAGAGTAAATCCATCAGAACTTTCTAGTTATTCTAAGAAGATAAATTCTTTTTTTATAATAGAAGAAGCCTTGAGAAAGTTAAACCTTATAACAAAAAGTGATCCTCAAAAAAAAATACAGGATATGGTGAGTAGGATCTCCGGATCTATATCCACATCTATAATAGAGAGTACAAATATGATATGTGTAGATATGGTATCAGAAAGTCCGATCGAGGCTACAGACATACTTAATAAAGTGCTTCTTGCTTTTAAATTGGATAATTTGGAAGATAAGAATAAGCAAATAAAGAGCATAAGGGAATTTGTAGAAGGCCAGTTAGAAAACGCTTCCGATCAATTGCGGAAATCCGAAAACAGGCTTAGAGAACTTACCCTGAAGGATGTAGGCAGAAAAGCCATCTCTATAACAGATAAAATAACAAAACTCGAAGAGAAAAGGACAGAACTTGTTTCTAAATATACAGACATACATCCTGATATAATAAAAATAGATGAAGAGATATTGGAACTAA
>JBDRJN010000018.1:0-26465 GCA_043814965.1 Candidatus Omnitrophota bacterium
GAGTGGGGGCAAAATCTGCTTTTTGTGAAGAGCGCTTGTGCTGGCTCGGCATCCTGCACCACAGTGTATTTACACGAGTTAGGCAGGATAGTGCCTTACTTACTCTGTTTATTGCTCGGCGAGTAAGGCACTGTGTGCTGATGCGGTAGGCGGAGCCTCAGCACACAGCCGAGCCTTGCGTTGAGAAATATTTTCGAACGAATTCGGAAACGGACCACCATTCGGCAAAAGGGGCGTTTTGTAAGTAAGGGCGGAGGGTTCCCTCCGCCGTGAAAATCAAGCGCCGCTCTTTTAAAATAAAGTGAATGAACCAATCTTTTGTCATTTCTACTTTTGAGATCTATAGGTATCTCAAAAGCAAAATGATTGATTCTAAATTTCCCTCTACCCTCAAGAAAGGAGCTTGCATGCGATACTTTCTATATGCCCGTAAGTCCACTGATGAAGAAGATAGGCAGATCCTCTCTATCGAAGCGCAAATGACAGAAGTCAAAGAGTATGCCGTTAAAGAGAATATCCAAATAGTTCAGGAGTTTATAGAGTCAAAGTCTGCCAAAGTTCCTGGCAGACCTATCTTCAATGACATGATCTCATCACTCGAGAAAGGTAAAGCCGAGGGAATATTGGCCTGGCATCCGGACCGACTGGCGCGCAACTCGCTTGATGGCGGTAAGATCATCTATCTCGTAGATAAAGGCGTAATAAATGACCTAAAATTCCCAACATATCGCTTTGATAATACTGCTCAAGGTAAGTTCATGCTATCTATCGCATTCGGGCAAAGTAAGTACTATATAGATAATCTCTCTGAAAACATCAAGCGAGGTATACGTCAAAAGGTGCGTAAAGGTGTGTTCCCTGGTATGGCGCCAGTCGGTTATCTGAATGATCCTATAACTCGCTCTATCATTATAGATAAGGATAAAGCTCCGTTCATACATAAGATATTTGAACTCTATTCTACAAGTAACTATACTCTTGAGAGACTCAAGTATACTGTCTCATCCCTCGGCTTTACCACGAGAAACAATAAGCTCATAGGAGAAAGCAAGCTCCTCCTCATCCTCACTAATCCATTCTACTATGGAATGTTTAAATATTGGGGGGAGAGCTTTGAAGCTACTCATGAACCAATTATTACAAAGAAACTTTTTGATAAGTGTCAAAGGGTCTTAAAGAAACGTGGTAAAGCAAGACAAGCTAAACATAAGTTTATCTTTCGTGGTCTTATGAAATGTGGTGAGTGTGGCAGGATGATAACTGCTGAAATCCATAAGAACTATATATATTATCGCTGTACCAAAAGATACACAGACTGCTCCCAAAAGTATATTAGGGAAGAATCTCTCGCTAAGCAAATTCGGTCTACTCTACAAAAAGTTTCTTTGTGTGATAACTGGACAAAAAGTATCCTAAAAGAATTAGAAAAAGATAAAATGCATGATATCCAGTCATCACGTCCCCATCAGCAACCACTTGAGCGCGAAATAGCTAATATAGAAACTAAGATTAATAGACTAGTGGATATCTATTTAGAAGGCACTATCACTAAAGAAGAGTATAAGCGAAAGAAAGAGTTTCTCCTTAATAAAAAGAAAACTCTACAAGAAAACCTTAATAATTTTGCTGATGGGGACAATAATTGGTTCGAACAAGCTAAGGGATTTGTAACTACATTAAATGAAGCAAGTTATGTGCTTCGAAAGGGAAATTTAGAATCCCAGAAAGAATTTCTGGAAAAGATTGGTTCGAACTTTATTTTAAAAGAGCGGCGCTTGATTTTCACGGCGGAGGGAACCCTCCGCCCTTACTTACAAAACGCCCCTTTTGCCGAATGGTGGAGGCGGTGGAATTCGAATCCACGTGCTCTTGTACCTCAAAAAGAGTATCTACATGTTTAGCCCGGTCTTTTGGTTTCGCTAGTCAATCTCCGACGGACAGGATACTGACTAACTATGCCTTTTATATGCTCCTCGTCTCGCCCCTAAAAAGCATTAAAGTTGGCGGACCAGCCTGCTAACGGCGTTTATCAGGCCCCACAGGCTGAACCTGTAAACGGGTTGCTTAATTAAGCAACAACTAGCGCGTCAGAAGATAAAATACCTTCTGCTTCAGCTACTGCATTGTAGTTTGCGTTTATTTTGTGCCAGGTGTTTAAAGAGGCCCCCTAGCAACCTCTACATGCTGCTCCTTCCAAGTCTACGAGAGTCGAAGCCTTTCGCCCCCGAATTTTGCGAAGCAAAATTCGTCCCGAGCAGCTCTAGTTTTTCCTACTATGCTGCGAGGGACATTTTACCTCACGATTTATACCTCCTCGCTTTATCAATCTCTCTTTGTGCTTCTTTTCTCTTTATATCTTCTCTCTTATCATACTGCTTTTTACCTTTTGCTATGCCAAGCTCTACCTTGGCAAAACCATTTTTAAAATATACTTTTAACGGGATAAGCGCCAAACTCTTTTGAGAGATACTGCCTGCCAAATAAACTATCTCTTTTTTATTCAATAGCAGTTTCTTGGGCCTTATAGGGTCCTGGTCTTTCAATGAACTGTGTTCATAAGGAGATATATGCATATTATATAGAAAGACCTCGTCTTTTTCTATCCTGGCGAAACTCTCATTAAGAGATGCCTTGCCGGTCCGTAAGGATTTTACCTCACTCCCTATAAGCTTAAGGCCTGCTTCTATTGTCTCTTCTACAAAATAATCACGCCTGGCAGATCTATTGGTAATACTATTACTCTTTTTCATGTAAGTCCTTTAGGATACTACTATATCAAAAATACTCCTAAAAAGCAAGAATACTGCAATTCGTAACCTGGATAGATTATTGACAGCTTTGCTTAATAGGAGTATACTTTATGTTACGTTTAGAAGATCTGCGGAAGTGGCGAAACTGGCAGACGCGTACGGTTCAGGGCCGTATGGCCGCAAGGTTATGTGGGTTCAACTCCCACCTTCCGCACCACACTTACAAAATAGAGCTTCACTGGAAAATTTCATAGCGAATTATTCCTCCTAGATAGGGAGTTGAATGGAGCTTTGGCCTGATGTTACTCCAAACAAAAGTATAAGCGGGATGTGTCGCCTGTCCCTTTTTCACACGTCCCCTATTTCTACTATTTTTATTATTTATTATTGATGATGGATTGATTTTGAAAAATAAGGCCCGCGTATAAACAACGGGCCTTATTTATTTTGTGGATTATAACTTTATTACGTTTTGAGCTTGGTTACCCTTAGGGCCTTTGACTATTTCAAACTCTACTTGCTGGCCTTCCGCTAAAGTCTTAAAACCTTCGCTTTGAATTGCAGTATGATGCACAAATACATCTGCGCCTGATTCAGGTGTAATAAACCCGAATCCTTTCTGATCATTGAACCATTTTACTGTTCCCTTTGCCATTATTCACTACCTCCTTTCTTCAAAAATTATAGTAAACAATGGCAGAAAAACAAAAAAACCGAAAGGCGAATTCTTTTTTTGCCCTACGGCTAAAGACTTCTACTCACTTATTTACTACTAAACTATAGTGATTATAACACTAATCCCTATTGTCTGTCAACTAAATTATTTAACATTTTATCATCCATTATATAGATAATGTATCATGGCCTCCTTGAATCTTTCCCTGTACTCTCTTTCCTTTATATTATTTTCGTGGGCCTTTGTTGAAAAAGTTAAAACTATATATGATATTGCGGCTATTATAGGCAAGACCTTCAGCGAAAAGACTATTTCCCTCCTGAGATATCTGGGGAGAAGGTGTTTCTTGCGCCATCCAAGCGTATTTTTTATAACATGCCTGACTTTATTTTCATTAACTTGTGTAAATTGTATGCCTACCCGATAAAAGTAGTCCCTGTCTACTATATGCCTTATCCTGCCTGTACCCATTAGAGGCCTATCTACTGATCCAGTCTTTACCAAAAACTCCACATCTTTATCTAGATCCATCTCTTCTTTCGTCTCTATACAGAATCCTCCTAATCCCATATCACCCAAATAAGCACTTAGGCTTTCTCCATCGCCATTTTTTGACTTTAGGCTGACTTCTCCTCCAAGATCAAATCTCCTAAACACTCTTCTTTCCTGGACATTCTTTTTCATGATATCTTACCAATCCCAATCACTAGAACTGCCGTCTGAACTGTTGCTTGCTCCCTCGCTCTGATCATCAGATTTCAAGAGGTCGCTTGATGCGCTCCCTACGATCCCAGAACCTTCTATATATACCTGGACATCTTCTTTAGCTTGACTATATGCGCCAGTGCTTGCTTCACATGCCTTTTGTGGTGCGCTGTTTTGTCTTTCCGTTTCAGCCTGCTGTTCAGGGGTAAGATCCCACGCAAAGCTTGAATAAGATAAGCATAACATTAAAAATATCATTATGGATATCCTTGATCCTCTCATAATTTCTCCTTTTTTAATAAAGCCCTTACTGCTGTATATCTTTTAAAACTTCTTCTCTCTGCCTCTGTCTTTCTTCTTTTCTTCTTTGTATAGCAGCTTCGTATTCCGCGGCCATTTTTCTGGCTCTGCCAAGATAAAGCATTTTGTCTCTTTGAGAGACAGCATCCGCCGGCAATGTAAAATTAATGCCTCCTTTATTGGCTTCATCAAAATATTTAACATCTTTTCTAAGCCCCTGAAGCCATGTGTTATCCTCTTGAAGTTCAGGGTGAGCCTCCATTAGTTTCATGGTATGGTAGATCAAGCGCAAACTCAGCTCTCTAGTAAAGTGGCGTTCTTTACCTATTGCGTAATATATCCTTGCTAGAGCCTCATGAAATTCAACAGTCAATTCATCTGTCAGATTAGAGGCTTTGAGCAGATAATCAAGTGCCCTATTATTATCATCTTCGTTCCTATAAGCGCAGCCTATACAAAAATAAAGCTCATAACTATTCGGATATACTTCCAGGCCTTCCTGGTAAACTTCTATTGCTTTTTTAAAGTTATTATTTCCAGCGAATTTAAGCCCCCTTTTCACATAATATGACTCATCATATTCTGCGAATAAAGAGGAGGAGAAAAATACTATTATGGCTATTATGCATATAATATAAAAAACGTCTCTTTTCATATTCTTTTAACAAAAACAAAAAAACAACCCTTTTTTTAGGATTGTTTTTTAGAGATGTGATATGGCTACCATTAACATAATCTTAATAAGGTACTAATAATATTATAATAAATTTTAATGGTTCAGGCAAGTATTATTATTCCAGGGAATCAGCTTGTTTTCGGAGTTCCAAGATCTTTGTAGAGATGTATTTATTGAGTTTTTTGCTTTCGATAAAACCTTCCAGCCTTTCTCCTCCGTTGATCACAGGCATATATTCTATATTATATCTATTAAGCTCATTTTTTACTTCAGATATATTCGTAGAAGCGCTGACCTTTGCTACAACTGGCTCCATTAGATCATCTGCCAATATAAGGTCGCTCATGTCAGAATCCAAAAAAGTCTGCTTTATGCCTTCTACAGTTATAATGCCAAGGAGTTTTTTGTCCTTGTCTATAACAGGGTAGTACAGATTGTCATTGTCACTGAAGATCTTTAGTATATCCTTCAATTGCATATTCTGGTATACAATAGGAGGATTTTTATCCATCACGTCTTGTGCGGATGTCTTTTCGATTATATCCTCTTCTGTTATGTTAAGCCCTACTTCCTTTGCCCCTACAACTGCAAATTTTGTAAATGGAGGCCCTATGATCTGGGTAAAAAATGTCGTAGTCGTTATGATCACTATTATCGTATTCCCGACATCTCCGGGAAAATGCTGCGCAGCCAAAAGAGACAACCCTATAGCTATGCCAGCTTGGCTAAAAAGCGCGAAAGGCAGATATCTTGTCACATTAGGCACTGATTTTGATAGCCTTCCTCCTATATATGCGCCCAGCATTTTACCTGTTATCACAAAAAATAAATAGGCAATGATCAAAAACATAATAGGCCTTGTTATATGGCTAAATTCGAGCTTTGCGCCTACCAGGACAAAAAAGAGCACATAGATCGGCGGCGTAAAACCGTCTACTAGCCCAAATACCTCTTTACTCTTTTTAGGCCTAAAGTTCACTACAAAAACCCCCAACGTCATCACAGCAAGGACCATGCTGACATTACTAGCCAATGAAAATCCTATGACTATAAGCACTGTGCTTATGGCAAAAGCCAATACCCTTTCTTTTTCCGAATATTTTGCCAGGATATAGCTTAATATAGCGCCAAATAAAACACCTATAGCTACAGCCCCTCCTATTTCGTAAACAGGGTACATTATATTTTTAAGCAGGCTCTGGCCATGGCTATTCCCTAAAAGAACTTCTGCCACGCTAGAAGCGATTGTAAAAAGTAAAAGGGCCAGGCCATCATCTAGCGCAACTATACCTACTATATTTGTAGTCAAAGGGCCTCTGGTCTTGTATTCCTTAAGGACCGAAGTCGTAGTAGCAGGATCTGTGGCTGATGCAATTGAACCAAGGAGTATTGCCAGTGCCCAGGGAAATGGAGAAAAACCAAAAAATATGCTTCCGACCAGTCCGACAAAAACAGTGACCAGGATAAAAGGGGTCACACCTTCACTGACCAGGATATAAAGAAATTTCTTGCCGTATTTCTTAAAAATACTGCTTTTTAATTCTCCGCCTACCATAAAACCTATAAGGCCCAATGCAAAATAATTAAATGGCTTCAAGGCCTCTATAGTATCCGCATCTACGATATTTAGGCCTGTCCTGCCTATCAATATACCTATGATTATATACCCGACTACCTGAGGGATGCGCAATTTTTGAAAAAGTCTCCCGCCTATAGCTCCGCCAAAAAGCGCAAGCCCCAAAAGAAATAATATATTAAGATGCATAATAGATACTTTGGTTAAAATAGCCTCTGGTCCAAACATAATGATCCCCCGATAAAAGTAAAACTCCTATTCTTTTAGAATAGGAGTAGCCGATTAAAAATATTGTACTCTTTTTACTTTAGGAAGTCAAATAGTATTATTGGCCTATTTTGTCTATCGGCTTTCTTATTTTATATTCTACATACCCGCACAAGACCTCTTGCAATTTTGAAGGGGGCGGCACTACAAAATAACGCGATATTATGGCATGGGATATCTCATGGCCCAACATGCCAAGAGTCATGTCTTCGAACGATATATATATAGTATTTGTATTGGATAGATAAAAAGACCTCTCATTAAAATCTGTATCGAAATAGGTCCTGTATATTGAGTTTAGCGATCCTTTGTTTGGCAATATCTGGACATCTCCATGAAAACTATATATATGTATATCCAATATATCAGAGACTTCCAGAAATATCGCATCCATAGTCTCTTCGAGGACGCTTTGCTCGCCCAAGATGTCTTGGCTAAAGAGAGTATCAGGATGCAAAAAATAATCCATCTGAAGTTTTATCAATAAGGAATCTGTATCCAGGCCGTTATAGCCGTAGAGAGAGAAATACTTGGATTCTGCTATCAAGGAAGATGGTTCTTTATCAGCATAGGCATCAAAAGAAAAAAACATCACTATCAAAAAAAATAATATAATACAACCAGGTCTTTTCATTCTATGTCAGACTTTAAAATAATCTATTATGGATTCTACTTCGTTTAAAAGCTTTTCAAACTCTCCCCGCTCTTCGCTTCTTATGTAGAAGTTCTTGTTCTGGAGATATGTCTTTAATTTATTCGATTTTTCCTTTAATTCAGACTGTTTTATCCTTAGAGAAGAACACATCTCGTTGAGGCTCTTAGAAAGTTCCTGCAGCTGGTCTTTTTCTCTTATATTAAAATTCCTCTTCATGTCCCCTTCTTTCAAGAAATCTATCTCTCTCTTTAACCTGAAAAGCGGCCCGGATATCTTATGAGACATGAAAAGAGTCATAAATAACACTATGATCGCTGAGAATATAGCCACCACCAAAAGCACTACTATCACGACTGGCATTATAAAATCCGAGGTGTTCTTTACAACTACCTTGGTATTTTCTATTGCTACTGTCGTAGAGCCTTTCAGGAGAAAAAATAAAAGCCCCCCTATCAAAAGTGACGACACTACTACAAGCGCGCAAAACTTCAGAATAAATTTAACCTGAAAAGACTTATCTATAAGATATTTCCTTCTTACAGGTTTTTTCGTATTCATAGTATCCTCCTCCTATTTAATACCTAAAAGATCATAATCTATTTTTATCTTTGCCTTTTTCTTCAAGGAACCTGCCCAATCTTCTACAGCATCTCTTTGTTTATTCTTTAATAAGATCCATTTTATATTATCATATACCCCTGAGAGTTCTTTGTCTAAAAACCCATCCCGATGTTCATTGTAATAGTCCTTTACCTCTTTATCTGTCACATCTATCGCAAGGCTAAGCTCTTTTGTCTTGCTGGATAGGGCTCTTTTTAAAAGGTATTGCTCCCAAAATAACTGTATATCCCCTAAAAAGTCCTTATCCTTATCCAGCCCTATCTTCTCAGCCTCTTTAAGCACAAGTTTTCTAGAAATAAACGTATCCAGAAATTCTTTTTTACCTAATTCTCCCCCGTGCGCGATATTCGCAGATTCAAATGCCCTATTGAATTCTTCTACACTAACATCTATATTTCCTATCCTTATGGCAGGCCTTTCTTCCAAAGACAAACCACACCCGCTCACCAAGAACAGCATCAATAAAATAATAGATATCCTTTTCATAACTATGCCTCCTCATTTAATAATAGGTAGTATTTTATTATATTATACTATCTATGCTATCTTTACACAACATAAAAAACAGGAAGACGCTATATCGCGATACCTTCCTGTTTTTTATGTTGTGTATTTTCTAGTCTATATTCCAAATGACGTTCCTACTGAAACAGCTGACTTTATTATAGGGTCTCTTGAATTGACCCTCCTGATGGATCTTATAGCATCTTTTAGGTTAACTGCCGCTATATCTCTTCCTTTTAGGGCAGCCATCTTGCCAAAATCCCGTCTATTTACAAGCTCAGTTGCAAAGCTTCCCAGGCGCGTTGCAAGCATCCTATCGAACGGGCTTGGGTCCCCTCCTCTTTGGAGATGTCCCAGGACTGTCACCCTTGCCTCAAGGCCAGTTATCCTTTCTATATCGTTCGCTATCTTATTTCCTATACCCCCCAGCCTGACCGGATCAGTAGAGTCTTTGACTATTTTCTTAACAATCATCTTCCCGCCTTTTGGCTTTGCGCCTTCACTGATCACTACGATACTAAATCTTTTTCCTTTTTTGTTGCGTTCTCTTACAACACTGCAGACTTTTTTAATATCATAAGGCATCTCCGGAAGTATTATGATGTCACCTCCCCCTGCTATGCCAGAATACAATGCCAGCCACCCGGCATACCTGCCCATGACCTCTATCACCATTACCCTATGATGAGATTGTGCTGTCGTATGCAGTTTGTCTATTGCCTCGGTAGCTGTAACACAGGCTGTATCAAAACCTATGGTAAAATCTGTTGCTTTTAAGTCATTATCTATGGTCTTTGGTACGCCTACAATCTTGACCCCTTTCTTATGGAGCTTGTATGCTATATTAAGAGTGCCGTCTCCTCCTATACATACCAAAGAATCTATCCGCATAACCTTAAGGTTCTCCACTATCTGGCCCGAGACATCTCTAAATCTTCCGGATGAGTCAGGGTGCCTAAAAGGATTCGCTTTATTCGAAGAGCCCAGTATAGTGCCTCCTTCCGCAAGGATGCCTGAGACATCTTCATAACATAGCGGGGTATATTTATTCTCTATAAGGCCAAGGTAACCATCTTTTACTCCTATAACCTCCATGTCATAGTTAAGTATAGCTGACTTACTCACTGAGCGTATAGCAGCATTAAGGCCAGGACAACCCCCTCCGCCAGTAAGTATAGCTACTCTTTTCTTATTTGCGCGCATGCCTCTTACCTTTTCTCTTCTTTTTCTGTTTTGCCCTTCTGGTTTTTCTGGTCATACATATCCCTCCTTATCTTTTAGTGAACTTGTTTTCTATCTCGTCAAGGATCTTATTGATACCTTCGGATATAGATTTTAATTCATCATCTTTTCTGAATTTTATTCTCATATGAAAATCCCCTTTTGCTATAGCCTCAAGGTCTTTTTCCAGCCTATAGATAGGGCCCGCCAATCTGTGCGAGAGTATAAGCAGCCTCCAGGAAAAAAGGATCAGCGCGATTATACTTACGATCAATGTAACAGGGGTTATTTTAAAATATGCCAAAAAGATAAATATTGCCACAACCGGCAGGATCAGCCATTTTAAAAATATACCCACTTGCAATTTCTTATCTATAAGATATTTTCTTCTTTTCTTTGTCTCCATCTTTACGCCTCTCCTCATATTATTTTATATTTAAAATTATACTGCGTATTTGATATTAGTCAATACATTTACTGATAGGCGCTTATATAACTTCAAACTGTGAAGGGTGATAGACTATTATCTCGGGCTTTTTTTTGTGTTCCCTGATCAATCCATATACCTTTATCCTCTTATATCTAAAATAGGAATCGGGAGACCTTATTGCATCTTTAGGAAAAAGGTTGAAATTAGATCTAAATATTACGATATTAAAATCATCCGGGCAGCGCAAGATCAGGACCTTTTCGCTTATATAGGTATTTACTATATCAGTATCTATCATCTTGATAAGGCCAAAATTGTCTTTTGCCTCTTTTGAAGAGATGATATTATCTTCAAGGTCCTTCCAGATTCCTCTTTTATTTACCCTAGCCTCTTCTTGTGCGTTTAAAAAATCATCCAGGTGCTTGATATTAGGAGGGTAAGAATAAATAACAGAATAACCATTCTTTATCAGTTCAGCGTTTACCATGATATTTCCTATATACACATATCCAAGGATCCTGCCATACTTATCCTTTCTTTGTATATCATATTCAATATCGATCTGTCTGCCCAATACTTTTCCTTCATTAAAATCTTTTGCCTTTTCAGCATAAGGCATAGGATCATATACCCATTCTTCTCCGGCCTTACGGCGTATCTCAGGCGTATTGACCCCTATATACCTTATCATACTGCCATTGGATAGTTCTATTGTGTCTCCATCTATGACGCGCGCTACTGTATTTTTTCCGTCATAGCTATAGAAGAACCTATCGATAATACTAATAGCCAGAATAGCTATTAGTATTACCAGTATAAAATTTCTTTTTTGTTTCATCACAAAAAGTGTCTTATTTAAAACATCAGGGGATTGTAGTTATTCTTTGCAAATATTGTGTACGATGTACCTGCGGTCGATCCAGTGCGTGAACCCTTAGGCGCTCTCCAGCCATGGCCCGTATCGACGTCATCCTGAGATGCGTAGGGAAGACATCCTTCTCCCTGTCCGATCTTTGATAGGCTTACTATGATCATCTTTTCTAATTCAGAGAGGTAAAAATCCGCTTTTCTTTTATATACCAAAGCCCTCTTGAGATCTTCTCTTTTCTTGTGGTATTCAGCCATTATATTAAGAGTCACTATCATCTGTGCGGTCCATTCAGTCGATACTACCCCGCCTCTTGCCAGATGTTCGTGTTTTCCAAAGTCAAAACCAGTAACACTTATCTTTTCTCCATCAGGCCTTATAAACTCAGTTGTAACAAGGCAGTTCTCTTCTGCAAAATCTATGATCTGATCAGGGTCCATACCCTCTTCTTTTAATCTCTCAGGCCCGATAGAAGCTATTGCCCATGCGAATGTATCGGTCGCGATAGTAGCATCTCCTTTACCGCGGTTAAGCCTGCCTTCTTTATAATTATATGCGTTATCTTTTATCCATTCAAAAGTCTTTTCTCTGGCATCTTTATAAATATCCTTTGCAGTGACTTCGTACAACAGTCCAAAAAAAGCATAAGCATCAAGATTATGCTCTGTACTAAACCATCCAAAATCAGGGCCTCCCCTTATGCCATAATCAGGGTCCTGGTTCTGTAATTTAATAAGCCAATTTGCTATGCCTTCTGCTACTTCAAGATATCCTGTGTCATCAAACTTATCTGTGTATCTGAGAATAGCTATCCCAAGCCATACATTAGGCCCGGAATGCACATTATATTCTATAGGAAACCCCGTAGATGCATCATATGCATTTATAAATGCCCCTTTTGCCTTCTCAGCACGCTTTTTATAAAAGTCAAATATACTCATTGCGCGGTCCTTGTCTGACTTTAATATAAAGCACTGGGCAGAAAGAGACTGATCATAAGTAAATGACCAATCCTCTAGATCCTTGTCTCCCTCATAACTTATCACAAGCCCAGTAGACTTATCCTGATGGTTTTTGATCCATCTATACATGCTTTCCATGCTCTTACCTTCTACTACTTCAAATGAAGGCAAGAACTCTTTCAATGCGTCCTCTGCTAAAACCCTGTTTTCTGTAAGCTCTTTTATCCTATTCTCTAGGCTTCTACGTTCTTCTGCTAAGCTAGTAAGTTCTTCAGAGAGCCTTTCTTTTTCCAACATAACCTCGCTAAGCCTATCCAACGTCTCTTTATCATCTTCCTTTAAGGCGCTCTTTTCTTTCTCTTTAAGACTTGCGGTCTCTCCTTCCAGCTCTCTTATCTTTTCTCTGTACTCTTGAAGGATACTCTCGTTACCCGACAACTTCTCTTCTATATCCTTGTATTTATCATCTATGTCTATTATGTCTTTTTCAAAGCCTGATTTTTTTGTAGAAAGCTCGACAAGTCTTTGAGTAAGGCGCTTGTTCTCTGCCTGCAATCTATAGTCAGCTGCGTAGAAATACCCGATCCCTAGTATCAAAAATATCACAAGCGCCAAGACGATCCTTGGCATCAAGTACATCCTCAAGGCATTGCGATATATCCTATTTATCTCATTCTTATCTATCTCCTTAAATGAAAACCCTATAAGATATTTCGCAGGATAGCCAAATCCTATCTTTTTATACCATATGATATCACCAAAAGCCCTGGTCTCTTTATGAGAGATCGGTATATGAAATCTTATATTGAGATCTACGTCTTTCCTCTTTAAGGTATCCTCGAATCCCAGGTCAGTAGTGTTGACCTCTAGGCAGATCCCGCCCTTACTGATATTCCTGGTATAACCTTGCATGATATCAGTTATAGAACCGTGATTCTCTTTTTCAAGGAATTGGAATTCTACAGGAAATACACTTTCAAGCCTTACGTATTCACGTCTATCTGTTTTCTTATCCGTATCTTTCATTTTCCTCCTAATTGTAATAAAATCTTATCAGTAAGGCGCCTTAAAGGCAAGAAAAATCTTCTATTTTAAACAGGGTAAAGTTATTGCTATTGAAATATTTCTGATATCTGATAGAATATATACTAAGCATATGAAAAAACGACTGATGTCAGATCCCGGTTTTACGCTTATAGAACTCACAACAGCTGCTGCCATAGTGGTAATAGCGCTTAGCGGATTATTGATGTTGTTTGCAAGGCTCTCTTCTATGAATGAAAATGCGAACAACCTTACTCTCGCAAATATAGCTATACAAGATAAAATGGAAGAGATCAAAAACTTCAATTTTGATACCATCTTGGCTACATATAACAACACCAGGTTTGAGCCGGATGGTTTCGCTGCTGATCAGGCAGATGGCTGGATAAAAGTAAATCAATTTTCGCCTGGCCTGCTTCAGGTATATATAAGTGTATCATGGCGAGAATCTTCCAATAGAGTAATAGGCGAAGATAAAAATCTAAACGGACAGCTTGATGGAGGCGAAGACCTGGACTCTGATAATCTATTATCGTCCCCTGCCAGGCTCATAACATTAATATACCCGAGATGAGCACAAAAAATAAAGGTTTCTCATTAATAGAACTGGTCCTTGTTATTTTTATATTTTCTATAATAACTGGCGTATTGTTCGGCTTTCTCTCTCATGCAAGAAACTCCTGGTATATAGGAGGCTCTAAGGTAGACCTGCAAAACGAGACACGCAGGGCTCTTCATGAAATAACAAAAGACCTGAGACAGACAAGGGCTTCTACGATCACAGGAGTACCTGAGGATAACCTAAACCATAACTCTATAATATTTCAGATACCCACAAATATATCAGATGCAGGGGTAACTACATGGTCGGATCCTATACAATATATTCTCGGAGGTCTGAATAATAGGCAGATCTTAAAGACAGATGGTACGACTCAAAGAGTAGCCGCAAATGATATCTCTCAACTTGCCTTTCGGAGAGACCCTGCAAAAGCTAATACGATATATATAACTATAATTGGGCAGAAGGCGTCATTCTTACAGATAGCAATACCTCAACCTATAACCATAACTATTAATTCAGAGATCAAGATGAGAAACCTATGAAGACTCCTTTATATAATAACCAAAAAGGATTTGTATTAATAGTATCTTACATGGTAATAGCTGTCTTGATCACTATCTCTTTTGGGTTTGCGGGTAGGAGTATCGCAGAACAAAGAATATCAAATGTACAAAGAGACCTTACCCAGGCATTCTGGCTTGGAGAGGCAGGCTTAGATATGGCTATAGCTGCATTGCCAAATACTGCCCAAATATCTAATAGCAACTTTGCAAATCTAAATATAGGCAGCTGCATCACAAAAACCGAACAAATAGACGCTAGTAATATCTATAGGGTATATTCGAGAGGAAGCGTAAATAACTTGATAAGACAGGTAATGGCGCTTGTAGAGCTGCCTGACAGCGACAGTGACTCGGAAGATATAACATCTGTTATCACTGCAGCAGGTGATGTCATAATAAAAGGCAATGCCCAGGTAAATGGCACCATATCCACTTTTGCAACATTTTCCATAGAAGAAGTGCTTGGCATGTCAGCTGAGGTATTAAAATCAAGGGCAACACATTATTATAATGACCCTGATAACAATATATTGCCTGTGGATGGCCTGACTTGGGTAGACATAAGCGAAGGCGAAGAATTCAGGATAACGGAAAACGGCTGGTCCGGGCAAAATCTATTGATAGTAGATGGCGATATGAGTATCACTGGCGGAAGATTTGATGGTATATTATGGGTCATAGGGGAACTGCGCATAAGCGGAAATCCTATAATAAACGGGGCTATATTTGTTGAAGCAGGAGCAGCTGAGATCGATACTACTCTTACCGGTACTCCTATAATCAGTTATGACCAGACTATCATATCTGACGCATTTGATTGGCTCCCTCCCCCGACTGCACAAGTCCTTTCCTGGAGAGAAGTAACAGACGAAGTCTTAGTATTCTAACTCTAATAACAACGGATAGTTACAAATATACAAAATAAGCGTAAAAATATGCTTGACAAAACTAGTTAGGTATGCTAATATTTAGTTAGGCTAACTAATTAATCATACCATATAACTCGAGCGGCTTTAAAGAAGGAGGACATGCCATGGTGACCATCAAAGAGATCGTGGATGAGATAGCTGTAATGCTTCCAAAATTGATGAAAAACGTCAACACGAACCTTCTTACAAAAATAAAACTGACGCAGGCCCAGATGACAATACTTGTATCGATACGCGAACATGGCAGATGCCGCCTCAATAAACTCGCTAAAGAACGTAATATCTCTCCCCCTACCGCAACTGGCCTTATAGATAGATTAGCAAGATCTGGCTATGTAAGACGCGGTTCTGATCCTGAAGACAGGCGAGCGTGCATAGTCTCTCTTACAAAAAAGGGAGAGACAAGCGTCGAATATTTTCTAGATACAGTGAGAGAGGTCTGGAAGGATCTTCTTCTTTGCCTGACTCCAAAAGAACAAGAAGCATATCTAAATATATTAAAGAAGATCGTGCTGAACTTATCAAAAAAAGATATAAAATGAAGCCCTTGACTGTTTTCCTAACTATAACCTTGATAATTACTTCACCTACCCCGCTCTTCTCTGAGACAATAGATAAGGCCTCTGCTGTTATAATCCCTATATCCATAGGCCAGGTAAGGTTCATTGCTATCAATAATAGCCTTGACATAAAGCTTGCAAAGCTGGATTCAAAAATAAAAGGCACAGAGTTAAGTTATCAGGAGGGTATATTTGATACATACCTGAACGCCTCTATCGATTACGCGGATGACCAGACAAAACGTTCAAGTTCCCTTTATGGCACAAAAAACCTTACGAATAACTATAATATAGGCCTTAGCAAAAAACTAAAAACAGGCACAGATGTAAGCGTTGATCTAAATAACAAACGAGAATGGACTGATTCGTCTTCTGTATCCACGAATCCCTATCATGAATCAGCAGTAGAGGTCAGCGTCACTCAGCCTATAGCAAAAAATTTCTTCGGGCTTATAGACAGGTCCGAACTGGAAATAATAAAAGAAGAGATAAATAATGCTGAGTTGGAATCCTACATAAAGATCGAGAAGTTCCTGATAGAAGCTGATAAAGCCTACTGGGGCCTTGTGCTTGCGCACGAAGAATATAAGGCCGTAAAAGAGATGTTAAAAAAATCGATCATGCTTTTTAATCATTACCGTAAAAAATTAAGTATAGGCCTGGTTGAGACAGGAGATATGCTTGCTGTCGAAGCCAACATGCACAAAAGGGCCAGCGATCTTTTGATAGCATATAACAAAGTCAGGTCCGCTGAAGAGCTCCTGCAGGTAAAGCTTAATATGGATCATACCATAAGGCTCTACCCTGCCGAAGGATTCAATGTCGAGCTTACTGCAACTTCTCTTGAAAAAAGCCTTATATCCGCTTTTAATAACAGGCGCGATTATAGCCAATACAAAAACAATATAACCGCTAAAAAGATAAAGTTAAAGATGAAATCAAACTCACGATTCCCGGAACTAGACCTAAAGACTACCTTTACTACAAACGGCATAGATCCAAAATACAACCAGGCTATCCAAGATGTCCTTGAAGACAGTAATCCCAAATATTTTGTAGGCCTTGAATTTTCTTACCCTCTTGAAAATAATACTGCGAACAGCGAATATGAAAAAGCCATGTTAGAAAAAACAAAGGCCTTGTTGGAGCTTCAAAAAAATGAACGCGATATAATCTCCGATGTCGATGAAAAATTCAGGGACCTTGCAGTCAGTAAAGCAACTATAGCTCATATGGAGCGCGTACAGAACCTGCAAAAAGGGAAGCTCCTCTATGAAGAAAAAAGGTTTATATACGGCAGATCTGCCTCGGACACTCTCATAAGATATCAGGAAGATCTTCTAAATTCGAAACTGGAAACCCAAAAAACATATTACAACTATATAATATCATTCTTAAGATTAAAAGATAGCGAGGATAGCTATCTAAACTATATAGGACTGGAGTAAAAGATGAGCCTGCCGCGTTTTAGTGTAAATCAGTCATTATTCGTGAACCTGGTATCCATCATCATAATCATAACAGGGCTTATTGTAGTCTTCGGCATGAATAGGGAGATCTTTCCTAATGTAGATTTTGATATGGTGACTGTCACTACATATTATCCAGGCGCCACGCCGCTGGATATTGAAAAACTCATAACAGTCCCTATAGAAAAAGAACTCAAAGAAGCGGACGGCATAAAAGAGGTACGCTCTTCATCCTCTCAAGGCGCATCTTTCATCACCATAAAGTTAGACCCTGATGAAAAGGATAGAAAAAAAGTAGTAAATGACATCAAATCAGCTGTTGACAGAGTAAAAGACCTGCCAAAGGACATATATGAAGACCCTGTAGTAATAGAGATCACTAGTAAACAATATCCTATAATAGAGGTCTCTTTGTCCGGAGATATGCCTGAGAAGACACTGCAGCATTATGCTGACAGCCTAGAGGATATGCTAGAAGACATAAAAGGTGTTGCCAAAGTGGATAAATCAGGTTACCGCGACAGGGAAATACGCATATATCTTGACCCTGAAAAAATGAAAGGACTCTATGTATCGTTCGATGAGATAGAAAGATCCCTTGCTTCCAGGAATATCAGCGTGCCTGCAGGTGAGCTTAACACGCCTGTCACTGAATATAGCATCCGCACTACGGGAGAATTCACTGCTAAAGAAGAAGTGGAAAATACTATAGTAAGGGCAAATGATTCTGGCAATTGGCTGAGGATAAAGGACGTAGCAATAGTAGACGATACATTTAAAAAAGAGACTACCATAAATAAGACGCTCTCTACAAGGTCCATAAACCTGGTGGTCACAAAAAAGTATTCAGGGGATGCGTTGAGCATCGTGGATGAGATAAAGCGCTTGTCAGGAACATTCCTAAAGAGCGCGCCTGATAAATTAAAGATCTCTTATGTAAACGACTATTCATTCTTCGCAAGGCGCAGGCTGAATGTTCTAAAAAATAATGGCTGGTTCGGCCTTATACTCGTCATCTCCTCTGTTTTAATATTCTTACAGAAAAGGGTCGCTATAGTAACTGTCCTCGGGATACCTATAGCGTTTTTTACTACATTTATTTTCATGGGAGCTATGGGCATAACGATAAACCTAATAAGCATGTTCGGCCTTATAATAGTCCTGGGAATGCTTGTCGACGACGGGATCATTGTCAGTGAAAATGTCTACCGCTACATGGAGGAAGGCTTCTCGCCTAGGGAAGCAGCTATAAAAGGAAGCGAAGAGGTTCAGAAAGCAGTCTGCGCAGCAGTCTTCACCACTATCGCGTCCTTCGCTCCCCTTCTATTCATGACAGGGATAATAGGAAAATTCATCAGGAATATCCCTACTGTATTAATAATAGCCCTTTTAGCTTCCCTTGCTGAAGCGCTCATCATCCTCCCTAGCCACTTAGCTGATTTTGTAAAGATAAAATATGATTCTCTCGGTAAGCCGATAGGGCTTTCAAAGGACATGCCATGGTTCAAAAGACTTATCAGTTCCTATACGCGCATAGTGAACATTGCTATAAACAGAAAATATAAAGTGCTCATGGGATTTACAGCGGTCCTCATAGTATGTATATTCCTCGCTTTTACCTCTATAAAATTCGTACTATTCCCTAACGCAGGCATAAACTTCTTTTTTATCAGGGCTGAAGCGCCTATAGGCACGCCTCTAGAAAAAGTAAATGAACTTATATATCCTATCGAAAAAGCAGTCTCAGAACTTCCTAAAAAAGAACTCGATACATATGTGACCAGCGTCGGAAGCATCCAGGAAGACAGGCACGATCCATTCTCGGGCCAGGCAACCCATCTGGCGCAAGTAGTGATATACCTTACTCCTGAACAGGACCGCAAAAGAAAAGCTGACGCTATCATAGAAGAGCTCAGGGCTAAGCTTAAAGACGTGCAAGGCTTTACTGACCTTAGGTTTGATAAAGCCCAATCCGGCCCGCCTGTCGGAAAAGCAATAGAAGCTAAGATACGCGGAGAAAAATTCGAAGTCCTTGATAAGATCGCAGCTGAATACATGGACTACCTCTCTACTATCGACGGCACTACTGATGTCACGTGGGACCATAAGCCAGGAAAAGAAGAGATCAGGATAAAAGTTGATAATAATAAAGCTGCCATAGCAGGGCTGGATGTAGCAAAAATCGCTAAAACCGTAAGAGGCGCGTTCGAAGGGATCATTGCCACTAAGATAAAACCTGTAAAAGCTGAAGAGGAAACAGATGTGACAATAATGTTCCCCAGAGATGCTGTAAAAGATCTCGATGTATTCAAAGAGATACTCGTAAGAAACACTTATGGTAATCTCATACCTCTTGAAAATGTAGCTGCTATAGAGATCATACCAGGGACCACTACCGTACACCATCTTGACGGAAAAAGGGTCGTGACAGCATCGAGCAATGTAGACCTGGATAAGACGACCTCGATGAAAGTAAATAACACTCTCGCTAAAAGATTCAAAGATATATCCAAGAGATACATGGGGTATTCTGTAAAATACGGGGGTGAACAGGAAGAAAGTATCGAATCCCTAATGAGCCTGCTAAAGGCATTCTTCTACGCATTCTTAATAATATACCTGATACTGGCATCTACATTCAGGTCTATTGTCCAGCCGCTGATAGTCATGCTGGCTATTCCCTTCGGCCTCATAGGAGTAGTATTTGCCTTTATCCTGCATGGGCTTCCATTTTCATTCATGGCTATATTGGGTGTAGTAGGTTTGAACGGCATCGTAGTAAATGATTCTATAGTATTGGTGGAATTTATAAATAAACTGCGCCGTGAAGGCACAGATAGAAGAAATTCCATAATAAAAGCAGGCCAGATGAGGCTAAGGCCTGTAATACTTACTACCATCACTACTGTGGGAGGGCTTTCAACAGTAGCCTATGGCATAGGCGGAAAAGACCCATTTCTCGTGCCAATGGCCCTATCTATATGCTGGGGGCTTATATTTGCAACCATGCTGACACTGATAGTAATACCATGTATATATTCTATAGTGGATGACATGGCCTTAAAAATAACGAAACATTCAAGCCTTATCAGTATCGCTAAATTGGAGAACGGATCTAAGATCTGACCGGGAAGATCTTTAAAGGTTAGTGGAAACGCTGGTAAGTACTTTTTCTTCTACAAAGATACCCGCCTTGGTGCGGATAGCAAGAGCGATACTATCGCTGGGCCTTGCATCTACTTCTTCTATCTTTCCATTAAGTTTAAAGATGATCTTGGCAAAAAAGGTATTGTGTTCTAGTTTTGTGATAATAACCCTGTCGAGTTTTATACCGAAACTCTCTAATGTAGAACAAAAAAGATCATGTGTCATGGGCCGAGGAGGCGTGATGCCGCTAAGGTTCATCTTGATGGCAGTGACCTCCATTATCCCTATGACAATAGGCAAGAACCTCTCTCCAGATTTCTCTTTTAAGACGATAACCTGCTCTCCCCTATTCTCGTCTATCCTGATCTTATTTAATTCCATCTCGATTATCGCCATATTGTCATCAATTTATCATACGCAAATTTCATTGTCAAGTGATGTTTAGCCTATGTAAATCATCAATATGGCTAGAGGCCATTCGGCACTGAATCGTTTCTACAATAGCGGGTCCTGTCTCTGGTTTACCCCATCCGTGCTCGCTCTGGCTGCGCGCGTTGGGGTCCCCAAACCAGAGCCACCCGCTTCGACTATAATAAATTATTTTTGTGCTGCAGAATGTACCCAAATAAAACATCTACTTTACCCCTTAAGTATCCGCTAAAGCTAAATTTCTAAAAATATAGTTAGAGGTCTTCGGCACATTGGAAGCGTTTCGGCAATTGTCCGCAAGGATTTACAGTGAGCAAATGGCGGAACTGACCCGTGATTAAGAAGTTCTAGTGAATTCCGCCAAATTTGCGAGCTGTAAACCGTAGCGGACGGCGAAACGATTCCGTGCCGAACAGCCTCTAACTATATATAAGAAATAATTTAACTATCTCTTCGATTGATTCTGCGACTTCTGGGCTTAAAGGATCGCCTAGTTTATTTGACTTGGGCCTTACGCCGAGGATATAGATCGTGGCATTTGTGGAAGACTTCAGGTATTCTATTAAGAGTTTTGGCGAGACATCATGAGTGGAGATCTTGCCTTCACGAAGCTCATCGCTTTTAAATATTCTTATTTCTCCGACTTCTCCTTCGAATAAGATAGTATCTACTATGATGATAGTATCTGGTTTTAACTTGGTGATAACCCCTGTATAATTCTCAGGCGTCATGCCAGCGTCGATAACTTCATAGGGAACGCGGCCTTTAAGCCTGGAAGCAAGTTCTGGGCCTACTCCATCATCTCCCCTATCAATATTACCCAGGCAGAGAATAACAACTTTACCATTCAAAATACCTTTCAAATTGATCATAATTTATAACGTCTAAGGGTTACGGTAACGAGGCCCGTATCGGTAACGGTTATGGCTACGTAACCGTAGCCGATAAACGAAACTGGCATCGTAACCTTAACCGTTACCTAATTAAGTATTTAGTGTTATTTCTCTTCTGCACTTATGGCAGAGTATCTTGATCCTGTCTTGGCGAGTAAGCTCAACTGATTTTTCAATACTAGAATATGCCAGCTTGAGGTCTTTTAGTTGGGATAGGTATGAAGTAGGGCTTGAATAAGCCAAAGGGCCTAGTTTTTTTGCTACCCACAATAAATGGTCCTTAGCCCCTACCAAGGTACTGCAGGCTTCACAAAGTATAAGTTCTTTTACAACTTCTTCGATCACATCTTTTCTGTTAAAAGTAGCTATATCATCTAGCTGATTTGATAATTTTATTCCTTTTTTAGTTATGCAATTAGCCTCGCACTGGCCGCAAAAAATGCAGGACTCATAGTTAATCGTCAATCTTCTCTTAGGCTCTTCTCCGGTCAGGATGTCTTCTTGCTTAAGGCATCCTGAGGTACAGACTACACTGCAAGCTCCGCACCCCACACAATCATCCTTGTAATATATAGGCCTACCCCTATATCTTTTCTCAGGTATATGTTTTTTATAAGGAAATTTGGAAGTATACGGCCCTTTTATCAGTGCCTTTATTGCCTCGACCAATTCTCGTATCTTTGGATAACGCATAATATTTGTCACACTAAAGTGTGACCTACAGCTGCTATAACTGCTATTGTCTGCCCTGCATATTTGTGTTGCAAAGGCCTTCATAAGCAGGCAGGTTAAAACCTGCCTATTCTCGGTCTTTGCCTTTAATTCTTTATCCCGTCTTTCGTAATTATAAATTCTTTTTTCTCGCCTTTTTTCCCAGAAAAGCTTGTGGGTTTTCCGTTTATACTTATCTTAATAACACCAGAATTGCCTGCTTCCAATTTTATTTCTTTTTTTGCCTTCCACGTATCCTTGCTGCCTTTTCTAAATGCCCCTGTAAACATAAGCTCTCCGTCGCCTATTATCTGGAGCCATGTATTATCCGAAGCAGAAACTTCTATCTCGATTCCATCTGCCTGCCCCGTACCCTTGTGGTACGGGGTTTTTACAGCTATAGCTTCTTCTTTTTTCTCTTTTAAAGGTTTTCGTTCGGAGCGCTGGTGCGTTGGCACGCTTTTAACCATCTTATTTTGCTTCTTTACAGATATATTTTTAATAAATTTAGTAACATGGCTGACAGCTGACGATAATACCCAGAATGCAAATATTCCTATGATTATAGCTATTATCTGGTTCTTATATCTAATTATTCCTGGGAAATCTACCTGCGGCATTTCTTTTGGCCGGGCTACTGGTTTCGAAATATATTCTGGTTTTTTCTGAAGCTCATGACTGCCTTTATTCAGATATTCTTTTATACCAGGCTCATCCAATGCCCCTAAAAAAGCAGCGTATGTTTTTACAAAGCTCTTTGCATAAAAAACGGATTTTATTTCATTCAGCCTGTCTTCTTCCAGGGTAGAAACTATATGTTTGGGTATGCGGCTTCTCTCGGATACTTCTTCTATGGAAAGATGCCTGGATTCTCTTATTCTTTTTAATGTTTTACCTAATGACTCTGGCATAAAAGAAGTGTAAAGCAAAAAGTGTTAAGTGTAAAGTTTTAAACAGGCGCCTGTTCTGTCGGAGGAAGTTCTTCTTTGTCAGCAGTTTCCTCTTTTGCCTGATACTCCTCTATCAATATCTCTCTGGGCTTACTGCCTCTGAACGGGCCTATTATGCCTTCTTCTTCCATTGCATCTACAATCCTGGCAGCCCTTGTATAACCAAGCCTTAATCTTCTCTGAAGCATTGAAACAGATGCCTGGCCTGTTTCCAGCACCATCCTCACTGCCTCATCAAAGAATTCATCCTTTTCAAAACCACCTCTGGCTGATACACTCTTTTTCTGTTGCTCAAGTATCTCGTTGTCATACACAGGTTCCTGCTGGGACTTTATAAAATTCACAACCTTTTCTATTTCAGGGTCTGTAAGATATGTGCCCTGGGCCCTTATCGGTTTTGGGCTTCCAGGATCTAAGAACAACATATCGCCTTTTCCTAATAGTTTATCAGCGCCGTTCATATCAAGGACTGTCCTGGAATCAACCTTTGATGCAACTTTAAACGAGATCCTCGCAGGAAAATTTGCCTTTATTACGCCTGTCACAACATCTACGGACGGCCTCTGAGTGGCGAGTATCATGTGGATGCCAACTGCCCTTGAAAGCTGTGCAAGGCGCGTAATGGCATTCTCAATATCCTCCTGGGCAACTATCATAAGGTCTGCTAATTCGTCTATTATAACAACTATATAAGGTAATTTTTCTTCTGCTTTCTGGTTAAACGCTGTTATGTTTCTCACAGCTATCTTTGCGAGCATTTTATACCTAGTTTCCATTTCGCTCACAACCCAGCCAAGCGCGCCTGAGACCTTTTTTGCATCAGTCACAACAGGGCACAATAGATGAGGCAGGCCATTATATATTGCAAGCTCTACCATCTTTGGGTCAACCATTAAAAATTTCAATTCTTCAGGCGTGGCATTATAAACCATACTCATTATCAGGGAATTTACGCAAACAGTCTTTCCAGAACCGGTAGTGCCTGCTATTAAAAGATGGGGCATGTCTCCCAGGTCTGTAACCACTGATTTGCCTGATATATCTTTGCCAAGGGCCATGGCCAGTTTTGAAGAAGCTGCCATCTTCTGAAACTCGCTGGATTCCAGTATTTCCCTTAAGAAAACCATGGACGTATCTAGGTTAGGCACTTCTATGCCGACGCAGGATTTTCCAGGTATAGGGGCTACTATCCTTACAGTAGTCGCCTTCATAGTAAGGGCTATGTCATCGTTAAGGCTTGTGATTCTATTTACCTTTACACCAGGCGCAGGCTGTAATTCATATCTTGTGATAACAGGTCCCTTGCTTATATCAATAACTTTTGACTCTATACCAAAATCCCTTAGCGTATCTTCAAGTATTCTTGCGCTTTCCTCAAGATTCTCCCCAAAAATATTTCCAAGCTCGTGAGTAGGTGAATCCAATAACTCAAGGCTTGGAAGCTTGTAGCCGCCCACAACTCTCGGCTCAACCTTTGCTGCTTTTACAAGCGCGGGTTTTGGCATGGCTGCAGGCTTTGACATTATATTTATCCTTGGCCTTTCTTCGTCGTTCGCCCCTCGACTTCGCTCGGGACTCCCTTTGGTCGTCGTTCGTCGTTCGTCGCTCGTAATTTCTTTTTCCCTTGAACCTTGAACCTTGAACCTTGATCCCTCTTTCATTTTCTTCTCCACCTTCACCGCAGGCCTTAATCTAGGCCCACTAGCAAGTTTTTCAATTTTTGCATCCCTAGTAGCTCCTTTTTCTCTTTTTCGCTTACCTATTTTATCCGCCACAGCCCATATTTTCATGAATAAAATAGAAACTACAGGCACTATTAAAAATTCTGTGGCAACTAAAAGCGCCAATATAGTTAAACTTATCGTCACTATATATCCGCCAACAGCCCCCAGATAATCCAAGAGAAACCTGTCAGTCAATAAAAATCCTAAAAGCCCTCCTCTAGTCACCATCAAAACTGAATCAGGCCTGGCTGTTAAGCTGAAAAATGCAGAACTTGCAGAGAATAAAAATAAAATGCCAAGAATTCTGTATAAAAGCCTTCCGGTCAGCCTTTCAGCTAAAATCCCTATGCCCCATACTATAAAAAGAAACGGTATAAAAAATCCTGCATATCCTATTAGTTTGAATATTGCCCACGCAGTATATGCGCCTATTATTCCTATATAATTACGGATATGGATATTAGGAGTGGATGTTTCAAATCCGATATCATAAGGCGAGTATGAAATCATTCCAGCCAAAAGTAACAGCGCCAGAACAAACAATCCAATGGAAACTATAAGGTCTTTTTTATCCTTGCTCATTCTATGGTTTTAAAAATAAAATAGCCGCTATTCCCAGCAGAATACAATATGCCCCAAACCAATGAAACTTATTTCTATAAAGCACTTTTAATAATACTTTTAATGATAAAACCCCTACAATACAGGATATAAAAAATCCGATGAAATAATTTATATTTATGCCTGTAAGATTAAACCCTGTTTCCTTGATTTTAAATAAGAATGCCCCTAGTATTGCCGGAATAGATAATAAAAACGAGAATTTTGCAGCAGTCTGTCCGTCAAGCCCTAAAAATAATCCCGTAGAAATCGTGGCGCCGCTCCTGGATATGCCAGGTAAAGCTGCTATACCTTGAGCCAGGCCAATCAAACCCGCTTTAAAAACTGTCATACCTTCTGCCCCAAGTCTTATAAAATTGCCTGCTATAAGCCATATGCCTGTCAGTATAAGCATAATGCCGACTGTTCTTACATTACTGAATGCGGCCTCTATGTTTTTAATAAAGAACAAAACAAAAACAAATGTTACTAAGCTACTTACTAAAATTAATAAGCCTATTCTTTTTTTAGTGGTTACGCTTTCTATTATCTCTTTGCCAAATATTATAAATATAGCTGCCAGGGTCCCGAGATGCAAAAATATATCAAAAAGAATTTCAGGCTTGTTATGGACCATTAATTTATGCAAAATAACCAAATGGCCTGAGCT
>JBDRJN010000019.1:0-38594 GCA_043814965.1 Candidatus Omnitrophota bacterium
GGACCTTGAAATAGAATTGATCACCCCTATTGCTATGGAAAAAGAACTCAGGTTCGCTATCAGAGAAGGCGGACATACAGTTGGAGCAGGGGTTGTATCAGAAATAATCGCATAATAGGTCACAGGTTGCAAGACACAAGACACATGTGTCTTGAGCACAAGACAGTCTACAGAAGGTAGATAAAAATGGCGCAAGCTCAAAAGATTAGAATAAGATTACAAGGGTATGATTATAAACTGCTAGATCAGTCCGCTATGGAGATAGTAGATACAGCAAAGAGGACCGGGGCGCTTGTTTCAGGCCCAGTACCTTTACCTACAAAGAGAGAGGTCTTTACTGTGCTGCGAGGCCCGCATATAGACAAGAAATCTAGAGAACAGTTTCAGATGAAGACTCATAAAAGATTAGTGGATATCATCAGTCCTACCGCTAAAACAATAGATGCCCTTAGAAAATTAGATCTGCCGGCAGGGGTTCACGTAGAGATAAAGTAATTGCCGCGAGATCTGATTTTATATTGATGGAAAGAAAATCATGAAGTTAGGATTATTAGGCAAAAAAATAGGAATGACACAGATCTTTACAGAGGAAGGGAGGTTTGTCCCTGTTACTGTGATAGAGGCAGGCCCATGCGTTGTTTTAAATGTTAAAAAAGATAAGGTATTGCTTGGTTTTGGCGACAAAAAGGAAAAAAGGACACCAAAACAACAGCTTGCTTTATATAAAAAGTACGATGTAAGCCCAAAGACATTTTTAAAAGAAGTATTTTTTGATAAAATAGAAGATGTATCTATAGGAAAAAGCGTAACCGTTGATATATTCAAAGAAAATGACTATGTTGATGTGTCCGGTACATCCAAAGGCAAAGGTTTTCAGGGAGGCGTCAGGAGATGGGGTTGGGCAGGAGGCCCGGGCGGGCATGGCTCTATGCATCACAGAAGGATCGGATCAATAGGCGCAAGCAGCTTTCCATCAAAGGTCAATAAAGGACAGCACATGCCAGGCAGGATGGGTAATGTCCGCAAGACAGTACAAAACCTGAAGATAGTCAAGGTGTATAATGATAAGAATATATTGCTGGTAAAAGGTTGCATACCAGGCGCAAGTAATAGTTTTTTAGAAATAAGACTTGCAAAGAAGAAAAAAGCAGTCAGGGAAGAAGTCAAGATAGATCAAAAGAAAGACAATAAGTAATATTAAAGTAGCCAGGGAAAAAATGGTAAAAGAAAAACTAGCAAAAGACAATAAAATAGATATCCCTGTAGTAGATGTATACAGCCTGGCAGGGAAAAAAGTTGACAAGTTCAAGTTGAACCAAGAGGTCTTTAATGCCTCTACAAATAGAGTGCTTTTACATCAGGTTGTCAATATGCATCTGGCCAATCAGAGACAGGGTAATGCCTCTACAAAGACTAGAGCCGATGTCAGCGGAGGCGGTAAAAAACCATGGAAACAAAAGGGGACAGGAAGAGCTAGGGCGGGTTCGAATAGATCTCCCTTATGGAGAGGCGGAGGAACTGTCTTTGGCCCTCATCCGAGAGATTACAGTTATTCTTTACCAAAAAAGGCAAAGAAAGCCGCTCTTATATCAAGCCTTAGTTCCAAGACAAAGGATAACGAGATATTGCTATTAGAGAAAGACCTTGAAATAAAGGCCCCGAAGACAAAAGATATAACCAAGATATTGATGGCCTTGAAGGTATACAGTAAGAAGACACTTATTATATATTCAAAAAATGATGATAATGTTGTTCTTTCATGCAGAAATATCAAGAATTTGAATATAAGAAACTATACTGATTTCAATGTGTATGATATCTTGACAGCTTCAAAAGTGATATTTTCAAAAGATACACATGATGCTATAGTAAAGAGGCTTAAAAAATGAAGACTTCCTACGATATACTTAAGAATATACTAAGGACAGAAAAAGGATCGACTCTTTTGGTTGACAATAAGTATCTATTCAAGGTGTCAAAGGATGCCAATAAGGTCCAGATAAAAGATGCTATCGAAGAGATATACAATGTCAGCGTAGTAAAGGTCAACACGCAGATCAATAGAGGCAAGCTGAAGAGGCTTAGATACAGAGAAGGCAAGACCCCTGACTGGAAAAAAGCAGTAGTGACCCTTAAAGCAGGGGACAAGATAGAGATAGCTACGACATAATAAAGGAATAGAGATGGGAATAAAACAATATAAACCTAGAACCGCGAGTCTCAGATGGACAGCTCTTTCGGATTTTAAAGAGATAACCACTAATAGGCCTGAGAAATCTCTTACAGAACCCCTTAAAAGGAGCGGGGGAAGGAATTGCCATGGCAGGATCACAGCCAGATGGATAGGCGGAGGCCATAAAAAGAGATACAGGATCATTGATTTCAGGAGGAATAAGCTGGATGCAGTAGGAAAAGTGTTATCCATTGAATACGATCCTAATAGGTCTGCCAGGATAGCCCTTATAGAATATGAAGATAAGGAACGTAGATATATACTATGGCCTCAAGGCCTTTCAGTTGGAGACACTGTTGTGTCTAGCAAGAATGAGATCGATATAAAACCTGGGAACAGTATGCCGTTAAAAAATATCCCAGCAGGTACACCTATACATAATCTAGAACTTGAAAGAGGTAAGGGTGGAAAAATAGTAAGAAGCGCTGGCAGTTATGCTCAGATCTTGGCCAAGGAAGAAAAGTATGCTCATGTAAAACTTCCTTCGGGGGAAGTCAGGCTTATAGATATTTATGGTATAGCTACTATAGGCCAGCTTGGAAACATAGAAAATGATACTATCTCTATAGGAAAAGCAGGGAGGTCTCGTTGGCTTGGCCGTAACCCAAGAGTAAGGGGAGTCGCCATGAATCCGGTTGACCATCCTATGGGAGGAGGGGAAGGCAAATCAAGCGGTGGAAGACAACCTTGTTCTCCGTGGGGCTTGCCTTCAAAAGGCTTAAAGACCAGAAAGACAAAGTCTTCGGATAGATTTATAGTGAAGCGAAGAAAGAGTAAAATTACTGTATAACTAAAAAGGATTTAAGATGGCTAGATCGCTGAAAAAAGGTCCATATATTGACGAGAAATTATTAAAACGTGTAAAAGAAGCTAAAAATAAAGGCGATAGAAAACCTATAAAGACGTGGTCTCGCAGATCCATGATAATCCCTGATTTTATAGGAGTGACTGTAGCTATATATAATGGTAAAAAATTTATACCTGTTTTTGTGACGGAGAATATGGTCGGCCATAAGCTGGGAGAATTTTCACCGACAAGAGTGTTCAGAAAACATGGTTCTCATACAGAGCAGTCTTTATCTAAGACATAAGAGGTGTTAGATGGTATCAAGAGCAATAGCTAGATATATAAGGATCTCACCTAGAAAGACCAGGAAAGTAGCGGATCTGATAAGAGGCCTTCCAGCAGTAAAGGCCGATGCGATATTGGATACTGTAAGTAAAAGGCCTACATTGTATCTAAAAAGACTTCTCAAGTCAGCACTAGACAGCGCTAGCAAAAACAAGAAACTGGAGCCAGGTGACCTATATGTGTCACTTTTAAAGGTAGACGGCGGCCCGATGCTGAAAAGATACAGGGCTGCTACTATGGGAAGGGCTGGGATGATCAAACACAGGACCAGCCATATTACATTGGAGCTAAAAGAGATATTAAGGCCTGTAAAAAAGATAGAAGAAAAAGATACGGACACTTCTAAAAAAGCAAAAGAGACCACTGTAAATAAGACAAAAAAAACAGTCAAAAAGAAAGAAGTCAGCAAGAAAAAATAAGGAGATAAGAAATTGGGTCAGAAGGTACATCCATATAGTTTTAGATTAGGTTATATAAGAGATTGGAATTCCAGGTGGTTTGCAAAAAAGAATAAATTTGGAGCCCTTCTGATAGAAGACTCTAAGATAAGAAAACACATCAAAAAGAGCCTTTCTCAGGCGGCTATTGCAAAGATAGAGATAGAGAGAGCCAGTGAGAAGGTCAGGGTAATAATACATAGCGGCAGGCCTGGCGTGATCATAGGCAGGAAAGGTGCTGAGATAGATAAGCTAAGAGAAGATCTAAGAGGTATTATTGACAAGGAATTACAGATAGATATAAAAGAGGTAAAGAATGTAGCGCTTTCTGCTCAACTTGTGTCAGAGAATATAGCATTCCAGCTTGTCAAAAGGATATCTTTTAGAAGGGCAATGAAACGAGCGGTCCAGCAGGCTATTACCGCAGGAGCTCAAGGTATAAAAATACGCTGCCGCGGAAGGCTTGATGGCGCTGAAATAGCAAGAAAAGAATCTTATAAAGTAGGCAAAGTACCCTTACAGACAATAAAGGCTGATGTTGATTATGGATTCAGCGAGGCCTATACACAGGCAGGACTTATAGGCATAAAGGTCTGGATATATACCGGAGATATTATTGTAGGCAAAAAAGGAAAAGAAGAAAAAAATAAGGAATCTGAAAAATAAAAGGTAGATTATCATGGTATTGATGCCAAAAAGAGTAAAGTTCAGGAAGTATCAAAGAGGAAGACGCACTGGGGTCGCTACAAGAGGGGCACGCATAGCATTTGGCGAGTATGGACTGCAGGCATTAGAGAATGCATGGCTTACAAATATCCAGATAGAAGCGTGTCGAGTGACTGTTGCCAGGATATTACAAGGTGTAGGAAAGATGTGGATAAGGGCTTTTCCTGACAAGAGCGTTACTAAGAAACCCAACGAGACTAGGATGGGCAAGGGAAAAGGCATGCCGTTGCATTGGGTGAGTATAGTAAAAAGAGGAAAGATAGTGTTTGAACTGGGCGGAGTGGATGAGGCGATCGCAAAAGAGGCTATGAGATATGCATCATCCAAGCTTCCTTTTAGGACACGTTTTATAACAAGAAGAGAACACGGATAAGGTGAGAGATGTTAAAGAGCAATGACCTGAGAGATCTATCAGAACAGGAATTAAAGGAAAAGATAGTCAGTCTTAAGAAATCCTTATATGAGATGCGGTCTCAGGCTTCGACAGGACATATTGAAAAACCTTCACATATAAAAGAGTTACGCAGGGATATCGCAAGGGTTTTGACTATACTCAGCGAAAAGGGGAAATAGTGTTATGAGCGTCAGATCTAAAGGCAAAGAAATGGTAGGCATAGTAATAAGCGATAAGATGCAAAAGAGCATTGTAGTGAGGATAGACCGTACCGCAATGCACCCTCTATACAGAAAGACTATAAAGAGGAAAGGCAAAGTTACTGTGCATGATGAAAAAAACACAGCTAAGTCTGGTGACAAGGTAAGGATAAGAGAGGCCAGGCCGTTTAGTAAAACTAAAAGATGGAACTTGGTTGAGGTCTTAAAATGATTAGAATGCGGACGATCTTGGATGTAGCTGATAATACAGGGGCAAGAAAGCTCTCCTGTATAGGTGTGATCGGCAGGCAGGGCAAACTTACTGCTGAAATAGGCGATATTATAACCGGCAACATAAAGGATGCTTCTCCTGATGGCGTGGTAAAAAGGGGAGAGGTGGTAAAGGCAGTTATAGTAAGGACCGTCAATGATATCAGAAGGATCGATGGTTCATATTTAAGGTTCGATCGGAATGCAGTTGTTATTATAGACCAGCAGATGAATCCCAGGGGCACAAGGATCTTTGGTCCAGTAGCCAGGGAATTAAGAGATAAGAATTTTATGAAGATAGTTTCGCTTGCACCAGAGGTTATTTAATATGGCTAAGATAAGAAGAGATGATATAGTAAAATTGTCAAAAGGTAAGGATAAGGGAAAGACGGGTAAGGTAATAATGGTTTCACCCGACGACAAAAGGGCTTTAGTGCAAGGAGTCAATTTTGTCAAGAAACATACCAGGCGTACCAGAGAAGACCAGCAGGGAGGGGTTATACAAAAAGAAAGCCCTATAAGTATTGCTAATCTAATGGTAGTCTGTCAAAAATGCAGTAAACCTACAAGGGTCGGATTTAGCAAGCTTTCTGACGGTACAAAGACCAGGATCTGTAAAAAGTGCAAGGAACTGATTTAAACGGGTTACGGGTAACGGGATACGGGGTATAGGGTATGGGAATAACACCGAGATTACTAGAGAAATATAAAAAAGATATAGTACCTGAGCTTTCCAAGCAATTCGGATATAAAAACAGCCTCCAGGCGCCTTGCATAAAGAAGGTAGTCTTGAATATGGGCGTAGGCAGCGCAAGCCAGGATATAAAGATATTAGAAGATGCGATGAAAGACCTGGAGACTATAGCAGGCCAGAAGCCTGCTATGACAAGGGCAAAAAAATCTATAGCTAATTTTAAGATACGTAAAGGCATACCTGTCGGATGCAGGGTGACATTGCGCGGAGCAAGGATGTACGAGTTTTTGGATAGATTGGTAAATATAGCGCTTCCTAGAATAAGAGATTTTAGGGGGATAAGCCCTGATTCTTTTGATCAAGGAGGTAATTATTCTCTGGGATTGAAAGAACAGACTATATTCCCGGAGATAGAAGTCGATAAGATAAAAAAAGCACAAGGCATGGATATTATTATAAACATAAGATCAAATTCCAAGGAAGAATCTTTTGAGCTGCTGAAGATGCTTGGCATGCCTTTTAGGAGGAAGGAATAATCAATCTATGGCAAAAGAGTGCTTGATAGCAAAACAGAGGATGACACCTAAGTTCAAGGTGCGTAAATACAATAGATGTCAATTATGCGGCAGGCCCAGGGCATATATGAGAAAATTTCATATATGTCGTATCTGTTTTAGAGAGATGGCTTCACGAGGAGAGATCCCGGGCATAACAAAGGCAAGCTGGTAATAAGTATTTTAAGGAGATATAATGAGTTTAACTGACCCTATATCCAATATGTTGACTATAATAAGAAACGGCATTATTGCCAAAAAGACAAAGGTAGACGTGCCTTTCTCCAAGCTTTCTCAAGAGATAGTATCTATCTTGAAGAGGGAGAAATTCGTCAAAGATTTTAAATTCGTAAAAGACGACAATCAAGGCTTATTGAGAGTATACTTAAAATACAATAAAGACGGAAAATGCCTTATGAAAGGATTGAAGAGGATCTCAAAGCCAGGATTAAGGATATATACCAAGAAAGACAGGATCCCCAGAGTAATAGGAGGATTAGGAGTAGCGATATTGTCTACATCAAGGGGTATAGTTACAGATGAACAGGCCAGAGAGATGCAGACAGGCGGAGAAGTCCTCTGCTATATCTGGTAAAAGGAATGAGACCATGTCAAGGATAGGTAAAAAACCAGTACAGATTCCAGAAAAAGTCAATGTCAAGATAGATACGGGAAAGGTCTTTGTTGAAGGCCCAAGAGGAAAACTAGACTGGATGCTGCCGAATCATATCAAAGTAAAGATAGAAGGTTCCGAGGTGATCGTAGAGCGCACAACAGAAGAAAAAGTGGGCTCTGCTAACCAGGGGCTTACAAGGTCGTACATCAGTAATATGGTAAAAGGCGTTAGTGATGGTTATATAAAGAACCTTGAGATACATGGGGTAGGTTATCGTGCCCAGGCCCAGGGTAAAAGCGTTAATCTTCAGTTAGGATTTTCTCACCCTGTAGTGTATTCAGTACCAGAGGGTATTACGGTAAAGACCCCTAAGCCTAATCAAATAATAGTAGAAGGCATTGATAAAGCCATCGTCGGAGAAGTTGCAGCTGAGATCAGGGATTACCTTAGGCCTGAGCCATATAAGGGTAAAGGTATAAGGTATGTCGGTGAGTATGTAAGAAAGAAAGCAGGAAAGGCAGTCGCTTAAATGAAGAGTAAAATAAAAAATCAATCTGACGCAGGAAGGATAAAGAGGCATCTTAGGATACGCAAAAAGATCTTTGGCACAAATGAAGCGCCAAGGCTTAGTGTCCATAGAAGCAATAAGAATATACAGGTGCAGTTCATAGATGATGCTGCAAATACTACATTGTTGTCTTTTTCTACGAATGATAAGGAGTTTAAAAAAGAATGCGGCTGGGGAGGCAATATATCCGCAGCTAAAAAATTTGGGCTCTTTATATCACAGGAAGCAAAAAAGAAAAAGATCGAAAGGATAGTATTTGATAGGGGCGGGTATCTATATCATGGAAGGATAAAGGCCTTGGCTGATGGAGCCAGGGAAGGCGGCCTAAAGTTTTAATTAACCGGAGGAAGATGTGGCAGATAAAGACAAGATAAAAGATAGGATGGCCAAAAGGATAGAAGATAAAGATGCAGAACAGTTTATAGAGAAGGTCATAACTGTCAATAGGGTATCAAAAGTCGTAAAAGGCGGAAAGAGGTTTTCTTTTACCGCGCTTGTAGCTGTAGGCAATGGTAATGGCATGGTAGGCTGCGGCTATGGCAAGGCAAACGAAGTACCCAATGCTATAAAGAAGGCGCTTTCCAATGCCAAGAGAGAGTTTTTTACTATAGCATTAAAAGGGACTACTATCCCGCATGAAGTTTTAGGAAAATTCGGGGCTGGAAAAGTATTATTAAAGCCAGCTTCTCAAGGTACTGGTGTTATAGCTGGTGGGACAGTAAGAGCCATATGTGATGCCTGCGGCATAAAAGACATACTTACAAAATCTTTAGGCACTCAGAACCCTATAAATGTTACAAAGGCTACCATAGAAGGACTTAGAAGATTAAGGTTGGACAGAGAAAAAATAGAAGAGGAATAGTCTTATGAAGATAGAGGATCTAAAGCCAGGTTTAGGGTCGAACAAGAGAAGGAAGAGAGTGGGGAGAGGGCCTGGTTCAGGCCATGGTAAGACTTCTACCAGGGGGCATAAAGGCCAGATGTCAAGGACCGGCAAAGGCTACGACCCTGGATTTGAAGGAGGCCAGATGCCTCTTATAAGAAGGCTTCCCAAAAGAGGTTTTAATAAATATCCTAAAAAGGGCTATCATATTATTGATATTACTGACCTTGCAGGATTAAAAAAAGAAGCCAATATTACACCTGAGCTTTTGAAGGAAAAAGGCGTTATAAAAGGCCCTATGAAGTTCTTGAAGGTACTTGGGGGCGGGGAAATAAAAATACCTGTGAATGTAAAGGCCCATGCCTTTTCCAAATCAGCCAAAGAAAAGATACAGGGTGTTGGCGGTAAATGCGAGACGATTAAATTAGGGTAACGGATTACGGGTTACGGGTTGCAAGAAAATATAAGCCCGCCTAAAAACTTTAATAATAAAAAAGAAAATACAGGATGTTAAAAGCATTAGCAAATTCTTTTAAAATACCAGATCTTAGAAAAAAGTTATTTATTACACTAGCTTTGCTTAGTGTTTATAGGATAGGTGCCTATATACCTACGCCTGGAGTAAACGGGGCAAAACTGGTTCAATTTTTTGAAAATGTAGCCAGGACTCAAGGCGGCACGCTCTTTGGTATAATGAATATGTTTTCAGGCGGAGCATTGACCCGCCTTACCATATTTGCTTTGGGTATAATGCCTTATATCTCTAGCTCTATAATCTTACAGCTTTTAGTGACTGTTATACCTCATTTGGAAAAGCTGTCAAAAGAAGGTGAGACAGGAAGGCGTAAGATAACGCAGTATACAAGATATGGGACCGTGGTACTTGCTGTAGTCCAATCTTTTTTTATAGCATTATGGCTTGAAAATCCCGCTAGATTCCAAGGCCTTCAGATAGTAGATAACCCTGGATGGGCGTTTAGATTTTTGACAGTGATAACCCTTACTACTGGTACTGCATTTATAATGTGGTTAGGTGAACAGATCCAGGAACATGGTATAGGCAACGGCATATCCCTCATAATAACAGCTGGTATTATATCAAGGCTTCCTACAGCGCTTTATCAGGTATTCGCGCTCCTTTCACCTTTTGCGCCTGAAAAAAGGCAGATAAGCCTGTTTACTGTAATATTCATGTCTTTGGTAGGAGTTTTTGTAATAGTAGCGGTCATACTTATCACTCAAGGCCAGCGTAGGATACCTGTACAATATGCAAAAAGGGTTATAGGCAGAAAGGTCTATGGTGGACAGAGTACCTATATACCATTAAGGGTCAATCAAGCTGGTGTAATACCTATAATATTCGCTCAGTCGATAATACTATTTCCAGCTACTATTGCGGGTTTTATACCTAATGCAGGGCTCCAAAGGATAGCCCAATCCTTGCTAAGAGGCCAGGTTTTATATACTATAGTCTATAGTCTTTTAATAATATTCTTTGCGTATTTTTATACAGCAATAAGTTTTAACCCTCAAGATGTAGCTGACAATATGAAAAAATATGGAGGTTTTGTCCCAGGGGTAAGGCCTGGTAAAAAGACAGCGGAATATTTTGATTTTATCATAACAAGGATAACTTTACCGGGCGCTGTATTCTTGGCGTTCATCGCGGTTTTTCCTGATATGCTGGGCGCGTGGTTAAAGATCCCGTATTTAATAGCTAGTTTTTTTGGAGGTACAGCTTTACTTATAGTTGTTGGTGTAATGCTTGATGTGATGCGCCAGATAGAATCGCAGCTTCTGATGAGACATTACGAAGGTTTTATGAAAAAAGGCCGCATTAGAGGTAGAAGATGATGCGCATAATCCTGTTGGGGCCTCCAGGCGCAGGAAAAGGTACCCAGGCTGTTGTGATGTCTGAGCGATTGAAGTATCTTCACCTATCGACAGGGGATATCCTTAGGGAGAATGTAAAGAACAATACGCCTATTGGGAAAAAAGCCAAAGGCTTTATGGAAAAAGGAGAGCTTGTTCCGGACGACATAGTGATAGAGATGATGCTTGATAAGATATCTTCGGGTGATATCTCTAATGGCTTCATATTGGACGGTTTTCCCAGGACTAAATACCAGGCTAAGAAATTAGATAGTGCCTTAGAAAAACTAGGCCTGCCGATAGATCTGGTTATTTATCTTAAGACCAGCATAGATACAGTTATCTTGAGGCTTACAGGCAGGAGGCTCTGCAAAGAATGCGGGGCAAATTACCATATAGTGAACATGCCGCCTAAGAAAGAGAATATATGCGATAAATGCGGAGGAGAGCTGTATCGCAGAAAAGATGATAGTGAAGAGACTATAAAAACAAGGCTCGAAGTCTACAACGATCAGACAGAAGAGCTTATAGGTTATTATAAAGAAGCAGGCATACTTGAAGAGATATCAGGAAACCTGGATAAAGACGAGGTCTACAAAGAGTTCTTTAAAATATTAAATGATAGATATAAAAAGTGACCGCGAGATAGCCCTTATAGAGGGAGCAGGAAAGGTCGTAAAAGAAGTCCTGGAGAGTTTAAAAAAAATGAGCCTGCCGGGAGTCACTACAGCTGAGCTGGATAAAAAAGCAGGGGAGCTTATAGCTTATTATGGCGCAAGGCCTGCTTTCAAGGGTTACAGAGGTTTTCCGGCTAACATATGCACCTCTATAAACGAAGAGATCGTGCATGGCATACCTGATGAAAAAAGAATATTGAGATCAGGCGATATCTTATCAATAGATGTGGGTGTTGAAAAAGACGGTTATTATGCTGATAGCGCTATTACTATAGGCATAGGAAAAGCGCTGTCGCAAAAGGCCATAGATCTTATCGAGGTCGCTAGGGTAGCTTTAGAGGCCGGGATCAAAGAGGCAGTAGAAGGAAATAGGCTCTTTGATATCTCTTATGCTGTCCAAAGGTATACAGAAGGACATGGGTATTCGGTTGTAAGGGATTTTGTAGGCCATGGGATCGGCAAGAAGATGCATGAAGAACCTGAGATACCGAATTTTGGGAAACCAGGTGTGGGGCCAAGACTTAAGAAAGGGATGGTCCTTGCTATAGAGCCGATGATAAATGAAGGCGGATTCGAGATAGAGATCCTTGATGACAATTGGACAGCTGTTACAAGAGATAGAACATTATCAGCTCATTTTGAACACACTATTTGCATAACAGATTCTAAAGCCAAAGTTCTTACATAAAAAGGAAAGCTTAAAGCTAACAAGATATGGCAAAAGAAGAAGCAATAGAAGTAGAGGGTACTGTACTTGAGGCATTGCCGAATGCAATGTTCAGGGTTGAGCTTGAGAATGGGCATAAGGTCCTTGCTCATGTCTCTGGTAAGATGAGGATGTATTTTATAAAGATATTACCAGGGGATAAGGTAAAGATGGAGCTTTCTCCATACGATTTAACAAGAGGAAGAATAACATACAGAGCTAAATAAGGAAATTATTATGAAAGTAAAGCCATCGGTAAAACCAATATGTGATAGATGCAAGATCATCAAGCGTAAGCGCATTATAAGGGTCATCTGTACTAACCCGAAACATAAACAAAGACAGGGATGAAGTTAGTTTAAAGGTCTAAAAGTTTAAAGGTTTAAAAGTCTAGAACTTAAAAACGCAGAATTTAGCAAGGAGATAAATAATGGCGAGGATTTCAGGTATTGATTTACCAAAAGAAAAACGTATAGAAATAGCTCTTACTTATATCTATGGTATAGGAGTACCTTCTTCAATCAAGATATTAAAGGCAGCAGGGGTCAGCCCTGACACAAGAGCTAAAGATCTGAAAGAGGAAGAGGTCTCAAGGATAGCCGCGATAATACAGAAAGAATATAAAGTCGAAGGTGACCTCAGAAGAGACATTACCCAGAATATAAAACGCCTTATCGATGTAGGGTCTTATAGAGGATTTAGGCATAGGAGGAGTTTACCTGTAAGAGGTCAAAGGACCAAGTCTAATGCTAGGACAAGAAAAGGGCCTAGAAAGACAGTAGGCATAACCAGAAAAGGAAAGACTCAGGCAGCAGCTTCAGAATAAAGGAGATCACTAATGGCAGAGAAGGCAAAAAAGACAAGAAAAAAGGTAGCAAGGAACATTACGAGCGGGATAGTTCATGTACTGGCTACTTTTAACAATACAATAGTCACTATAACAGATAAACAGGGAAATTCTATAGTCTGGTCTAGTTGTGGGTCAGTTGGTTTTAAAGGATCCAAGAAATCCACGCCTTTTGCTGCTCAGGTAGCTGCTAAAGAAGCTGCCAGGAAGGCAGTAGAGCAGGGGCTTAAGGATGTAGAAGTGTACGTAAAAGGGCCTGGTTCTGGCAGGGAATCAGCAATTAGAGCTATACAGGCAGCTGGCCTTAGGATAAGTGCTATAATAGACGTAACACCTATTCCTCATAATGGCTGCAGGCCTCCAAAAAGAAGAAGGGTCTAGTATAAAAGGAGTCACTAATGGCACGATATACGCAAGCATCTTGTAGGTTATGTAGAAGAAAGGGGTTAAAGCTTTTTTTAAAAGGCACACGCTGTTATACAGATAAATGTGCATTTGATAGAAGGAGTTATGCTCCAGGGCAGCACGGAAAAAGCAGAAGAGCCAAGATATCAAACTATGGTATGCAGCTGGCTGAAAAACAGAAAGTAAAGAATATCTATGGTATTCTAGAAAAGCAGTTTAGGAGATATTTTAGCATAGCATCCCGCGCAAAAGGCGTAACAGGTGAAAAGCTTTTGGAGCTTTTAGAGAGAAGGCTGGACAATGTGATATTCAGGTCTTGCTTTGCGTTTTCACGTTCACATGCCAGGCAGATCGTAAGGCATGGACATATACTGGTGAATGACAGGAAAGTAAATATACCCAGTTATTCCATAAATACAGGAGATATCATCAAGATAAAACCGAGAGAGAAGACAGTAAAAAGCGTTAAGGAGACCATAGAGATAGTCAAGGATAGGGGAGTTCCTGAGTGGTTAAAGGGGGATTTTTCAGATCTAAAAGTAACTGTTGAAAGGCTTCCTGGGAGAAGTGATGTTGGAGTAGATATACAGGAACATTTGATAATAGAGCTTTATTCAAAATAAAACAAGGGAGGAACAATGGGTATAAGTTGGAAAACATTTGAGATGCCTAAGAAGCTGGTTTGTAAAGAAGAGAGCTACTCAAATACTTACGGAGAATTTATAGCAGAGCCTTTTGAAAGAGGTTTTGGCGCTACGATAGGAAATTCGCTAAGGCGCATACTTATATCTTCAATAGAAGGTTCAGCAGTGACATCTGTAAGGATCGACGGAGTGCTCCATGAATTTTCTACTATACCAGGAGTTTTGGAAGATGTGCCTCAGATAATATTGAACATAAAACAATTGGTGCTTAGCTCGCATTCCAGGAGCCCCAAGATATTGAGGCTCAAGGCTACAAAAAAAGGCAAAATCACTGCCAAGGATATAGTCGCAGATGACACTGTCGAGATAGTAAACCCTGACCTGCACATAGCTACTCTTACAAAAGATACGAGCCTGGTCATGGAGCTGGAGATAGGCAAGGGGAGGGGCTATGTCCCTGCAGAGAGAAATAAAAAAGAAGGCCAGGCAATAGGAGTGATACCAGTAGATTCTATATTTGCGCCTGTGAGACGGGTCAATTTTCATGTAGAAGATACCAGGGTAGGCCAGATGACGGATTATGACAAACTTATCCTGGAGATCTGGACCAATGGCGGAGTAGAACCTAAAGAAGCCCTTTTATATGCTTCTCATATACTAAAACAGCACCTCGATATATTTTCTAAACTTGGCGAGGTCGAGATAGAACAAGAAGAGACCGAAGAGGTAAAGCAGAACAAAGAGCTGCTGGATAAGTTAAATATGCCTATCTCGGAACTGGAACTATCAGTCAGAAGCAGCAATTGCTTGAGAGAAGCCAAGATGAAGACCATAGGCGATATGGTAAAGAGGACAGAGCAGGATATGCTACACTATAGAAATTTTGGCAAAAAGTCCCTTAATGAGATAAAAGACATATTAAAGACATTGAGTCTTTCTTTTGGCATGGATATCCCTAAGGAATACAAGAAATAATACAGTGATCAACTAAGACATAGAAAAGGATCTTGAAATGAGACATCGTAAAAATACTGTAAAATTTGGAAGACAGACAAGTCATTATAAAGCAACATTGAAACATCTAGCAATAGGCCTTGTTAAAAATAAATCCATAGTCACTACCAAGGTAAAGGCAAAAGAGGCTTCTAGGGTAGCGGACAAGCTTGTTACGTTAGCTAAAAAAGACACTGTAACCAGCAGGAGAAGGGCGTATTCTATTTTACAGGACAGGACGCTGGTCGGGATCCTTTTTAATGATATAGGGCCTTTATTTAAAGATAGGCAGGGCGGTTATACCAGGGTTATATTATTAGGTAGAAGAAAAGGCGATAACGCAGAGACAGCTTTATTGGAATTTGTCGAGAAGCCTAAGGTAGAGCCAAAGCCAAAAAAGGAAAAGAAAGCAAAGAAAGAAAAAGAGACTATAAAAGAAGAAAAACAAGATCAGGCAGAAAGCAATATCGAAGAAAAACCAGAAAATAAAGTTGAACCAAAGAAAAAGGCCATCGAAGAGAAACCTGTCAAAAAAGAGCCTGTCAAAAAGAAGTATACCGAGAGGCATAAGGAGCTGGATAGTAAACCTGGATTTTTCAAAAAGATTTTTGGACGCAAGCAGGATAAATAAGAGATCAGTGGGTTCGTATGAGGCTATCTTCACGTGTACAAAAAGTGTCCCCCTCCCTTACCCTTGCTATTACTGCAAAGGCCGAGAAGATGAAAATGGAGGGGATAGATATAATAAATTTTGGTTCGGGCGAACCAGACTTTGATACCCCTTCCAATATAAAAGACAAAGCGATCCTAGCTATAAAAAATGGTGTTACGAAATATACACCCGCTTCTGGCACAGACGAATTAAAACAAGCAGTCGTAGAGAAATTCAAAAAAGATAACTCCCTTGTCTATAAAACCAAAGATATCGTCATATCTTGCGGGGCAAAGCATTCAATATACAATATAATAGAAGTGATATGCGACAGTGGTGAAGAGGTCATCATACCATCGCCTTATTGGCTTAGCTATCCTGAAATGGTCACTCTTTCAGAAGGGAGGTCTGTTTTTATAAAAACAGATGAAAGGACAGGTTTTAAGATCTCAGCCAGTCCCTTAAAAAAGGTTATAACTAATAAGACAAAGGCCTTGATCCTGAATAGCCCGTCCAATCCTACAGGCTGCGTGTATAGTAAAAGAGAATTAGAAGAGATAGCCAGCGTTTGTGTAGAAAAAGATATCCTCGTTATCAGCGATGAGATATATGAAAAGATAATGTTCGACGGTAGAGAACATATATCGATCGCATCTTTGAACGATGAGATATTCAAAAGGACTATTGTGGTGAATGGCGTGTCAAAAAGCTCTTCTATGACAGGCTGGAGAATAGGCTATATCGCTTCTCCTAACGAAGAGATAGTAAAAAGCATCAAGAACCTACAGAGCCACTCCACGTCCAATCCTACCTCTATTAGCCAGGCCGCAGCATGTGAGGCCATAAAGACGGAAGACATCAATGCCAAGGTAATGGTCGAAGAATTCCGGAAAAGAAGGAACTATATTGTAGACAGGCTTAACAGCATAGACGGATTAAGTTGTATAAGACCTGACGGGGCTTTTTATGCGTTTTCCAAGATCGAAAGAGAAGGGCTTTATAGCATGGAGCTTACTGAAAGATTGCTATCTGAGGCAAGGGTAGCGGTAGTGCCTGGAGAGGTATTTGGTTCTAACAGGCATATAAGGCTCAGCTTTGCTACAAGTATGGAAAATATCAAAAAAGGCGTTGATAGGATAGAAGAGTGGTTCAATAACAGGTCACAAGACACATGACACATGTCGCAGGTAAAGAATGATGGGAAAGACGCTGACAGAAAAGATATTTAGTTCCCATTGCGGAAAAGAAGTAAAAGCAGGGGATGTCGCTATATGCGATATTGATTTTTGTTTTGGCCAGGACGGTACAAGCAGCCTCATCATAGATTCTTTTAAAAAACTGGGCGCTAAAAAGGTTTTCAATAAAGACAGGTTTTCCATGGTAATAGACCATAGTTCCCCTAGTCCTAATATAGGCGTCTCCGAGATACATAAAAAGATGAGGACTTTCGCGAAGGAAAACAACCTAAGGATATTCGATATTGGCTGCGGGGTGTGTCATCAGGTAATACCGGAAAGCGGATATGTTTTTCCTGGGGACCTGGTAATAGGCGCGGATTCTCATACATGTACATATGGGGCATTGGGTGTGTTTTCCACTGGTATGGGTTCGACTGATCTAGCTATAGGAGTAGCATCGGGAAAGAACTGGTTTAAAGTACCGGATACGATAAAGATAGTTTTAAAAGGCAGGCCAAAAAAAGGAGTATATTCAAAAGATGTCATACTTTACATCATAGGTGATCTCGGGGTAGATCATGCTACTTATAAGGCAGTCGAGTTTTCAGGAGATTATATAAGAAGTTTAAGCATGGATAGCCGTTTTACTATTAGCAATATGGCCATAGAGATGGGTGCAAAGGCAGGTCTGATGGAGCCTGATAGCGTGACCATCGACTATTTAAAAAAGGTGTTTAGCAAGAATATTGTTTCAAAAAGAAAAAACAGCATTAATTTAAAAAGCGATAAAGACGCTGCTTATTCTGAAGTCATAGAATATGACGTTTCAAAGATCTCTCCGCAGATAGCAAAGCCTCATACAGTAGATAATACCGTATCTATAGATAAGATCAAAGGCCTCAAGATAGATGAAGGTTTTATAGGTACTTGCACTAATGGCAGATTGGAAGACCTTAAGATAGCAGCGTCTATCTTAAGGAATAGAAAAGTAAGCGAGTATGTAAAGCTCATAATAGCCCCTGCATCAAAAGATATATTTAAACAAGCTATCAAAAAAGGATACATAGCTACGTTCATCAATGCTGGTTCATGCGTTGTCGCGCCTGGCTGCGGCCCTTGCGTAGGTACTCATAATGGAGTGCCGTCCAAAGGTGAAAATGTCATCTCTACGGCAAACAGGAATTTTAAAGGCAGGATGGGCAATCCGGATGCTTTTATTTATCTGGCATCTCCTGCTACAGTGGCGGCATCAAGCATAACTGGTAAGATCACTGATCCAAGAAGGTTTTTAAGGCCGTAAAATTATTCCTACTAATTAAAGAAAAGAGGATACAATGCTGGATCTCAAGACTTTTTTAAAAATAGCAGTAGAAAGAAAAGCTTCAGATCTTCATATTACAGCAGGTTCATCTCCTATCATAAGAGTAAATGGTTCTCTTGTACGTTTGTCAGAATATCCAATCCTGACAAGAGAAACTTGCAAGATGCTTGTAGATAGCGCTCTGAACGATAAACAGAAGGCAAAATTTGAAAGAGAGCTTGAGCTTGATTTTTCTCTAAGTATCCCTGGTTTAGGCAGGTTCAGGGTCAATGTACATATGCAGAGAGGAAGTGTTGAGGCAGCTTTTAGGGCAGTCTCTTCCGAGATAAAGACCATAGAAGAGCTCGGGTTACCTCAAATAGTCACAAATATATGCCAAAAGAGGCAAGGACTTGTCTTGGTCACAGGGCCTACGGGTGTGGGAAAGACCACTACTCTTGCAGCAATAGTTGATTTTATAAATAAACACAGGCAGGAGATAGTGATAGTTATCGAGGATCCTATAGAATATATGCATACCAATAAAAAGAGTATTGTGAAACAAAGAGAGGTCTATTCGGATACAAAGTCTTTTGCAAGTGCCTTGACCTATGCCTTGAGGCAAGACCCGAATATCATAGTAGTGGGAGAGATGAGGGATCTCGAGACCATATCGACTGCTTTGACAGCAGCTGAGACAGGACACTTGGTCTTGGCGACTCTCCATACACCTAATGCCTCCCAGACAATAGATAGGATCATAGATGTCTTCCCGCCATACCAGCAGGAACAGATAAAGGTCCAGCTCGCAGGTTGCCTGGAGGTAGTAATATCACAGCTGCTCTTGCCAAGAAAAGACGGGAAAGGCAGGATATTGGCTACAGAAGTGATGATAGCTACCGCAGCAGTAAGAAACCTTATAAGGTCTCATGAGACAGAACAGCTGCTTACTATTATGCAGACAGGTTCTCAATATGGCATGCATACTATGGATAAATCACTAAAGGCGCTTCTAAAACAGGGGATCATTTCCGAAGAGACCTTTAATGCTAATGTCAAAAACCTGGAGGCTTCTCGAGGGCTCTAAGATCTGTTTTTTAAAAAAGAAAGATATATATGAAAGGCATAGTTTGTAAATTTGGCAACGACATCAATACGGACCTTGTTATTTCAGGAAGGTACAAGTTTTCCATCACAGACCCCAATGAACTGGCAAAGCATGTCTTTGAAGACATAGATACTGATTTTTACAAAAAGATCCAGGGAAAGAGCTTTTTTGTCGTCGCTGGTAGTAATTTTGGGTGCGGTTCAAGCAGGGAACAGGCGCCTTTGGCTGTTAAATACGCAGGATGCCATGCAATACTAGCCAAGAGTTTTGCCAGGATATTCTACAGGAACGCCTTTAACCTGGGCCTTCCGCTTGTCGAGTGTGATACTGAAAGAATAGAAGAAGGCGATACGATAGAGCTTGACCTGGAAAAGGGAAGAGTAGTCTCTTTAGTAAAAGGGTATTCCCTAGCAATAAAACCTTATAATAGATTTCAGGCAGCTTTGATAAGGGAAGGCGGCATAGTCAATCTTTATAAGAAACGAGGGGGATTGGATATTACATAAGTACTATATTTAGGGGTACGGGTAGCGGATTACGGGTAACGGGGAAGGATAGGGGGAATTAAATTGGCATACAAAGTGACGTTGATACCAGGTGACGGCATTGGAAAAGAAGTAAGCCTTGCAGCTAAAAGATGCATAGATGCTACAGGCGTAAAGATAGATTGGGAAGAAAAAATAGCAGGAGAAGAGGCCCTTAAAAAGTATGGGACCGTCCTTCCAGGAGATGTCTTGGATTCTATAAGAAAAAACAAAGTAGCTATCAAAGGCCCTATTACTACTCCTGTGGGCAAGGGTTTTAGATCAGTAAATGTGCAGCTCAGGATGGCGCTTGACCTATATGCGTGCCTCAGGCCTTGCAAGCTCTATGATGGAGTAAAGAGTAGATATAAAAAAGTGGACCTTATTGTTGTGAGAGAAAATACAGAGGACCTATATATGGGCATAGAGTTCCCCGTTGGTTCAAATGAAGCAACGGACCTGATAAAACATATAGAAAGATTGAGCGGGAAAGTCATAAAGAACGATTCAGCGGTAGGTATAAAACCTATATCTACCAGCGCTTCTAAAAGAGTGGTAAGATTCGCATTCGACTATGCATTGAAAAATAACAGAAAAAAGGTCACAGCCGTACACAAGGCAAATATCATGAAAGAGACGGATGGATTGTTCTTACGAAGCGCGATAGAGGTCTCAAAGGATTATGAAGGCAGGATAGAATTTGAGGAAAGAATAGTGGACAATATGTGTATGCAGCTTGTACAAAAGCCAGAACTCTATGATGTATTAGTGCTTCCTAATCTGTATGGAGATATCCTTTCTGACTTATGCGCAGGCCTTGTTGGAGGCCTTGGTATCGCGCCTGGCGCAAATATAGGCGATGGGATAGCGTTATTTGAGGCAATACATGGGAGTGCCCCAAAATATACAGGATTAAATAAAGTAAATCCCACAGCAATGATACTCTCGGGAGTATTGATGCTCAGGTATCTAAATGAAAAAGACGCCGCGGATAGGCTAGAAAAGGCAGTGAGCAAGATAATAGCTGAAGGAAAAGATGTTACATATGACCTGAAGCCGGATAGAAACGACCCTGCTAGCAAAGGCACGAGCCAGATGGCAGACGCTATCATCAAAAAGGTAAAGAATTTGTAATATCAAAAATCAAAGTGTAAAAAGTAAAATTACAAATTAAAATTTAAAAATTGGTCTATATTTTTATATGTATTTTTGATATTTGATATTTAATTTTTAATTTTACAACGGGGTTTTTATGAAAGTTGCAGTTATCGGAGCTGGAAATGTCGGAGCAATGACAGCATCACGCATAGTCGATGCAAATCTAGCGGATTGCGTGCTCATTGATATCGTGCCTGGCCTGGCAAAAGGAAAGGCCCTGGACATATCTGATACAAGGCCTCTTACTGGTTCTCTTTCAGAGATAGAAGGCACAGAAGATTTTAAAGCTATGGCTGGTTCAAATATAGTCGTAATAACCGCGGGCCTAGCCAGAAAACCTGGCATGACAAGAGATGATCTTTTAAGAAAGAATAGAGACATATTGAAAGATATATCTAAATATATAAAAGACCTTTGTCCGGATTCAATAGTGATAGTTGTGACTAATCCCCTGGATGCAATGAGTTATCTAGTGATGAAAGAGACAGGTTTTGAGCCTAAAAAAGTCATAGGCATGGCCGGGGTCCTGGATTCTTCCAGGTTTATAAATATCTTACTAGATAAGGCGCGGTCCATAGATACTGGTAAGGTCTTTATGATGGGCAGCCATGGGGATTCAATGGTGCCTATCAATAGGTCGTCTTTGGATAAAGAGCTTTTCAATGTATCTGCTGACAGGGCTAGCAAGCGAGGAGGAGAGATAGTCTCATACCTAAAGACAGGGAGCGCTTATTTTGCCCCATCTATGTCGACATTCTATATGGTCAAAAGTATCATCAATAATGAGAAAAAGACACTTTGCGTGTGCGCGTATCTAAACGGGGAATACAGGGAAAATGACATCTATATAGGGGTCCCTGCGGTATTAGGTTCTTCTGGAGTGGAAGGTATATTAGAGATAAATCTTACCGACGACGAAAAACAACTCTTCAAAAAGTCAGCTCAAGATATAAGAGATTCCATAAAAAAATTATGAATAGATATGACCTTGCTATCATAGGTTCAGGGCCATGCGGGTATGTAGCTGGGATCAGGGCAGCGCAGCTTGGCATGAAAGTCTGTGTATTTGAAAAAGATCGCGTTGGCGGAGTATGCCTTAATTGGGGCTGTATACCTACAAAGGCTCTTATTGCATCAAGCTCTCTTGTAGATAACATCAATAATTCAAGTATATTTGGTATAAATATAAGAGATTATAATGTAGACTTTAATAAGATATATGATAGAAAAGATAATATAGTCAAAAGACTTTCTAGCGGTATCGAGATGCTTTTAAAGTCAAAAAAGATAGAACTGATAAAAGAAAAGGTCACTATAAAAGGGCCTAATACTTTAGAGACAAATAGCGCTACGATAGAAGCTTCTAATATGTTGATCGCGACAGGTTCTATTCCTTTTGAACTGCCTAACGCGCCTTTTGATAGAGGTAGTATTTTATCTAGCAGGGATATATTGAAATTAGATAAACTTCCAAAAAGCCTTATTATAATAGGCGGGGGAGTAATAGGGTGCGAGTTTGCCAGTATCTTTAAGAGTTTTGGCGTAGAGATAACAATGATCGAGATGATGGATAGGATCCTCCCTACAGAAGATAAAGAGATATCAAGAAAATTAGAGCAGGTGTTTAAAAAAAGAGGGATAAAGATCTTTACGAGCGCAAAGCTAGAGAAAGTAGAAAAGGCTGTCTCATCTATAAAAGCTATTCTTTCCAACGGAGAAAGCTTAGAGGCTGAGAAGGCCCTTATATGTATAGGTAGATCGCCTAATTCAAGGTCTCTTGGCCTGGAGGAAGTAGGAGTAGAACAGAACAAGGGATGGATAAAAGTTGACAAGGATTTCAGGACAAATATAAAAAATATCTATGCAGCAGGGGATGTGATAGGCGGAGTGCTCCTGGCGCATGTTGCATCAAGAGAAGGTATAGTAAGTGTCGAGAGGATGAACGGAAAAGATTCAGCAATAGATTATGATGTAGTGCCAAGCTGCATCTTCACTAGCCCGGAGATAGCCAGTGTTGGCCTGACCGAAGAAAAGGCAAAAGAAAAAGGCCTTGATGTAAGAAGTAGAAAGTTTTTGTTCTCCAGTCTTGGCAAGGCACATGTAATGGGCGAGACGGAAGGCTTTATAAAGATAGTAGTAGATAATAAAGATAAGATAGTCGGTTCCCAGATCATGGGCCCGCATGCAACTGAGTTGATAGCAGAGTTTTCACCATGCATACAGTTTGGCATAACTTCCGAGAAACTGGCAAGTGTCATACACGCTCATCCGACACTTTCAGAGGCTGTCCAGGAAGTAAGTGAATCTGTGCATGGAAAGTCGATACACTCGTTGTAGTAGTTGGTTCCTCTGGCCAGCGTTTTTCGAGGACGTAAAATTTCCCCAGCGTGGAAATTTTACTCTGTTTTATTTTTTGCTCTCGCCTGATTTCTTACGAAGGCGAACCGTGCCCGCAAAAAATAAAAAGGCCTCTCAAAATCGCTGGCTAGAGGAACAAAAAGATTAGGTAAATGGTTAATTTTTTGATAGATATTTGTATATTCTTCTTGGAGGAGTCTGAAAAAAGCTTTGTTTTTCTGAGCGGGCATGGTTCGCCTTCGTATAATTTATGCGAGAGCGAAGAAAAACACAGAGCGAAGTTGCCTCGCTGGGGCAACTGAGCGTCTTTTTGAAGATTCCTCCAAGAAGAATATACAGTTATTCATCAAAGAAACATAGTTTGAGAGATTAGATTTTTATGCGCCTATAGCTCAGATGGATAGAGCACAGGTTTCCTAAACCTGGTGTCGCACGTTCGAATCGTGCTAGGCGCACCAGGAATAATACTACGAAGCACAGGTTGCACACCTACACTGCTTTAGTAGTTTGTAGATAGTTTAAAATAGGTATCTTTGAAGTTATTTGGAGATAAGTAGAATTAGTTCGGTGTGGCCCCGCCCTCATCTAAACAACGGGCGGTGTCTTTAAGGAGGAAATATAACATGATAGACCTGCACACTCATAGTTTATTAAGTGACGGAGAGTTTTTGGTTAGTGAACTTACAAGGCGCGCTGAAGAAAAAGGATACGAGGTCATAGGCGTTACTGATCACGTTGATTCTTCTAATATAGAAAAAGTAATAGATGGGCTCTTGAAGGCATCAAGCGTTATAAATAAACATTCAAAGATCAGGATGATACCGGGTGTAGAGATAACGCATGTGCCTCCAAAGGCAATAAACTCTTTGGTCAAGCTTAGCCGTTCAAAAGGTATCAAACTTATTCTGGTACATGGCGAGACGATCGTGGAGTGTGTTAAAAAAGGCACCAATAGAGAAGCCATACTTTCAAGGCCAACCATACTCACTCATCCAGGCCTTATCACTATAGAAGATGGAAGGTTGGCAGCCAAGAACGGGGTATACCTAGAGATCAGCGCCAGAAAAGGCCATTCGCTTACCAATGGCCATGTTGCGAATATCGCGAAAAGCGTTGGCGCAAAATTAGTCTTAAATACAGATAGCCATACAGCAGCTGATCTGATTACCAAAGATGAGGCAGTAAATATCCTGTTGGGCTCGGGCCTTAAAGAAAAAGAAATAAAGGATGTTTTTAAAAATTCCAGGGATCTTGCGTCAAGGATGACGTAGATACTCTTTGCCTTGCTTGACATGCAAGGCCTTCTGTAGTAAGATTGTTTTAAACATGGAGGGTAATATCATGAAAGATAGGATCATTGGGATCATTGTAGTGAGCATGCTAATTTCAATTTTAGGCTGTGCAGTTACGGGTGGGGGGTCTAGCTATAGGTCTGGTTCATCCGAGAGTGTGCCTCTTGATGTAGCAAGTCTTTTAAGATTTAATGATGTACCGGTTCCAGCAGGTTTTAGGATATTAGAAGAAGAGTCCTTTGCGTTCCAGAATGACCTTACCAGAGTAGCTTTATTGAAGTATATAGGAAACAAGGTATCAGATCAGGTGGTAGCATTCTACAAGGACCAGATGCCTTTATATAACTGGAACCCTATCAATATAATAGAGTATGAGCGCAGGATACTTAACTACGAAAGGCAGTCCGAAAGCTGTATTGTGACCGTAGAGTCAAAGGGCAGGAGCAGCATAGTCACTATAGCGATCTCCCCTAAGTCTAAGCCTATGAAAGTAGATTCTAAGGCAGAGTTCAAAAAGTAGCATCTAGCTTGACAAGTATATATATATAAGGTATACTTTCTTCTTAAATAAGCGTATACCGCTATAGACGGCTTTAATCATGGCAAAGAAAGGAGGGATTAATCCCAATCAGCCAGCCAAAGCGCGGTCATAAAATATAGCGATATATAAATAAATAAGTCAAATCTTTTAGGAAAAATCCTAAAAAGAATAGATAGATAAAAACCAAGGAGGAAACAAAATGAAGCGTTTAATCACGATATGTATCGTGCTGACTGCAGTAGCTATGATAGCTTCTTCAGCATTCGCAGAAGTGCAGAATGTAAAAGTCAGTGGCGATATAGATACAAAAGCGATCTATAGAGAAAATTATACATTGCTTCCAGCATCACTACGTGGCGCTACTGTAGATGGACATGATAATAGTTTGATAACAGCTGCAAGGCTAAGAGTGGATGCAGATCTTACAGACAATGTCATGGCAACTGTTCGTTTATTAGACGAATGGCAATGGGATACACAGACGTCTACTAACGATGCTACAGCAAATGATATAGTGATGGATCTAGCTAATGTTACTTTAAAGGAAGCTTTTTATGCTCCTTTAACAGTGATTGTTGGAAGACAACCATTATTGTATGGTAAAGGTTTCATCATAGGGGATCCTGATACCAATACAACATCAGGTGATGGCAACGTTGGTACACTGACAGACCTTTCTTTACAAAAATCATTTGATGCTATCAGGACAATATGGGATTATAGCCCATGGACAATTGATGCTTTTTTCATGAAGATCAATGAAACTGGCGCGACAACCAACAAGAGAGATGCTGATCTTTATGGTATCAATGCAGGGACTACATTTGAAAAGTACAATTCAGAAGCAGAAGCTTATGTTCTTTTATTAAAGAATGACCAGGCAGCTTCTCCAGATCCTGATGGTACTGCAACAGCGATCAATACAATGTACCCTGGCAATGAAGTTAGTACTTTTGGCGTAAGAGGCAGTATGACTCCTATAGAGAACTTGAATGTACTTGGTGAAATTGCTTGGCAGCGCGGTGATTATGACAATATGGCAATAACAAAGAGAGACCAAGAAGCAATGGCATACCAGATAGGAGCAGATTATACATTAGCTAACTGGGATTGGAAACCAGTATTAAAAGCTGGATGGACCCATTATGACGGAGAACCGTCTGATAACAGTGGCGATCACACTGGTTGGATACCTCTATTTGAAGACCAGACCCATGGCATGATAGCTAATTATATATTTGGTGGAGTAAATGGCGGTCAAAATAGCAATGCTGACATATTAAGCCTGGGTGCTTCAGTTGACCCTACGGAAGACTTAAATCTTAGCCTGGATTTCTATTATTTCTGGCTAGATGAAAAGCTTGTTACAACTGACAATGCAGCTATTGCTCACACTGGCCTTGGATGGATTAACCTTGCTGAAGGCGCAGGAGGAACTGCATACTATGCAAAAGCAGAAGATGATCTAGGTTATGAAGTAGACCTGACTTTAGCATATGATTATACAGAAGATGTAAAGATGGGTCTTTGCGCTGGTTGGTTCATACCTGGCGATGTTCTTGATGGAGACAACGCTGGTGCTACTAATGATGAGAACCCTATACAGGTATTAGCAACATTAGACGTTGCTTTCTAAGTAAGGTTTAGTTTAGTTTTTATTATCCCCTGGAGGAGTAATCCTCCAGGGGATTTTTTTATCCCACCCCAGAGACGTTTTCCAACCCAATAGGGAAACGTCTCCTAGCCCAATCGGGAAACTGTCATATGGGGTACTTATGGTTGTATAAGCTATAGATATATAAATTAAATAAATTGTTTTATGCTATATGACACTTTCCTTCTTGTGAAAAGGGCAGTTTCCTTCTTGTCTTGGAAAACGTCTCTATTTTTTTTGTTGAATTTTTTAAAAGAGTGGTTATAATATATGGGACATGAGAAAGATATTTGTTTTAGATACTAACGTACTTTTACATAATGCTGACGCGCTAAGATCTTTTGCGGATAATGAAGTCATCCTGCCCATTGATGTTATCGAAGAATTAGATATTTTCAAAAAAGACAGCGATGAAAAAGGAAGGAACGCCAGAGCTACTATAAGGACTCTAGATGAATTAAGGGAAAGAGGAAGGCTTGGCGAGGGCGTAGATCTAGAGAATGGAGGCAAGCTTCGTATCGTAATGCATGCGGATATAAAAGGTTTATTATCCCTTTCCCCGGAAGAAAGAGACAACAAGATCCTGATGGTAGCATACGATCTTCAGCAAAAAGGGAACCATGTAATATTCGTTTCAAAAGATATAAATGCAAGGGTCAAGGCAGATGCGTTGGGTATAAGGGCTGTTGATTTCGAAAAACAAAAAGTCGATATGGACCGCCTTTATAATGGATGGGAAGAGAAGCTGGTCAGCGCCAAGGACATAGATAGTTTTTATAAAAATAAGAGTTTGAAAACAGAGGATTATAGAGAGTTATTCCCAAATCAATATATATTACTCAAAGACAAGCTGGATGAAAAACATACTGCCCTTGCTAGATTTTCTCCCAGAGAAAGAAGCCTGGTTGCTCTCAGGCCGGATATAAACGATGTATGGGGTATAAAGCCTAAAAATAAAGAACAAGCAATGGCGTTGGACCTTCTGATGGATAGTGATATAAAGCTTGTTACTCTTGTTGGAAAGGCTGGTACAGGAAAGACCCTCTTAGCGCTTGCCGCAGGGCTTAAAAAGACAGTAGATGAGCATTCATACAAGAGGATGCTCGTATCTAGGCCTGTAATACCGATGGGTAGAGATATAGGGTATCTCCCAGGCACAAAAGAAGAAAAACTCATCAATTGGATGCAGCCTATCTATGATAATCTGGAAAACATCCTTACCATAAGAAAAAGAAAAGAGCACATAGAAGATTTTATTGATTCTGACCTTTTACAGTTGGAAGCGCTGACTTATATGAGAGGTAGAAGTATCCCAAATCAATTTATAGTAGTGGATGAAGCGCAGAACCTTACTCCGCACGAAATAAAGACCGTAGTCAGCCGCGCAGGCCATCATACAAAGATGGTCTTGACAGGAGATCCCTACCAGATAGACAACCCTTATTTAGATTCATCTTCAAACGGCCTCAGCTATGCGGTTGAGAAGATGAAAGGCCAGGAGATGTTCGGCCATACGATGCTTACAAAAAACGAACGTTCAAGCCTCGCAAGCCTCGCCGCAGAGCTTCTTTAAAAGCAGTAGTAGGGGAGCCTTAAGGTTCCCCTACCGATAAAGAGAGCCAAATCCCGTGTTGATATTAAACGTTTTTTTAGGTTTGTCACTATCTTCAGTAAGCCTAAAGAAAAGCGTTGCCGGTTCGAGCGGGCATGGCCCCCACCACTTTTATTAAAAGTGGTGGGGGAGCGAGAAGCGGCGCCGAGCGAAGATTGCCACGCCGGGGCAATCGAGCGTCTTTTCTTGGGCTTACTGAAGATAGTAATAATATATAAAATAGCAGTTACTATTGTATTTTGAGATTTTTATGGCATAATCTAAGTAGAGACAACCGAATATTTTGAACGATAAAGGCAAACCACTTGAAAGAGTGGGGCGCAAAGTCAACAGGCCTAAAACTAGTAGATTAGTTAAGGCGGCTGGATTACCGAAACAAAGATTGAGCCTATTCTTCCAAAGCGGGGAATAGGTTTTTTCATTTGGGGTCTCAGATGAAGAGCCTGATAATTTCCCTCCTGATTGTTTTTGGACTTACCTTTATAATTGAAGTAAAGGATGCGGGAAGCAGCCGCGCTATTTTTCAGACCGAGACCAGCTGGTATTCAAAAAAGGACCCAGGCATATTAAGGACCACAGCCAATATGGAGATATTTGATGACGAAAAGTTAACCTGTGCCATATGGGATCTCCCGTTCAATACTTTACTTAGGGTCACCAACCTGGAAAACGGAAGGTATATATATGTAAGGGTAAATGACAGGGGCCCTGCCAAAAGGCTTGTAAATAGAGGCAGGGCATTGGACCTCACCAAAGAGGCTTTCTCAAAGATAGCTGACCTAAAGGAAGGCCTAATCCGCGTACAAGTAGAGATAATCTAAATCCTTTCTTGACGAATCGAGTGTTTTAGAATAAACTGATTCTTGTATGAATAGTTTGTTGTTGATATATATAACCTGTATAATATGTTGTATATCAGGCTGTGTGAACGAGGAATACAATACTGCCACAGGAGAGCAGGATCTCATGATGATCTCTACTGACAAAGAGATCAGTATGGGCCGTAGCATAGCGGAGAGCTTAGAAAAGAACCCAGAGGTCAAACTAGACCCGGATCCTTTGATGACAGAAAGGGTCAACAATATTGGGCATAGGCTTGCAGAGGTCTCGGACAGGAAAGAGGTCAGCTATACCTTCAGGGTAATCGATGATAAGGATGTGAATGCGTTTGCTCTTCCCGGAGGATATTTATATGTATTTAGCGGGCTGGTAGAAAAAGTAGACAGCGACGACGAACTTGCCGGGGTCTTGGCGCATGAGATGGCGCATGTTGTAGCAAGGCATTCTATAAAACGGCTTCAGGGAGGGCTAGGCTACACAATATTACAGATCCTCATGGTCGCAAGCGGGGCGCCAGGCAATGAAGTAAGGAATGTCAATAGCGCATTCGGCCAGCTTACAATGTCTTATTCAAGAGAAGACGAGGCCCTCGCTGACAGGATAGCTGTAAAATACCTTAAAAAAGCAGGATATGATCCTATGGCAATGATAAGTTTTTTAAAGAAGCTGCAGGAGGTAAATATGGAGGCCCCTATAAGGCCTTATAGCAGTTACCGCTCGCATCCGAATACGAGCAACAGGATACGTATGCTTAAAGAGAATCTTTTAGGAGCAGTTGATTTTAATGACTATATGAATAGCCCGGTATATTAAAAAGGAGGAAGCATGTTGAGAAAAAGTGATTTTACGACTGAAGATCCATGGCGGATATTCAGGATAATGGCAGAGTTTGTGGAGGGCTTTGACGAGCTTTCGCGTATAGGAAAAGCTGTCACGATATTCGGTTCTGCTGCAACAAAACCTGGCGATAAATATTATAAATTAGCTGAAAAGACAGCCTCTTTATTGGTAAAGGGTGGTTTTGCGGTTATTACAGGAGCAGGGCAGGGCATAATGGAGGCAGCTAATAAAGGCGCCAAAGAAGCTAATGGTGTATCTATAGGTTTAAATATACAGGTCCCTATAGTGCAGAGGCCCAATCCGTATGTTACAAATCTTTTAGATTTTAGATACTTTTTTTCCAGGAAGGTGATGTTTATAAAATATGCCAAAGCAGTTGTCATATTCCCTGGTGGATTTGGGACCATGGATGAATTTTTCGAGTCAGTAACGCTGATCCAGACGCGTAGGATAAACAGGGTCCCGGTGATACTTGTTGGTAAGGAATACTGGGAAGGCCTTCTAAAATGGATGAAGAAAAATATGCTTACTGATGAAAGGATAGATCAAAAAGACCTCAGTATCTTTAAGATAGTCGACACTGCAGAAGGCATATTAAAAATCATAAAGGTTTTTTATTCAAAAAAATAACAAGTTATTGTATAATTATCTCTGATGCATATATTTCTAATAGACCTAAAAGAAGGCCAATACATAGAATCGACTTATCTAGTGCGTGAAAGATCTTTCGATACTGCTAAGAATGGTTCTCCTTATATATCCTTGGAGCTATCTGATAGTACAGGCATGGTAGATGGCAGGATGTGGGATGCCAGTAAAAGTATTTTTGATAGTTTTGGTGTTGATGAGTTTATCAAGGTGAGAGGCAGGGTCGAGCTATACAAAAAATACCCTCAACTTAAGATAGATTCCATAGAAAAAGTAGACCCGGCTTTGTTGGACATATCGCTTTATCTTCCTACCACAGACAGGGATATTGGCGAGATGTTCAGGTCTTTTAAGCAAAACATAGATGCTGTAAAAAACCCCTACCTTAAGAAATTATTGAATAATATCTTTCTAAATAAAGACATATCCGAATGTTTCAAGAAAGCCCCAGCAGCTACGGATTTTCACCATCCTTACATAGGGGGGCTTTTAGAACATACACTGAATTGCCTCGAACTTGCAAAAGTTATCTCTTCGATGTACCCTGATATAAACATGGATATCTTGATCACAGGGACTGCGTTGCATGATATAGGAAAGATAGAAGAACTTTCTTATAAGAGGAGTTTTTATTATACTGATAAAGGCAGGCTTTTAGGCCATATTGTTATCGGGGCGGGCATGGCAGAGAGAGAAATGGATCGTATCCCAGGCTTTCCGGATGACCTTAAAAGCCTTATTATCCACATCGTGTTAAGCCATCATGGCGAACAGGCGTGGGGTTCTCCCAAGAGGCCTATGATGCTGGAGGCTATTGTGCTCCATCATATAGATAATCTGGATGCCAAGGTCAACGGCTTTAGGCAATTTGTAAGTACATACAACGACCCAGGTAGCAATTGGACGAAACACAGTAAGATGTTCGGGGAGTTTTTATACAAAAAGAATATCTCTGAATCTCTGGATAACGGGCCAAATAAAGAAAGGGCGTAGACATGTCTTTATTGTCAAAATGGAGGGATCTTATGAAGAAGAAAAAAAAGTCCAAGCAAAAAACAGGCAAGAAAAAAATCAAAAGGCCAAAAAGCAAAGCCGCTAGAAAAAAGGCTGTAAAAAAAGTAGTCAAAAAGAAAAACACCGCAAAAAAGTCAAAGAAAACAATAAAAATCAAAAAAAGCACTGCCAAGAAAAAGGTCTCAACAAAAAAATCTGCTACCGAAGGCGTTTCTTTGGAGGAGATAGGGATTGTGACGCATTATTTTTCTCGTGTCAAAGCAGCTGTTGTCAAGATCACCAAAGGTTCTTTAAAAACAGGGGATACTATAGTGATAAAAGGCCATACTACTGATTTTAAAGAAAAGGTCGCCTCGATACAGTTAGATCATGCTCCTATTGAGGCAGCATCTGTCGGGCAGGAGATAGGGCTTCAGGTGAAGTCAAAGGTAAGAGAGCATGATATTGTCTATAAGATCATAGGATAGCCCCTGTAAGGCCTATTGAATTTAAGACAAAATATGCTATACTTTTATATGGGAACCGATAAAGCTATAATTAAAAAGCCTATAATAAGGCAAACTAAGATCGGGTTATTCGATCAATCTTTATCGGTTTCCTTTTTTTATTTTGGTAAGTTGATATAAATATGACAAGAGACAATTCCTGCAAGGTCATCTCTATATACAGCCCATCATACGAAGAAGAAAAACCATTTTACAGTTTAAATCTTGGGGCATGTCTTTCTGATATCCTGCATAAGAGGATATTATTACTAGACATGGATACTAGCTATGAGAATATCTTAAGGTCTCTCAAACTAGAAAAAAAGATCTCCAGCCAAGAGATAGTCATAAGATCAGGAATAGGGTTGGATTTTTTAAATCTAGGAGACCTTGGCCGGGAAGAATTAGGGCAGCTTAAGGAGAATTATGACTATATATTGATAAATCTTCCTCTTGCCCCGCAAGATCTGACATATCATATCTTTTCTATGTCTGATTCAATACATATCTTTATCAGTTCTCTCAAAAAAAATCTTGAAGAAGGATATAGCCTGCTTGAAAGGCTCTTAGAGCATAAACCAGATTGTTCAAACAATAAATTAAAGCTTGTTGTCAGTAGATCTACTACATTTGATGCTCTTTCAAGAGAGGAGATAGAATGGCTTTTACGGAGAAATGTAGATTTTTTTATACCAGAGCTGAATATGATGGAGAATTTTATTGACCATGATGGCGTACCTATAACCTTGAAGCAGGAGGTATCCGGTTATTCGAAGAAACTTAGATATATAGCTAAGTTCGAAGCGGATAAACTAGTGGGGCTTGCGCTTGGCAGCGGAGCTGCTTTTGGGCTTGCGCACATAGGGGTGTTGAAGGTCTTGGAGGAAGCAGAGTTGCCTATTGATATGATCTCAGGTTCTAGCATGGGGGCAGTAATAGCAAGCCTTTGGGGGCTTGGTTATAGGTCCAGCGAGATCGTCAGATTTGCAGAACAACTCAAGAGCAAGCTTAATATAATGAGGTTGTTGGATTTTACTATACCCATATCAGGTATTTTAGCTGGAAATAGGCTGAAAAGTTTTTTAAAGGTATTCCTGGGCGAAAAAACATTTGAAGATTTGAAAATACCTGTTAAGATAATGGTATATGACCTAGCCAACAGGGAGACGCTTTCTATAGACAAAGGACTTTTATTAGATGCTGTTTATAAAAGCATAGCTGTCCCCGGCATATTCAAGCCAGTCATTGAAAGGGATAGGGTTATTATAGACGGGGGTGTTTCTGAGCCAGTGCCAGTCAATGTATTGTTAGGCAATGGCGTAAAAAAGATAATAGCAGTCAATGTCTTGCCGGATCCAGGAGATATGTATAGAAGGAAGATCATTATAGAAAGAAACACGCAAGCTGAAAAGGGCTTGATAGAAAAGGGCCCTTTCTACAAAAAGATATTTTTCTTTATAAGGACTTATTTTAAAAAGATATTTGATCCAAACATCTTTGATGTAATAGTCACTAGTATGCAGTCAATGGAGTATATGCTTTCTAAGGATAGCTGCAGCAAGGCAAGCGTCTGTCTAAGCCCTATCGTGCCGGATTCAGACTCTATAGATTTTCATAGGGTAAAGGACTTTATTAAAGAAGGCGAGGAAGAGGCTAGATCGCATTTAGAGGAGATCAAGAGCCTGGGGCTTTAGCCAGTTTTATTTTTGAGAGGTAAAAAAGGAGATAATATATGAAACGCTTTATTTGGCTGGTATTGATACTGGTCGTGATTACATGCATATCCAGCTGCAGCCGTACAAAACGCATCGCTAATGACGTTGACTGGGTTGTCTTTGACGGCCAGCCATCCAGAGAAAACTGACCGGATCTATCAATTGTCCGCCAATATTTATGGCAGGCCCGGGATAAATCCATATGCAGCCTATAATTTATATTCACCTCGTTTCATAATTATTCACTCATTTAAAGAGGAGGTAGTATGTTTTTTTTAGATAGATTTAAAGAAGATATCGAATCCGCAATGGAAAAGGACCCCGCAGCTAAGAGTGCTTTGGAGGTAGTGCTGACTTATCCAGGCCTTCATGCGTTGTGGTCTCATAGGTTGGACCATTTCTTGTATAATAAAAGGTTTTACGTACTAGCGAGGTTTATCTCGCATATCTCCAGGTTTCTTACTGGGATAGAGATCCATCCGGGAGCCAAAATAGGAAGAAGGGTCTTTATAGATCATGGCATGGGCATTGTGATAGGGGAGACTGCAGAAGTAGGGGACAATACGCTCCTTTATAAGGGCGTTGTATTGGGAGGTACCAGTCTTGAAAAAGGCAGGCGCCACCCCAGGGTAGGCAAAAACGTTGTCATAGGCTCTAACGCATGTATACTTGGCCCTATCACGATAGGAGATGGAGCCAAAGTAGGCTCAGGGTCGGTTGTCGTAAAAGATGTCCCCGAAGGAGCTACTGTTGTAGGGGTCCCTGGAAAGGTCATCGAGAAAAAGACCATGCAAAAACTTACTTTAGATTTTGAACATGGCAATCTTCCTGACCCGATAGCAGATGTTGTCAAGATAATCCTGAAGATGCAGCATGAACTGGAAGAGAGATTGAAGGTCTTAGAGAAAGACCATGATATAAAGGCAAGAGCTATATTTCATGATTACGAAGAAAAGGCTCAGGAAGAGCTTCCCGAAGTATGATGGAATTTATAAGGGTTTGGAAGGATTTTGATATAGATGAGCTCTCAAGGCATCTTCTTATAGTCGGAAGCGCGAGTGGAGATTGTTCGAATTGCAGGGAATTAGGGCTTGACTATAATTCTATTAAAACATGCACTTCTTGCAATACCGAATTTAAATATATAGCCTCCAGGACCAGGGAGATCGCTAAGATAAAGAAAAAAAGGCCGGACCTGGTATTCGTAGAATTCGAAGACTATAAAAGGGCAATAGGCAAAAAGAATGCAAAGGGCCTCTTCATAGATGAAATACAAGAATAAGAAGATACTGCTGGCAGAACATAATGATAGTATTTTGGATATACTTATATATCTTGTCCGCGCCTGGGATTATGAATATAGCGTTGCCAAAGATGGCTTATCAGTGCTGGAGATGGTAAAGAGGGAGCACCCGGATATAATCATCATAGACTCCAACCTTCCCGAGATAGACGGGTTAAAGATATCAAAGTCATTAAAAGAAGACTTTCTCACCGCGCACATACCTATAATAATATTGATAGATAAAAAACAGATCAGAAAAAAGATGCTTGATATAGAGCAAGGCGTTGATGACTATATCATCAACCCTCCCGATCCGATAGACCTGGAGGTCAGGATCGAGATGGCTTTACGCAGGTCCAGTTATCAACTGCATGTCAATGCCCTTACAAGGCTTCCGGGTAATAGGCATATAGAGAGCAATATGCAGGAAAAACTTGATAGCGGTGAGCTATTTTCTGTTTTATATTGCGATATCGATAATTTTAAGTCATTTAACGATAAGTATGGATATATAAAAGGAGACGGGATAATAAGGCATACTACGTACATTATTTCCAAGATAGTAAAAAGATGTGGAAATAAAGAAGACTTTGTGGGCCATATCGGAGGAGATGACTTTGTAGTGATCACGACTCCCGGAAGAGATAAGATCATAGCCAGCGAGTGCGTATCGACTTTTGATAAACTTGTCCATTTTCATTATAGTGAAGAAGACAGGATAAGGGGCTATATTGTTGCAAAGGACAGGCGGGATAATATAACAAAGATACCTTTGATGAGCATCTCTATAGCCATAGTCAATAATAAAAAACATAGTTTTCAGAACATGGTAGAGTTGATGGAGACGATATCAGAAATAAAAAAATACCTGAAGACTTTGCCTGGCAGTAATTTTTTGATAAATAGAAGGACACCTGCTAAAAGAGATTTTATTGAGCCAGGCCCTTCTATAAGCAAAGACCCTCTTAAGAATAAAAGAACCGGGCATAAGCCGCTGGGCCAGATACTTATTGATTCTGGGGTCTTGACCAAGGAACAGTTGGATGCAGCCTTAAATAAACATTGGAGCACAGGCCAGAAGATAGGACAAAGCATTATAGACCTTGGTATGGCCAGCTTTGGAGATATAACAAGGGCCCTGGAGATGCAGTTCAATATACCGCATTTTGAGTTGAAAAATCTAGACAGGGCAGGAAACCTTGATGAGTGCCTCGATAAGATACCATTAGATGTGATGAAAAGAGATTGTTTTATACCAGTAGATAAAGAAAAAGATATAATAAGCATAGCTATGCTGGACCCTAAAAATACTGATGTTGTGAATAAAGTGAAAAGCGCTACAGGATGCAAGGTAGCTTCTTTTTTTGTATTAGAAAGCGAATTTGATGAGATCTGGGATAGGGTGATAAAAAAAGAAAAAGCCGATAAAGGCCATTAGCGTCGGCTTTTTATCGCTCGGTAACCCAGCCACCATATCTACTCTCGGCTGCCTCACTAACCATTTTAAATTCAACAGGTTACGGCTTGTCAGAGTGACTTAGGTCTGTTGGCTTTGCGCCCCCTGATTTCTCTAGGGTTTGCCCTTATCGGCTAATTAAAGTTTATCACAAAATAAGGCTATTTTCAAGAGCCTGTCTTGATTTTAAAGGAGGCATGGATGAGAAGAGTTAGGCAGTTCGCTATGGTTTTAGTCGTTCTTGCGTTTATAGTAATATGTTTTACAAAAAATAGTTTCTCGTATAGCTTGCTGGATGATGAAAAGTCCAGCAGGGGCCCTATCACAATAAAGAATCAGATGCCGTTGTATCTTTTTTATTTACAGATGTCCCCGGACAAGGCAGATGTAGTAAAATCCCATAGATTCAAGACCAATATTGATTATACTGTGTCAAATGTCACTGTGAGTGCTTTTACACCCGCAAGCTCTCTTTATATTACTGATATAGACCTTGAAGTCTCTAGGTTAAACCTTGACCTTAGATACGGTATCTATGATGACCTTGAGATAGGATTAGAGATACCATATATCAGCATGTCATCAGGTTATTTGGATAATTTTATTGAGTCATTTGAAGATGCTATAGGCGCCAGGACTCCGCGTTCGAGAGAAAAGCAGGGTTCGTATGAGTTTGATTATGCTCTTAGGTATAATTGGGGGTATCTTATTAATAAGAAAGGTTCTATAGAAGGTATCGGGGATATGTCTTTTAACGTGAAATATCAGTTACTCAAAGACAGCGGTTATTTTGTGCCAAACCTGGCTCTCAGGTCAGCGTTGAAGTTTCCCACTGCTGACAAGAATGACCTTCTCGGGAGCGGAGAATTTGACTATGGATTTGGTTTACTAATAGATAAGATGTTTTTTGAAAGGTTTTTTCTCTATCTCGGGGGAAACATAGTATTGATAGAAAAACCAAGTTTCCTGGACGCGTTAGACATAGACAGCAAGATGTATTCTCTATTGGCAGGCTTAGAGTATTTTTTTACAGATAGATTTTCTGTAGTATTGCAGGCCAGCGGCAATACTACAGTGTATCCTTATAGCGATACAAACCCTTTGGACAATGATGCCTTTGACATAGGATTGGGGTTTAACTATGCGTTTAAGGGAAAAGAAAACATGTCCTGGCATTTTGCGATCACAGAAAATTATAGCGCTGCTTCAACCCCTGATGTTGCCTTTCATGCAGGCATAAGCTATGAGTTTTGATATCAGGGCTTATCTTATCTCATGAGACTCCAGGTATTTCTTTCATCCTCAGGCGTGACTTCACGCAGGAACGCCAAAAAGCTTATAGAAGAGGGCAAGGTCGCTATCAATGGAAAAAAAATAGATAAGGCCTCTTTCGATGTAGACCCTGAGAAAGATATAGTCGTCTTACAGGGTAAAAAACTCAAGCTTAAAAAAAAGATATATGTGATGTTAAATAAACCAAAGGGATTTATATCTACAAAAAAAGACCCTTTTGCGGAAAAAAAGATAATAGATCTTTTGCCGTCTAACCTTAGGCACCTCAATCCTGTTGGCAGGCTTGATAAGGATACTACAGGCCTATTATTGTTTACCAATGATGGAGATTTGCTTAATAAACTTACTCATCCCAGCTTTGAGGTAAAAAAGACCTATCTTGCTTTACTAGATAAGATGTTATCAGGACCTGATAAGAAAAGACTCGAAAAAGGAATAAGGCTGGAAGATGGCTATACTGCCCCATGTAGTATAGCCATAAAGCGCGATAATCAAGTAGAGATCATTATACATGAAGGCAGGAAACGTCAGGTAAGAAGGATGTTTAAAGAAATAGGCTATAATGTGATAGAGCTTGAACGCATCAGGGAAGGTTTATTAGAATTAGGAGGCCTAAAGCAAGGCACGTGGAAGTTCCTGACAGAAAAAGAAGTGGTAGATTGTAATTATAAGTGCGAAAAATAATGGAATAAAAATGCCCCATATCTCTTGAAATCTGTTATTTTGTAAGGTGACGAACCAACAAAATAAACAGAGGAGAGATTATGGAGCAGATAGATTATACCGCTAA
>JBDRJN010000020.1:0-24560 GCA_043814965.1 Candidatus Omnitrophota bacterium
AAAGAATAGAAGAATGGATGAATAACTATCCCCGTAAAATACTGGGATACAAGACAGCAAACGAGTTGGTGTCGGAAGTTACGAATAACAGATCAGGGGTTTTGAATTGAAAATTTTCGCAATATGAGTTACAATGCACCCTGGAGCTTTAATTTCTTAAAAAAGCTTGACAGAGAAGTTTTACCGGTGTATACTTATATTAGAAATGAAAGTCATTATCAATAAGGAGGTTTATATGCCAAGAGGAGATAGGATAGGGCCGCCTTGGTGGCATGGAAGGTTTAGCGGATGTGGATACAGGATGACTGTACCGAGACAAGCCATATTAGATGTCTTGAGCAGGACATCTAAGCATGTCAGTGCTGAAGATATCTACATGAGTGTCCACAGGATCTATCCTACAGTTGGTCTTACAACTATATATCGTACTTTAGAATTACTCGTTGGTATGGGGCTTGTTTTTAAATTTGATTTTGGTGATGGTAGGGCGCGATATGAACTCTCTGAAGGCCCTAAAGGAGAAAGACATCACCATCATTTGGTATGTACTGATTGCGGCAGGGTCATTGATTATACAGATTTTATTGATGAAGAGATAGAGCTGCTTAATCAAACAGAGAAAGGCCTTTCCAAAAAGTATAATTTTAATATCACAAATCACCTTATACAGTTCCATGGATTATGTAGTGAATGTAAAAAGAAGTGATATTTTTTTTCACTGTTAATGAAAATGGTTTTCAATAACAATAGTAGTTTAAAAGGAGGTGTTTGATATGCCAGGTTTTAATGGAACAGGTCCTTTGGGAAGAGGCCCTATGACAGGAGGAGGTAGAGGCTATTGTGCTTTACCTGTGGGAAGGGGTATGGGGAGAGGGTTAGGAAGAGGCCGTGGTAGAGGATGGAGATTTTGCAATTATGCAGCTGATGCTCTATATCCGCAAGAACTCTCATCTGATCAGGAACTAAACCTTCTTAAGGAAGAAAAAAATGCTATAGAATCAAGGATTAAGGAGCTAGAAGGTTAAAATTAACAAATAAAAAAAGGAGCTATGATGAAAATAGGCATTACTCTGGAAGACAATAGAGGATTGGAAAGCAATGTTTCTCTCCACTTTGGTCAATGTAGGTATTTTCTTATTGCTGATGTTGAGAATAATAATATTAAAAGTGCCGATGTTGTTCCAAATACTGCCCAGCATGGAGGCGGAGGATGTGTTGCTGTAGATGAAATATTAAAACACGACATAACCCATGTCATAGCTGGTGGTATGGGTATGGGAGCACAGAATAAATTTGCGCAAGCTGGCGTTAGTGTTTTTGGTTTTTCTGGAAAAGCTCGAGACGCAGTTAGTGCACTAATTAAAAATACTTTAGGCGGGTTAGATGCTTGCCATGAACATGGTGAATGTAACTAGAAGGAGTAGATAATGAAAATATGTATAACATCAAAAGGTAAGACATTGGATTCTATAGTAGACCTAAGGTTTGGGAGATGTGAATGTTTCGTCATAGTTGACACTGGGTCCATGGAATTTGAGGCTTTTGACAATCCTAGTAATTCAAGTACAGGCGGAGCAGGAATAGTCGCAGGCCAGTTCTTAGCAACTAAAGGAGTAAAGGCAGTTCTTACGGGTAATGTAGGTCCGAACGCATTCCAGACGTTGGAGGCTGCCAAGATAGACATATATACAGGTATGTCAGGCCTCGTAAAAGAAGCTGTAGAAAGATATAAAAGTGGAGAATTAAAACCTGTAAAAGGCCCCAGCGTTGGCTCAAAGTTTGGAATAAAATGATCATATCTATTGCAAGCGGAAAAGGCGGCACTGGGAAGACCACAGTAGCAGTGAATCTAGCGCTATCCATTAACAATGCTCAGATCCTGGACTGTGATGTAGAGGAGCCAAATTCTCATATTTTTATAAAGCCAGATATGAACGGAAAAACTTCCATATCTATCCCTGTCCCAGAGATAGATAAACAACTTTGCGATCATTGTGGAAGATGTCAAGAGGTCTGCGAGTACAATGCGGTCGCTGTATTAAAGGATGTTGTACTCGTTTTTCCAGAGCTTTGTCATGGTTGCGGTGCATGCAGCAGCCTTTGTCCGAAAAGCGCGATAAAAGAGGTCAACAGGGCTATAGGTGTCGTGGAGACGGGCGTAAAAAATGATCTGCAATTTTGTCATGGTAGGTTAAATATAGGAGAAGCAATGTCCCCGCCTCTTATAAGAGGCGTTAAGAAATATTTAAATCCCTCAAGGACAGTTATAATAGATTCTCCACCAGGCACATCTTGCCCTGTGATCGCTTCTATAAAGGGAAGTGATTTTTGTGTTTTAGTTACAGAACCAACGCCATTTGGACTTAATGATCTGATCCTCGCGGTCGAGGTATTGAGAAAACTCAAAATACCTTTCGGTGTTTTGATCAATAGATCTGACCTGGGCAATGAAGAGACTGAAAGATATTGCAATAGAGAAAACATCCAAATCCTGATGAGGATACCTTTTAAAAAAGAGATAGCCTCGCTTTATTCTAGAGGGATACCTTTAGTAGAAGAGTTCCTTGAGTATAAAGAAAGATTCGACAAGATGCATGAAAGTATAAGAGCAATAGTTAAAAGATCATGAAACAGATCGTAGTAATAAGTGGAAAAGGCGGAACCGGCAAGACAGTTCTCACTGGAGCGTTCGCTAGTTTAGCTAAGAATAAGGTCATGGCAGATTGTGACGTAGACGCAGCTGACCTCCATCTTTTATTAGGCCCTGAGATAAAGGAGAGATATGAATTTAAAAGCGGCAAGACCGCTTATATAGATAAAAAATTGTGCAATAGATGCGGTAAATGCGTATCTATATGCAGATTTGACGCGATAAGCGAAGACTTTATAATAGATCCTGTATCTTGCGAAGGGTGCGCTTTTTGCAGTCATATTTGTCCGACTGATTCAATAAAAATGAAAGAGGACATAGCTGGAGAATGGTTCATTTCTGAGACAAGATTCGGGCCAATGGCCCATGCCAAACTTGGCATAGCAGAGGAGAACTCTGGAAAACTTGTAAGTCTTGTCAGAAAAAAAGCCAAAGAACTCGCTGAAAAAAATGGATCTCAATGGGTGATAGTAGATGGCGCTCCTGGTATAGGTTGTCCTGTAATAGCTTCTATTTCAGGTGTAGATTGTGCTTTAGTCGTGACAGAGCCGACCTTATCGGGATTACATGATGCTGAAAGGGTCATTCAAGTCACGAAACATTTTAATATCCCAGCAAGGTTAGTTATAAATAAGTATGATCTAAATGTGGATATGACAGAGAAAATAGAAAAACATTGCCATGACAATGGCGTCAAAGTGCTGGGTAGAATAGGGTTTGATAAGGGGATAGTTGAATCTATGGTGAACGCTAAGACGATAATTGAACATTGCGATGGAAAGATAAAGCAAGACATTATTAGCGTATGGGACAAGCTAAAAAAGGACTTGGGATGATATATAAATTAAAATTTACAAAAGAAGAGATAGAAGAAAACCATAAATATTTTTTAGAAAGAATATCTTTGTATAAATCGTTAGGCCAGGATTTTACAAAAAGTAGGGAATTTATATTAGAAAAGGCTGAGCAGCTGAAGGGAAAGATGCTCGAGATAGGTTCTGGCAACGGCTACATGACCCTAGCGCTCGCGCAGGCAGGCCATAGATTTATCTCTATAGATAATGATGCTGAGTCTCTCAGGAAATCGACATTGAACCTTGCCTATCATGGACTTCTTTCAAATGTTGAGTTTCACATGATGGATGGAGGGGCTATGTCCTTTGCAGACAGGACATTTGACAATATCATTGCCGTAAACATGTTCCATCATATAGATAGGGCAGATGATATGCTATCAGAGATAGATAGAGTATTAACATCTGATGGCAGGCTTATTGCCGCAGATTTTAACAAAAAAGGCATGGACATAATAGACTCTATGCATAAGAAAGAAGAAAGGCACCATAAAAATACAGGAGTTACTAAGGAATATATCTATTCATATTTTCAAAATTTAGGCTATGTTATAGGCGAATTTAAAGACAGTTGTCATTGGATATTGGTAGCTAAAAAGAAAAGTAAATATTTTGGAAGGATGAACGATCCTACAGCAGCAGCTTCTATTAAAGGGCCTTGCGGCGATGAAATAGAATTCTATCTTGTTATAGACAACAAAATAATAAAAGATATAAAATTTTATGCAGAAGGTTGCGATGATACTATTGTATGTGGAGATGCAGTTTCGCGCCTTGTGATAGGAAGGTCCATTGATGAGGCTTTAGGTATTTCTCCAAAAGAGGTAAAAGATACGTTAGATGATTTGCCGGAAGACCATAGCCACTGTACTATTCTTGCAGTAAGTACTCTTTACAGGGCAATAGCAGATTATTTGCTCAAAAAATGATTTATGGAGATAAAGATACTTTTTGATAAAGATGGTTTGGATGATAGATTTTTAACAGGTTGGGGAATATCTTACTTGGTAGATTCTAATATCCTCTTTGATACAGGAGAAGACCCTTATCGTCTGTTTAGAAACATGGAATATATGAATGTGAAAGCTGAAGATATAAGCGCGGTTATCATTTCTCATGATCATTGGGATCACACAGGAGGGCTGGAAGGAATATTAAAGACAAAGAGAAATATGGATATTTATACTTGCCCTAATTTTAGTGATGAATTCAAGCATGATGTTAGAGGTTTTGGAGGAAACATTATTGAATCAGAGAAGATTGCTGAAATTACAAGAGATATATTTGTGACAGGAGAGATTTTAAGGTCTTGCGATAAAGGATTGATACCCGAACAAGCATTGGTCATTAAGACCATTAATGGCTTAACAGTGCTTACCGGATGTGCTCATCCTGGCATACTGGATATTTTAAAAAAGATTAAAGAAGGGTTCCCGGGAGAAAGACTTTATTTTGTATGCGGAGGTTTTCATCTCAAAGATAGTAGCGCAGAAGAAATAAAAAGTGTGATTGAGGGATTTAAAAAGATAGGTGTCGAGAGAGTAGGGCCCACTCACTGTAGTGGTGAAAAAACAGAAGCTGTCTTTAAAGAAGAGTACGGTAAAAATTTTATTCCTATAAAAATAGGGCAGGTATTGGAGGTGTAAGGAAGTAGGTTAATAATGGCTGATATAAAAGAAGAAATAAAAGAGCTTGAGAAAAAAATAGAAGAATTAAAAAGAAAAATGCCGCCTCATTCTACGCCGATTAGCATGATGGAAGAGCTGGAAGAGCTGGAAGAAGAACTTCATAGAAAGAGAGAGTTAGTATAATCTATAAACTCATCCCTATTTCTCATTAATCCTCCATATCCTTTATCCCACATATATCACTTTTTTACTGATCAAACCCTTTCTTTTAAGAGCATATATAGCATAAAGTCCCTAAAGGATATTTTCTTTTTATGGTATTTCTTTTTTTCTTGATTTTGTTTTGTTGCCCTGCCTCGTTCTTATTGTAGCGCACACTTTAGTGTGCGCATGCCTTACGGCAGGGCAGTTAAAAGATTTAAAGCCTAGACGGAGCATATTCCTTATTCTTCGAGCTTGTCGAGAAGAATAAGGAATAGGTAGCGCAGCAGACGCGGTTAAAAGCGTAGTTTGTGGAGGGGTTGGTAAAGAGGATGCACGTACTTATTGACTATTAATCAGTGAGGGGGTACAATCTATCTTACCATTTCTACCAAGGTTAGAACCTTAACCTTGACAAACTAAATTCGATAGTCTATAATAGTTTTATAACTGAATATCAGTCCCGAGTTAAGAAGGGGTAAATCCCGGACTTAAATAAAGTAAAACCTTCACGAGTGAGATTTTGTGAGGGTTTTTTGTATTTTAGGAGGTTTATATGGGTAAATATATTGTAGGCGCAGTTGTTATCTTAGGTTTATTGGGGGTTTCTGAAGGGGCGTTCGCGGATGAAAAGATCTTGGTTTATAATGAGTTAAGGGAAGATCAGGATATGAGCATAGATGGCGAATTAGTTGAGATCTATAGTCCGTACCTTGATGATCTTGTATTAATTAAGCGCTTCTCCGGAGAGACCAGGGAAACACACAAAGACTTTAATTTGCCTTTGGAAGTAGGTATGAAGTGGGATCAGTTAGGAGAAGGCTGCACTGACAATATGTATTGTTATTATGTAGAGAAAAAAGTTGATGTCATTGTACCAGCCGGCACATTTAAAGATTGTTTTAAGATAGTCTATCGCACGTGTCCTGATGATGAAGGCTGGTGGTATGCGTCTGGAGTAGGCGTTGTTAAGTACGAATATCGTCATCATGGCACTATTACTAATATCACGCATGAGCTAAAAGAAATAGCCATGAGATAATTTAATATACAGTCGTACGTTTAGAAGGGGTCACTGCGACTACGGCCAAAAGCCGTCCCGAGTCGCCAGCTATCAGTATTAAGCGGCGAGGGATAAACAATTAAAACCTTCTTTTGTTAACCGCGCCCAGCCAGGCAGCGCCCAGTCAGGCAATGCCCAGGCAGGCCAAAGCAAAAGGAGGTAGTATGGTGGTAATAAAGTTGATAAAAGCGCTTCTCATTATTCTGGTTTTCCTAGCTGCATTTTTTCCTATCTATATCAATGTGTCTGCGTTTGCCAATCCAGAGATCCAGGATTCTATAGATGAATTGCGGTTTATAGGCTTACAGATAGGTGCTGTCTCTACAGATATGTACATGTATCTTGGCTGGTTCTCGGATAATAAAGATATGCTAAAGGAGGCCTCAGAGGAAAACATAAAAGACCTTAACAACATTGAAGAGCGCTTAAAAAATGTTATTGTCCCAAAAGAACTAAACGAAATCAAAGACATCCAGCAGAAGCTTATTAATAAGTTAAGGGAAATATACTCTGGCGTTGAAAACAAAGACCTTGAAGCAACTAATCCTGAGTTTGAAGTGGTTAATGAATACAATACGGAGTTCTCAAAAAAGACCGAAGAAGTGTGGATGCAGTATAGAAGAGATTGGCAGGATCTTCCTAAAGACTTTAAACCCATAGATAAAGACATTGGCCTTATGAAGACTCAGGAAGACAGGTCCGCATATCTTGATGCGCTTAAATTAATAGAAGCCAGATCATATAGGCCTGCCTATGAAAAACTTGCCGCGCTTAAAGAGAATTATAAAGGCACTATCTTTGAAGATTATATTATGCTCAGGATATCAGATTGTCTCTTGATGTACGAAAGCATATTAAAAACTGCTCCACCACCAGTAGGTAATGAAGAAGACGGCTTAAAGATCCTTACAGATCTTGTTAATTCTAAGAGATATTCTCCATTGTTTTATGAGATATTTTATAAATGGAGGACTATGGAGCAATACTATAATTATGGGGCTTCTAATATGTCTGCTATCCCAAACAATATGTTCAATGTCAAGCGCTGGGATGTGATAAATATAATAAGAGTGTATTTAAAGGACCATCCTGACGATTCCTGGGCAAAGCTTCAGATAGACCTGCTCCTTGATCTGTCCAATATAACACGAGGCGGGGATTTTGGTAATAATAATATGATGCACTGGGGATATCTTTATACTGATATAGCCTCAATGAAAGAAGAAGATGAGGAGGTTCCAAATGAATAAAAAACTATTAATAGTAGCAATTTTAATATTATTCTTAGCTACCACTCTTTTTGTCTCCATGGTTGAGGCAGGCGGGCTAGAAGATGAAAGCTGGGATGAGAGCTGGACAGTAGAAAAACAGATTGGCAGAGTGTTCTATTATACTCACGGTACGGCTGTTTGGGGCCATGAGTTTGGGTTTTTCAAAGATGTAAATGATTTCAGCAGCGATACTCTATGGCTAACTTTTAGTTCCTGCGAAGAAAAAGTTAAAGACTTTGTAGGCAAGGATGTTCTAATTTTATTGGATGTGGATGGTAAGGAATTTAAAGTCAAGACTCCTATGTTGCATACAGGCACCATTGGCCTTACCCACGTCATGACGTTTACAAACTGGAGCCCAGGGGAGCAATTGATGGATTCTTTAACAAAAGGGCGTTACGTTAAAGTTCAGATCTTAGAGCCCAAAGAGCTGGAAGCGTTGCTGGACATTAAGGATGATCGATTTGGTCTTGAGGGATTTGCTGCTAGCCGTAAAGAAGCTGAATCGGTTTGCAGGACCAACGCACCTCTTCAAAGGTAAGATATCAGTAGACGTTCTACAAAGGTACACCCTATCGCACAAAAATCTCCAAAAAATAAAAAAATTAAAATAATTTGAAAGAATTTGGCCCCCTCCTGTGTCATATATAGTAGAGAGGTTGTTATGACAAAAGACACTATTTCTAAAGATCAGATAGAATCAAAAATTTTTCAAATAAGAGGTAAGAATGTTATGATCAATGAAGACCTGGCATTACTCTATGGGGTTGGGACAAAGCAGTTAAAAAGGCAAGTTAGGAGAAATATAGAGCGCTTCCCCGAAGACTTTATGCTTAAGTTAACTCGTAAAGAATATAGAAATTTTCTAAGGTGCCAAATTGGCACCTTAGAACCAGGCAAGTATTCAAAATATCTTTCCTATCCAAAAACCCAAACGCCAGATAGGTTTCCATAGCTCTTGATCATTGAGGGTTTGTTGCCCTGCCTTTATATATTACAATAATATCGTAGGGGGTACTTTAGTGCCCCCTTATGTTTATGCATCCTCGGCAGTGCGCATACCTTACAGCAGGGCGGGTAAAAAACTTAGGGCTTTCGATATATCCGCCAAGCTTTTTGGCGGACGATGGAGCAGAGGCTTTATTCTTCGAGCTTGTCGAGAAGAATGAGAAGGAGTAAGTAGCGCAGCAGGCGCTATTAAAAGAGTAGTGCGTAGAGCCTTGGCAAATGTTGCCTCACTCCCCCCATGGCCACAAACCACGTGTATTAACTTGAAAAATTTCTAAAATAACGCTATTATAGCATTATGTCAATAGGTATTCTGCGCTTTGTAAGCGCAACCATGATATTTTTAGGTGTAATATTTTTTTCCGCAGAAATAAAGGCTGAGAATATAGAAGATATTGAATTAGAAAAGATCGTAGTGACAGCCAGAAGATCTGAAGCCTTTTCCAGCGAAATAGCAGAAAATATAGAGATATTCACTGAAGCTGATATATCCAATATACCTTCCAATAACTTAAGCGAAGCCCTGGATTACATAGGAGGCATTGATATTGACCGTAGAAGCGGTTTTGGAAGAGCCACCTCCATAAGCATACAAGGCTCTGATTCCCGTCAGGTAAGGATAATGATAGATGGTATACCTTTAAATACCCAGTCATCAGGCCAGGTAGACCTTACCAAATTTCCCATTGAAAACGTGAAAAGAATAGAGGTTATAAAAGGCGCTTCTTCAAGTATGTGGGGCTCAAGCCTCGGAGGAGTCGTAAATGTGATCACAAAGGATACAGGCACTGCCCTGTCTCCCGGAGGAAACATCACCACGTCTTTTGCTGAATTCAGGACGCAGAAAGAAAGCATTGAGCTGTCTGGCGGATGCGGTGATCTTGGATATTACAGCCTTACGACTTATATGGAATCAGGCGGAAAAGGCCTAAAAGACGATGTGCTGGAAAAAAAGACATTCAATAAATTTTCGTATGACCTTAGAGAGATGGGAAAGTTAGCCCTTTCATTCGGCTATACAGGGTCAGATGTCAATAGCGGAGAATACCCCGGAGAGTGGTTTGAATCAAAACCTTTTACCGCGCGTTATGGAAAAGTCGGATGGGAGGGAAACTTAAATGATATTGGCCTAAAGGCCGAACTGAAACATTCCAGGCAGATCATTACAACCCATACCTATGATTATATTACTGACGAGGTTCCGTCTTCTTCAGTCTGGTATCGTGATTTACTGTATCAGCTAAGTATTGTCTCAAGCCTTAAACCCAGAGATAAAGATCTATTAGTTATCGGAGGGGATTTTGATTGGGATATGATAAAATCAAACCATCTTGCTGAGGCAAAGAGCTTGAACCTCAAAGCGCCTTATATAAATTATACTTTTAAAGAGGAGCGCTGGGATATGAACCTGGGCGCGCGCTATGATGATAACAGCGAATATGGAAAAGAGATCAGCCCTTCTCTCGGCATAGTTTACAGGCTGGAGGACATAGCTAATACCACTGTAAAGGCAACTGCCTCCCGCGCATTTAATGCGCCGCCATTACTTTGGAAATATTATGAAAGAGTGGCCCTTGGGGTTACAGCTGACAATCCAGGTATCGGCCCTGAAGAAGCAATGGTCTATGGTATAAGCTTGGAAAGCGGACCTTTTTCCGGTCTATCAGCCAAACTTTCGCTTTACCGCTCAGACATAGATAATGCCATAGGAAATAGCCAAAACGAGAACGGGGACTGGATAAAAAAGAATTTTGAAAAATATAGGAGACAGGGTGTAGAGCTTGAACTTAAGGCAAAACTTTCTGAGGGATTAAGCCTTTTGGGCGGAGGAGCGTTTAATGACATTGAAGATAGGTCTACAAAAAAGACAGTCGAGGGCGGAGGCAAAGCGCGGCAAAGTTTTGACATAGGGCTGGACTATTTTAATAAAAAAGGGTATAAGCTTTCTTTGAGGGGTTATTATGATTACTGGAACGAGCCTGCATCCAGCGAGCCAAATGACAGAAAAATGATATTTGATCTAAAGCTCTCCCGCGAATTTAATAAGTATTTTTCTATGTTCCTGAATATATATAACATTACCAACAGTAAATATTGGAGAGATTTTTATTTTCCCATGCCTGAGAGGTACCTTGAAGGAGGCATAAGCCTGTCCTGGTAAAAAAATGGCAAAAAATGGGCAAAAAATGGGGACAGGTTCATTTTTCTACCGACCAGAAGCCGAACTTCTCTTAGCGCTCGCCCCTACTTTCCTTACAGCTAAAAAGCTGGATTTACCTTTTATAAAAGGGGTTTTCTGGTAGGGTTGTATTTGATTTATTTATTTTTTCAAGAGTTATTTCTAATTTCCCCTGGTAGTTTGTAATATGAGAGAATTCTGCGCTTTTTTCTTTTATTAGTTTTGCTATCTCATTCATTGCGTCGAACGCATTGTCTATGTGGTTATAGTATAATCCCCAAAAATACAACCCTACGCCTTTACCAAAAAATTCCTCTTATAATTAGTAATATCTTATCAATATTTTATAAAATTTTTTGAAAGAAATATGGTATCTATGGTGTCTATATAATAGGAGGTCTTTATGCCCAAACACAAACATAAAAGCTCAGGGATAAGCGCTTGGCCTAAGGATGAGCGGCCCCGCGAAAGGCTTTTTAGGGAAGGGGAGCATAGATTATCCAATACAGAGCTATTGGCTATTCTTATTCGTAGCGGCGTTAAGGGCGAAAGCGCTATATCCCTTGCGCGAAAGATCCTTTTTAAATTCAAGACCTTCCGCAATATGTCTTGCGCTGACCTAGCCTCTTTTAGGGAGATCAAGGGTTTAGGCGCAGCCAAGATTGCCCAGATAAGGTCTGCGGTCGAGATAGGCAGGAGATTAAAAGAAGAAGAGATAAGAGAAGAGAGGCCCCAGATAAGATCGTCAAAGGATATAGGAGAGTTATTTTTAGTCAGGATGCGGGATTTGAAAAAAGAGGTATTTAAGATAATATTTCTCAATTCTCAGAATAGGATTATAGATATCTTAGAGGTTGTAGAGGGGACCGTAGACCAGGCATATCCCATCATAAGGGAGATCTTCCAAAAGGCCATACAGAATTTTGCTTTATCTATAATATGCGTGCATAATCATCCGTCCGGAGATCCGACGCCCAGTAAAGAGGATGAGATATTTACACAAGAGTTAGTACAAGGAGGCAGGGTCTTACAGATAAAGGTATTAGACCATATTATTATAGGAAATAATATATATTACAGTTTTGCCGATGAAGGGATTATTTAATAAAGTGCTTGGGATTTTTCTTATATATAGAGGCAAGCTCTTTTATCTGAACAATGTCGAGGCGGCGCTGGCCGGATTCTAGTTTAGATAAGTAAGATTGAGTCCTCCCCAATTTTTTTGCTACTTCTCCCTGTTTAAGCCCGGCTTTATTCCTAGCCTCTATTAATCGTTTAACCAATTCTCTATGTGCTTTGGTGTAGATAGTTTTAGCCATGCTTGACTCCTTTATGTATATATGTTATATTTCATATTGGAATATTCCAAATTGGAATATCAAATTGAGAGGGCAGGATAGAGAAATATGAAAATACTGATCGTAGATGATAATAAGGGCCTTAGGGACATATTGACGATTATGCTTTCTCTGGAAGGTTTCATGGTAGAGGAAGCAGGTAATGGAAAAGAGGCATTAGATAAGATTAACGTAAGTAAACCCGATCTAATCCTTCTTGATTGCAATATGCCTGTTATGGATGGTTTTGAGGTATATAGAAGGCTGAAGGGAAACCCTAAGACAAAGAATATTCCTATTATATTTTGCAGCGCTACAAGTGTAGAGAATATTAGAAAAATAAGGGTTAAAGGAGACACCTTTATAGAAAAACCCTTTACAATAGATGAATTAAAAAGAAAAATGGGACAGGTTCATTTTTCTTGACATAATTAATTTGACAACATAGAATATTTCTTGATGCCAAGAATTGCGAGAAACGTAATTTCCGATATCCCATACCATGTAATTCATAGAGGTAATAATCGTCAAAAGATATTTTTCTGTGACGGAGACTATAGATATTTTGTTTCTTTGATAGAAGAAGCAAAGAAAAAGTATGAATGTAAGCTGTATTCATATGTTCTAATGCCTAACCACATTCATTTTCTTTTAGAAGTTTATCAAAATCCTGAGCATCTTGCCAAGTATATTAAACTTATAGCCCAAAAATACACCCAATATATAAACAGAACCCACAAAAGGACAGGTACGCTTTGGGAGGGTAGATTCAGAAGTTCGCTTATTTCGAGAGATAACTATCTTTTAGCATGCAATAGATATATAGAGATGAATCCTGTAAGAGCCAAGATAGTTAAAGACCCCAAAGACTACAGCTGGAGTAGTTACCGGTCTAAGATAGGAGAGGGGGATGGTGAGGCCCTAATAGATTTGGACCCCTTATATATGGATTTAGGCAAAGATACTATAGCAAGGCAGAAGAATTACCAGAACTGGTTCAAGGCCACTATACCGGCTGAAGAATGGGATTTAATCCGCAAGGCAGTAAATAAAGGCACTTTTTTTGGAAGTAGTCAATTTAAAGAGGAAATAGAGAAGTTGTTAGGGAGAAAGCTTGAGACAAGAGATAAAGGAAGGCCGAGGAAAGCTTGAAAAAAATGAACCCGTCCCTATTTTTATTTTTACTGATAGTCAGCTTTTTATTTATATTAAATAGCTCTATAGATGCTGAGAGCGCCTCTAAAAACACTATCTCCTACGGCGGGGCACTTAGATGGGGCACACGCAATAGGCCTACTATAATAAATCCAGTCTTAACAACAAGCAGTGTTTCAATGTCTCTTTTAGATCTAATTTTTAACAGACTTATAAGGTTTAATTCAAAAGGCGAGATAGAGCCAGATTTAGCTAGAACCTGGGAGATCTCAGAAGATGGCCTTACTTATACATTTTACCTAAAAAAGAGCGTTAAATTCCATGACGGAGTAGAATGCACCGCAGAAGATGTAAAATTTACTTATGATTTGATTATTGATCCAGGCATAGATTCTCCTTTTAAAGGGCATTTTGGCCTGGTAAAGGATTTTAAGGTTATAGATAGATATACCTTTAGAGTTATCTTAAAAGAACCTTCTGTCTCTTTTATCTATAGATTAATGAGGGACATAGCGCCGAAACATATACTTCAAAATACTGACCTAAGAAATAATCCATTTAATCACCACCCTATAGGCACAGGGCCTTTTAGGTTTAAGGAATGGGGGGAAGATGATACTATTACCTTAGAATATAATCCTACATACTTTGAAGAAAGGCCGTATCTCGATAATATTATTATTAAACCATACCCTAATTCAACTGATGTCTGGACAGCTCTTATGCGCGGAGAATTAGATTATGTTGAATTCCTTGAAAGAAGTGATTTTGAGATCTTAAAAAAAGACCCTTCATTTAAGGCATTTAGCTTTCCAGTTGACTATTACTATGCCCTCTCTTATAACCTTGAAGATCCAATATTGTCGGATAAAAGGATTCGGCAGGCAATTGCGTATGGGATAGATAGAAAAAGGCTTATTGATAGAGTTTCGTATGGATACGGGATCGAATGCTTTGGCCCTTTTTACGAAGGTTCGATTGGATTTAACCCTGATGTTAAGCCATTTGAATACAATCCTAAAAAATCCTTAAGATTATTAAACAGTGCTGGGTGGCATGACATAGATAATGACAATATATTAGAAAAAAACGGCCAGGAATTAGAGATAAAAGTATTAGTAGATTCAAGAGGAGATGTATATAAAAGGATAGTTTTAGCCATAAGGCAGGAGCTTCAGGAGATAGGTATAAAGGTTAAGGCAGTATTCTATGACAATGAAAATACGCTGGCAAAGGGATTTTTGGAACAAAATAAACCAGGGGCACATATAAGATTATTTTTGGCAGTCGATACTATTACAATAAGAGAGTATTGGTCTTCTAAAAAATCTGAACGCGTCAATAATATATGGCCGTATAATAATAAAGAAGTAGATAAACTTTTTGAATCAGGAGAATTCACTGTAGGCTTAGAAAAAAGAAAAGATATTTCTCAGAATATCCATAAGATCATCTATGAGGAGCAGCCAGCATGCTTTTTATATTTCCCGTTTGATTTTCATGCAGTTTCAAGTAAATTTGAAAATGTAGATGATTTTTTTAATCTAAATGCGCCTTACTATAAGATGAAAGACTGGTATATAAAAAAGGAGGTATTTAAGTATAGGTAGATTTAGGATAGCAAAAAGTCCCTTTCGAACATTGCCCAAGGTGTGTTTTAGATAGTATAATGTGCCTATCTAAACGCAATTGAGGTAGAAAGTGGCTAATAAATTAATGCTTAAAAGATAAAGCAATCTTAATATATGCTAAGATTGCTTTATTATTTTAGGGCAAAAATAGAAAGGAGGTAAAAAATGGAGCTTATAAAGAAAGGTTCGGATAGCTTGGCTGTAATAGGGCCGCGCGGATGCTGTTTCCCAGCAGGAAGCAATGGTTATCGTTTAGCGTAATCTAAGACAAGGCCACTAAAGTCAGTTGCAGCTAACCTGGGAAACTTACCCAGGTTAGCTGCGCTAAAAACTATTTGAGGAGAAAAATGAAGTTATCAAGATTTAACTTATGGGTAGAAGACTACCCAAAAAAAGGAGAGCACCTATTATTTAATACCCGCACCCAGGCGCTTATAAAGGCAAACAACAGTTTTAAAGATGAGTTAAAAGCGCTTTCAGGAAAAGAATTTGAAAAAAATCAATCTATCCTAAAAGAAAACGGTATTATAATAGAAGATATAGCCCAGGAAGATGAAAAGATAAATGATTTCTTTAAACAGCTTAAATATGAATCCCAAGGATTAAGCCTTGAGGTAACTCTACTCACTACATATAGCTGTAATTTTAGGTGTGTGTACTGTTTTGAAGAATCTGTAAGAGAGAGTACCTTCCTGGATAAAAGGACAAGTGATTTAATAGTAAAGTGGCTTATTAATAGGGCATTAAAGAGAAACATAAAAAAGATACATATCGTATATTACGGAGGCGAGCCATTATTAAATACAAGGCCGATCCACGACATCTCCTGGCAGATGAATAAGTGGGCCAAAGAGAACAATGTAGAATTCTTTTTCAGTATGATTACTAACGGAAGCCTCTTAAACGCGGATGCAGCAGATAAACTTCTGACAGTTGGTTTCAAAGGCGCTCGTATCACGCTTGACGGGGACAAGGATATGCATAATAAAAAGAGGCCTTTTACAGACGGCGGCCCTACTTTCGGCATTATCATAGATAATATAAAAAGCATAATTGATAAGATCGATGTAGAGATCGTGGGCAATTTTGACAGGGAAAATTTTGCGAGCATCTTCAAGCTCCTTGACTATCTTGAAAAAGAAGGGCTTCTCCATAAATTTAAAAGAGTGCTTTTTTCACCCATTGTGCCCAGGCTCGGCCCAAAGAAAAACCCAGGCGCGATCGAACTTACAGAGTGCTTATCTTTTATCGAAAAAGACGGGCTTTTTGATGAGACAGTCAGGATAAAGAGGGAGTTAATGCGGCGCGGCATCAAACCTGATACAGGGCTAGCGATCAATGCATGCCCGCTCATAATGGAAGACGGCGGCATCACTATTGACCCAAGAGGAATTATATATAAGTGCAATTCCCTTCTGGGCTATCCTGAATTTTCTATCGGAAATGCGGCTGAAGAGGGCTTGAACGAAAATTTCAAAAGATTCTTCAATATTAATGCATGGGAGGCTTGCCCAAAAGAATGCCCCTATGTGCCAATGTGCCAGGGAGGCTGCAGATTTTTCTCTTTTTTGGAAAACAAGAACTTCGAAAGCCTATCCTGTAAAAAAGAGTATTTTGACAGGATAGTCCCTGAACTGATAAAGCTGGAGTACGATAAGACGCAGATATGGGGAACATAAAAGAATTCGCAGGGCTTTTAAGGCCCTATAAGAAAAAAGCCTGCCTGGCATTTACTGCTATCGTAGCTGCAAATGTCCTTAGCCTTGCCTTTCCATGGGCTATAAAAATAGTCATAGACGACGTATTGGTAAATAAAGACGCGCATCTATTAGGCATGGTCACTGCAGGCCTTGTCTTTATATTTATTCTAAAGTTTTATTTCTCTTTCCTGCGCGAGTACCTTGTCTCTTTCATCGGAGAGAGGGTAGTGTATGACCTTCGCTCCAGGCTTTATAGCCACTTGCAGAGGCTGTCAGTCAAATATATAGACGATACCTCATCCGGAAAAGCCATATCAGGCATCATAGGAGATGTGGACAGCATAAAAGAGTTCTTGTTCAGCGGCCTTACGGATTTTTTATATTCTTTTTTTAACATCCTGTTCTTAATTTCACTCCTTATCATCCTGGACTGGAGGCTTACCCTTATATCGTCTATATTTCTCCCGATATTCGGGATCACCTTCTTTAAACTTACGCCCAGGCTTAAAGAAAAATATAGCGCAGTGCGCGACAGGTACGCAGAGCTTACCTCCGGCCTTAACGAGGCGCTTAACGGGATAAGGGTCATTGCCGGATTTAGCCGCGAGAAGCACGAAAGCGCAAAATTCAACCTTAAACAAAAAGAGATATTCGATCATTCCATGGGGAGCCATAATATAGGTATCTTCCTGTGGGCGCTGTCTGAATTTATGAGTTCTCTTGGGTTGGCCACGCTTATATATTTTGGCTCAAAAAGGGTCTTTGCCGGAGAGTTAAGCCCAGGCGGATTAATGGCATTTTATTCATACCTTGGCATGCTCTTTTTTCCTGTGATAAAAATGGTGGTAGTTAATAATTATTACCAGGAGGCATCTGCGTCCATAGAGCGCATAAATGAGGTGCTATCCATTAAGCCTCACATAAAAAATCCCACAAAACCTATTTTTCTTGATAAAATAAAGGGGAGAGTAAGGTTTGTAGATGTAGGCTTCGGATATAATAGCAATAAAAAGATCCTGTCCAATATAAATTTTGAAGTAGAGGAGTCCCAGGTAGTAGCTATAGCTGGCAAGAGCGGGGCAGGCAAAACTAGCCTCATAAACCTGCTCCTTAGGTTTTACGAACCGGATACTGGCAGTATATTTATAGATAGCCATAATATTAAAGAATTGGATTTAGAGTCATACCGCTCTAAGATAGGCATAGTGCTTCAGGATGATTATCTATTCAGCGGCACTATAAAAGAGAATATACTTTATAGTAAGCTGGATGCGCCCATGGAGGATGTTATAAAAGCAGCTAAACTATCTTTTTCACATGGCTTTATCTCTGAACTTGAATACGGTTACGATACCCAGGCAGGAGAAGGCGGGATAAAACTCTCTTATGGCCAGAGACAGAGGATCTCTATTGCGCGGGCTATGTTAAGGGATCCTGCAATACTTATATTAGACGAGCCTACATCTAATGTGGATTCAGAGACCGAAAGGCTTATCATTGAAAATGCCTTTGGAAACTTAATATCAGGCCGCACCACCTTTATTATAAGCCACAGGTTTTCAAACATTATTCATGCGGATAAGATATTATTCATCGAAAATAATAGAATAAGCGAAAGAGGCGCTCATCATGAGCTCTTGGAAAAAAAAGGAAGTTACTGGAGGTTATTTAAAGAGCAATGTGGCCAAGGTATTTTAAAATAAACCTATTTTTATTAAAGCTATTTTACAGAAAGCTCTGGGTAAAGACCGCGCTTATACTAGTCCTCCTTGTTACCATATCAATGGCAGCTCTTGGGGCCTTGCTGATCAATACCTCGCAGAACGCAATAAGAAAATCAGTATTAAATAATCATAAAGAGATCGCCCTGAGGTCAGCGGAGGAGGTAGAGCTTTTTATCAAAAACCCTAGGGACCTATTAAAATCTACAGCAGCAATGTTGGGAGTAATATTTCCTGCGCCGTGGAAGCAGGAGACCGTACTTACGGAATTAGTGCTGAACCAGCCTATATTTATACAGATAGCGTCTTTTGATTTAAGCGGGGAGGAGCTAGCAAATTCTGAGCTTGGAAGAAAGATAAACTGGCCCTACTTTAATGAGGCGCTCGAAGCTGCAAGAGCTAATAAGGATTATGCATCCAAAGTCACTATCTCAGACAATCACACCCCGTATCTCACTATATCTGTACCCGTCAGAAAGATGGGCAAAGCAGTAGGCGCGCTCATAGCTGATATTACTCTAAGAGGAGTATGGGATATAGTGGATAATATAAAAATAGAAAAAACAGGGAGAGCGTTCTTGATCTCGGATGACGGCACATTAATAGCCCATCAGGACAAGAAAAAGGTTTTAAAAAACGAGAACCTTGGCAACCTTGCCTATATAAAATCAGCTTTAAAAGGCGGTGTAAACGCAGTCGAGCTTGAAGATGAAAAAGGAGTAAGGTCGATCGTCTCTTATGCGCCCATTCATGATCTGGGGTGGGCTTTTGTGCTGACGCAGGAACAGAAAGAGGCATATCTATTTTCAAAGGTAATGCAGGCGCAGTCGTGGATGATAATCCTTTTAAGCGAATTGATAGCTATTATAGCGGCATTAGTTTTAGCCAAACTTTTTGTCAGGCCTCTAAGCGCGCTGGCAGTGAGGGCCAAAAAAATAGCTGACGGCGATTTAGACCAAAAGATCGAGATAAAAAGAAAGGACGAAATAGGCAGGCTTGTCAGGTCTTTTAACGATATGACTAAAAAATTAAAAAGAGCAAGGTCTCGCGAACGGCTTTCAGCCATCGGAGAGGCGGCGAGCTGGATCGCCCATGAATTAAAAAATTCCACAGTTGCCATAAAAGCATTCGTCCAGCTGTTCCCAAAAAAACACAGAGACAAGGAATTTGTAAATAGGTTTTCCAAGCTTATACCCGAGGAGATGATGCGCTGGGAGCATCTATTGAAACAATTATCCGATTTTTCATCCAATAACGATTTAAATATAGAAACATTAGACCTGAATAGCGTCCTGGGGAACGTGCTGGGAATAATGAAGGACCATTTCTCTGAACAGAGGATAGATGTCAGATATGGCCTTAAAGAAGGGCCGATCTATGTGCAAGCTGACCCTGAAAAGATAAAACAGGTTTTGATGAATATAATAATAAACTCTGCCAATGCAATGCCGGAAGGCGGCGAACTTATGATCTCCGCAGTCCCGGGCCCTTTATTCGTAGAAGTACGCATTATAGACACAGGGAGGGGCATACCTCTGGATGCGCTGGAAAAGATATTCGAGCCTTTTTATACTGCAGGAAAAGGCGGCATGGGCTTGGGGCTTACTATCAGCCAAAAGATCATAGAACAGCATGGCGGAAGTATAGATATAAAAAGCGAGCCAAGCTCAGGGACCACTGCCACTATAAGACTCCCCGTAGAAATCAAAAAAAAGGTAGATTTAGGATAGCAAAAAGCACTCTTAGGACATTTACAGACTGTCTTTTTTAACTATACTTATCTTAACAAAGGAATAAAAATGCCTGACGAAAAGATCCTAATAGTAGATGACGACAATCGTATCAGAGAAACCTTTAAGGCAAGTTTTGATGAATACAAAATAATAACTGCTTCAAGCGGCGAGGAAGCGCTTAAGTTATTACGGCAGCCTAATGCCATAGACCTAATAATAGTGGATATGATGATGCCTGGCATGACAGGAATAGACCTGGCGAGAAAAATAAAAACCATGGACCCTGAACAAAAAGTAGTCCTCCTTACAGGCTACAGTTCAAAAGATGTAATGCTCGAGGCATTGCGCTCTGATGTCGATGATTATATCGAAAAGCCTTTTGATATAAACGATACAAAGGAGACGATTGAACGGCTATTGAGCAAAAGAGGCAAGTTCAATGAAAAAGAGATCGACAATAGAGCTGCCAAGCTCGCGCAGGCTGAAAGGTTCATAAACAAAAATTATAATAAATCCATTTCCTTAAAAGATGTATCCGACGAGATCTTCTTAAGCCCAAAATACTTCAGCCGTATGTTTAAGAAAAAAGTTGGCATGGGCTTCAGTAAATATATAACAGAATTAAAGCTGAATATCGCAAAGGATATGCTGGAGAGGACTCATTTTTCCATAGAGCAGATCGCATTTAAGGTCGGTTATAAGAATGCGCCGTCTTTTATGAAGAGGTTCAAAAAAGCCGTAGGCCTTACGCCAAGTGAATTTCGTATCAGGAGAAGACATGAACGAAAACGAAGAAAAATATAAGCTCCTCACAGAGATAATCCCTGACATAGTCTACGAGTTTGATAGAGAAGGGAGGTTCTCCTTTATAAGCGATGCAGTTAGGGAACTTGGATATAGCCCGAACGAGCTCATAGGCAGGCACTTTAAAGAGATAGTGCATCCTGATGATGTCAATAGCCTTGATGCGCTCAAGGCCGCAAATAAAGGCATGCCAAGATGCTTTGAGATAAAACTGCTTATAAAAGATCCCAGCGATATATTGACGGGTTATCGCTATAGCGAAGTGTATTTTTGCACCAGGCAGGAAAATTATGCTGGATCTATCGGCCTCATAAAAGATGTTACCAAATACAAGCGCGCAGAAAAGGCATTAGAAGAAGCGCAGAGCGATCTTAGAAAGACTTACGAAGAGCTTATCCAGTCCGAAAAGCTCAGTATTGCAGGTAAGCTGGCGAGCGATATAGCCCACGAAGCCAGGAACCTCTTAGGCATACTTATACAGGATATTAACTATCTTGAAAGTAAGACTATGTCCAATAGGTCTTCAGCTGATATCTTCAACATGATGAAGGCCAATGTGCAGAGGGCCAATAAGATCATGGAATCCCTTGTTAATTTTTCCAAACCATCACAGCTGAATATCCAGGCTGAAGACATTAATGCGATTATAACGGATTCACTGGAGCTTGTGCATTACAATCTTGAACAGGGCAAGATCAGCTTTATCAGGGAGCTTGGCAAAGAACTTCCTAAAGTATCAGTGGATAGGGGAAAGATAGAGCAGGTATTTATCAATATCTTTTTAAATGCTATCCAGGCCATACCTGATAAAGGCAGAATAACCATCCGCAGCTACCTTACCTTGCTTAAAAAGAAAAAAAATAAGATAGGGAATATGGCAAAGGATTATTTCAGGGTCGGTGAAAAAGCTGTAGTCGTGGAAATAGAAGATACAGGGTGCGGCATAATGCCTGAAAATCTTACAAAGATATTTGAACCATTTTTTACTACCAAAGAGACTGGGAAAGGCACTGGCCTGGGTCTTTCAGTTACAAAAAAGATCTTGGATATGCAGAATGCCCTTATTGACGTAAAAAGCGAGGCTGATAAAGGGACTCGCATCATTATAACGTTCAAAACAGAGGAAGAGCTCATGCGGCCAAAGACAAAAGTAATGATCGTTGATGATGAAACAGATTTTCTAAAGATCGCGAAGCTTAACCTGGAAGAGATATGCGGTTATGAGGTTATGACGCTTCCAAGCGCCAAAGACATTGTGCAGCAGGTAAACAGCTTTAAGCCTGACGTGATATTGCTAGACCTTCTTATGCCTGCGATGGGAGGGTTTGATGCCTGCGAGCTCCTGAATAAAGACCCTTTTTGCAAAAATATTCCTGTTATAATCCTTACTGCTTTAGATAGGGACACAGAAAAGATCCAGGCGTACAAGGCTGGATTCAAAGAATACCTTGTGAAACCTATAGAGCTGAATTCATTGATTAAAGGGATAGAAAAGGTACTTAAGCATAAATAATAACCTACAGCTGAGAGAGTGTTATTGCGGGGTTTTGGGTTTATTGCCCTGCCTTTTAATGTTGTAGGGGGTACTTTAGTGCCCTCTTTATGCGCCTCGTAGCGCACACTTTAGTGTGCGCATACCTTACAGCAGGGCGGGTAAAAAACTTAGGGCTTTCGATATATCCGCCAAGTTTTTTGGCGGACGATGGATCAGAGGCTATATTCTTCGAGCTTGTCGAGAAGAATAAAGAGTCTGTATTAATTACAATTTAATAAATGTGCTGTGTTTGATGGGGGGGGGAACCTGCACAATAAAACAAGTAAAACCTTTATTGGACTATGAGTCCGGTAAGGGTTTTTTATTATGAAAAACCGCGTAGGTGGCCGCATCGTCTTGATGTATTGGGCTCCTACGCGGTTAAATATGGTTTAAAAAATATTTGAAAGAAAATCGCCTCCTGATGTGTCTATATAATAAAGGGAGGTGTTTTATGACTAAAGACTTGATTCCAACAGAGCTTATTGAGAATAAGATCTTCTTAATAAGAGGTCAAAAGGTAATGATGGATAAGGATCTATCCAAGCTCTATGAAGTAGAGACAAAATATTTAAAACGGCAAGTACGCAGAAATCTTGATAGATTCCCTCTTGATTTCATGTTTTAATTATCAAAAGAAGAACTTAAGGCTTGGAGGCGCCAATTTGGCACCTCCAATTATGGTGACAAAAAAGGTCTACGTTATTCGCCTTACGCATTCACTGAGCCTGGAGTTGCCATGCTTTCCTCGGTCCTAAATAGTAAAAGAGCTATCCAAGTCAATATCCAGATCATTAGAACGTTTATTAAACTAAGAGAAATATTATTAACGCATGTTGAGCTTAGGCGAAAGATCGAGGCAATGGAAAGTAAATATGACCAGCAATTTAAAGTTGTTTTTGAAGCCATAAAGCAACTTTTGACTACACCTAGACCAAAGCCAAAACCACAAATAGGCTTTAAATCTGATCCAAATTGCGGTAAAATGTAGCTATTTAGGGAGGTATTCGAATGAATAAAAAACAGTTAATAATTACTTGGTTAATAGCGATACTATTATTGGGTGGGCTCGGGATTTTGCCTGTCCTTGCAGAGGCCGCTACCTCTACTGATGGCACAGTGATCAATTATTACGAGCATGGGCACGAGGGGCCAGTACTCGTGTTCATTCACGGATGGAGTTGTGACGCGAGCTACGACATAGACATAAGACGCTTTATATAATTACTTATAAGTCATATAGATATAAATAAAATGTGGCATCCATCTCGTGTTTATATTAAGAAAATAATTGTTTTGTAACTCAATAACTTATTAAGAGTTGTATAAAGCGTCTTTGTTTGTTTTTGTATAATGTTTTCATGAGTTTATATGGAGCTAGAAAAGAGCTAAAGAAATACGCATCTAAAGACAAAGCCAAGGTGCTCCAAGGCTTCTTTAAAACAGGGAAGGGGGAGTGAGCGCTTAAAGATTGCATGGGTTTCAGGTCACAAGACACAAGTCACAGGTAAAAAAATCTAAAATAATTTGAAAGAAAATAGCCCCCTACTGTGTCTTATATAGTAGAGAGGAGGCTATTATGCCAAAACACATAGTACAAGCAGGGCTTATTGAGAATAAGATATTCTTGATAAGAGGGCAAAAAGTGATGCTAAGTACACATCTTGCTGAGCTGTATGGTGTTGAACCAAAAGTATTGGTTCAAGCAGTAAAGCGCAACATTGAAAGGTTCCCAGACGACTTTATGTTTCTCCTTACAAGGCAAGAAGTTACAATCTTGAAGTCACAAATTGTGACTTCAAGATGGGGCGGAGTTCGTCGCGCTAATCCTTACGCTTTTACAGAGCAAGGCGTTGCAATGTTGTCTAGTGTTCTGCGAAGCAAACGCGCCATACAGGTCAATATTACCATTATGCGGGCATTTGTCAGGATAAAGCAGATGCTCACGACACATAAGGAACTAGCAAAGAAGCTAGAAGAACTTGAAAGAAGAGTTGATAAGCACGATAAACATATTACAGCTATATTTGATGTGATCCGTGAGCTTATTAGAAAACCCGAGAAACCAAAGCGCCAGATAGGGTTTCATAG
>JBDRJN010000021.1:0-40210 GCA_043814965.1 Candidatus Omnitrophota bacterium
AAAGAATAGAAGAATGGATGAATAACTATCCCCGTAAAATACTGGGATACAAGACAGCAAACGAGTTGGTGTCGGAAGTTACGAATAACAGATCAGGGGTTTTGAATTGAAAATTTTCGCAATATGAGTTACAATGCACCATTATGATGCGAGATGAAAAAAGCCTTGCAATAAATAACTTTATCTGATATACTCTATATAAATACAATATAGCATATTTAAGGCCTTCGTCATGGGAAAACGGTGGGAAGGCTGTTTTTTTGTCCTTTTATAACAGGCATTATAAAAGGGTTACGGTGTACGGGTTACGGGATACGGTTATTACTAGTACCCATACCCCATTAACCATAACCCGTGATCCATAACCCCTGCCTTGCCGGCAGGCAGGCGTTACCCGAAACCCGTAACTATGTTTAGATATCTTTACACAACTCGAATATTAAATCTAATAATAGCATCTATATTTATGCTTAATAATATAGTATATGCTATAGACCTATCCAATAGATCCTGCCTAAGAAATCCTTCCAATTTTGACGAGATCGATAAAGAAAAAGAGATATCAAGGGTTAACACTCTGTTGAAAGCTGTAAACAGCCATCTAGGAAAAGATGACGCGAAGCGCACCAAAGGCTCACCTAACAATGTGTATGCCTTATTAAGACAGTCAGATCAGCCAATGTCTATATATGATATAGCGTCATATCTAAACTTAGCATATTCTACGATCAAAGTGGATATAGATATCTTGGTTGATCTTGATCTTCTGGAAATAGAAGGCACTTCCGATAATATCAGGTACAAGATCTTAGATATTGACGAAAAACTTGTAAATAAGGTGCAAAATATCCTGGATGAAGAATATGTTGTGCTAAAGAAGGCTGATACTGACAAGGCGCATGAGCGTATCGAAAAGGCTATCTTAAGTTCCAAAGGTAAAGAATTCGATCAAAAGAAATTCCAGTTCAAGAAAGAAAGACTTGCAAAAATAAGGAAAGCCGTCAAAGGCCTTACTAAAAAATTAGGCAGAAAACCATACTGCGCTGAGGTCAGCAGGAAAATAGGCCTGGGGGAGTTTGTCTTGGGGAGCTGGATGCTTAATAATGATATTGATTATAGGACTCTTGGTATGCTGCGTTCGCAGGTCAAGTTTGATAGACCGCTTGAAAAAAGCTTTACGTTTATGGGCAATGAGATATTCATACCCCTAGAGTTAGGTGGAAAGATCAAGATAAAAGAGGTCTCGGATAATAGAGACAAAACCAAGAAAGTTATCCTGCAGGGGCTGGAAGACTCACAAGATATACTGACTTTTATATATAACGATAAGACAGGCAAATTCGAGATACATTATTCGAATAAGAAAAAAGATATAGAGATAGCGAGTGTTATTAAAAGGCCGGATACAGTTGAAATAAATAATATATACAACCTTGAAAGTGTTATTTTGTTCAGGGATGCTGTCCTTGATATCCCCTCAGAATACGGTATAAAAAGAAAAGAGGCATTATCAAGATCGTTAGAAGAGAGCGGTGTTGAGAGCCAGCTGGATGAAAAGACAGGCGCTATAATTTTTTCCGGAAAGACGCTTCTTTTGCCGCCTAGCTATAAAGGCGATGATGTAAAAAAATTATTAATAACCAAAAATCGCTTTACTAATGCCTCATTGATAAAAATAACTGACTCTAATGATCGCGGGAATTTTATTATTATAGAGGAAAGAGAGGGGAGGCTTTTTCTTTCTGGCTCAGGTAAAGAGATAATAAGTTCAAAAGAGCTGGGAAGTAGCTACAATCTTGCCAAGGCCGATGAATTTAGGGATTTTGACAGGGTATTTGGAAACTTGATAGAGAGAAAAGGCGTTATTAAAAGTAAGGATGGCCTAGCCAGCATATCTGTACTTGATAAGATAATATTTAGTTTCCACACTAAGCGCGATATAGAATTCACAGCGATAAAGACACGTATAGCTACTAACCAGGAAGATGAGGGGGAACAACCTCCGCTTATCTTGATAAAAAGGCTAGATGGACTTGGCAAGGAGATCCTCTTTTGGAAAAATAGGGCCAATGATGAAGTTATAGTAACTACGCAGGAACATGTTGACGGGAAAACTATTACTCGTAATGCATTTCGATTTAAAGACGGAAGGCCTCTTATATTTAAAGGGGATAGGTTTAATCTGAATGTTATACTAGAACTGGATAGCATGGGTGTATTTGATGATGCCATAGAAATAGACCCATACATCTACAGCATTTTTTATCATCCCTCGGCAGTTAATAACCTCAAGCGGACATACAAGCTTGATATAGAAAAGGGCACTATTGAAAAAGGCGATCTTGCCTATGCTGATGCATTACGATATACAGATATAAAAACCGGCGAGATAGATGAAAAAGCAATGTTCTTAACTAGCCTTGAAAAAAAAGGGTTGATAGAGGATAAAGAGAAAGAATATTATAATGATGAGATGGATAAAGAGCTAAAAGATTATACTTATGTAAATGAAAGGATCAGGGCTCTTATAAAAGAGTCTGAAGAAAAACCAGTTGCTGAAAGAAAAAAGCGCATAAAGGGGGCTAGTAAGATAGTATTTACTGCTGATCCAGATAGCGCCAGCCGCTTAGGAAGATATACTGGTTCGGGGGATACAGCCATATACGTTGTATTGGGCGAAGCAAAGAAAAATATCCTTAGAGGGAACCTTGAAGAGGTAAGACAAACAAAAGATATATTGCTTTCGCTCCTAGGGGATTTTGTAACTATAAAAGATAATACTGACATACCTCCTTTGATGGATAAATGGAATAAGCTGGTAGTAGAAAAAGGGTGGGCTGTTAGATCGGATGTAGATCTTAATCTGGATAATGTCAATAATGCATTACGTGATGTGATGGGGCTTTTGTATGAGATCACTATATTAGAAGGCGTATCTGGCTTGAATGAGCTTGTAAAAAATACCGAAGCAAAAAGAAGCAGAGAAAACAAACAAGGCGTTTCTCTTGTAAGCAGCATCTCTTATCGTACGAAATTAGGCAGGTCCATAAAGACATTCCAGAATGCATTAGAGAAAGAGTTTAGAGATAAGGTGTCGATCAATAGGAACCTTCATTTTACGATAACAGGAATAAAAGTCAATCAGGACGAAAAAATGCCAGATGAGGAGTTCTTAAATATTGACCAGAAGATAGATCAACTTTTGTATGGCCTAAAGACAGATAATTTTAAGATACAATTTTTCAATGATATTACTATAAGCCCTGCGGGTAATATAACTCTGACAGGGTACGTGGATTATTCTAATGGCACTAACCCTGTAAAATTCAGGAATTGCATAGCGCAGGGCCTGGATGGTTATGGAAACATTGTTAAAGGTTTTCATGTCACTCTCGGTTCTCTTAAAAGCAGATTTACAGAGAGCGATTTTGGCAGCTTCATAGGATTTCTGGATTCTTATAGGGAAAAGGTAGGGGAATTCGGGGCCCTGGACATGAGAGAAGTAAAATTAGTGCGCCATGACAATGACTATCTAGTAAGGCCATCCAAAGTAGCAAGGTTCCCCTTAAAGACCGAAGGCAAGATAGAAAAACGCTTCAAAGAAGCTATGGGGAAAGAAGAGTTCAAAGATATAAAGGATTTTAGAATAGATGATCTGGGTAGATTTGTATTTGAGAAAAAACTTGAGACAAAAGACAGTTTTATAACCTATTATTATAATAATTCAGATGTTTTTGATGTTAAAGGAGATATAGGAGATCTGGTAACGCTTTACAGGGAAAGCGTTAGTGAAAATATTAGGTATCTTGCGATGAAGAGACTTGCTAAATATAGAGAAAGGGCAAGTCATGTTATTCCTACGCTGAAAGAGTTCCTTGAGGAAGAAGAGTCTCCAAGGGTCAAGGAAGAGATAGATGTAGCGATAAATCTACTTTCAGGTAAGACCATAGATGGCGGAGAGAGGCTTGATGTAGTGTTCGCAGCGTATGAGCTAGCTCCTTTTGTAGAAGCTGGAGGCGTAAAAGATGTCATGAGGCAGCTTCCCAGGGTATTTCGTAATAAAAGAGGGGACAATTCATATGCGGTCATCCCTTATTGGAACGAGATAGTAGATGAAGCAATATCAAAAGACCCAACATTGGAAGTAAAATTAGTGGATTCATTTGAGCTTCATGGAGAAGAAGTGGGTATATATCAGATCCTTAAGAGAGAGCCTGGGGAAAGGATCGCAGAGCCTATAGATGGAGTTCCTATATATTTACTAAAGTCAGACGCGTATTTTTCAAATAAAAAATATAATGGTTTTGTGGATAAAAAAGATATATACCGCGTCGCGCTTGATAAGCAAAGAACGGATGGCACAGTTGATCCTGATAACGCCAGGACAAGTATATTCTTTTCAAAGGCAGTGCTCGAGGCATTAAAGACGCTTAAGTTAAGGCCGGATATCATAAATACAGGCGACTGGCAGACAGGCCTTATACCAGCGTTACTAAAGAAACCTAAATATCCCGGAGATTATGCATTTTTTAATAGCACTGAAGCAGTACATACAATACACAATATGGGTCCAAAGGGTTTTCTTAAAGCGTCTCCTTTTTCTAGTGATCCTTGGGAAAAAGGCATATGGGATTTTATGGGTTTAAGTGATGACGCATATCAGCCATATGATTTTAATGGACTTGAGTTTTGGGGTAAGAGTTCCTTGCAAAAATCTGGTATTGTGCATTCACAGCCTGTCACTGTAAGTGATACTTACGCAGACGAACTAAAGACTGTAGAAGGCGGCGCAGGTTTTGATAGTGTAGTTCGGAATTCAGGAGTACTAGGTATTCCCAATGGCGTCTCTCTCAGGGAGTGGGATTCTTCTATATCGCTGCCTTTAGGATATAGATTCAAGGAAAATCCTTCTATAGAAGACAAAGAACTTGGAGTATTAGACATCGAAGAAGGCAAGAAGAAAAATAAAGAGGCCTTGGTTGAGCTAATAGCTAAGGAAAGAGAAGATAAAGGTATTAACCTGGAGCCTTTTACATGCAATGGATCTACTCCTCTGGGTATTTTTGTAGGTAGGGCTAGTTACCAAAAGGGGTTGGATATATTATTAAGGACGTTAGAAGAAGATAATAGGCTTGGATGGATGCTGAGGGAGGGAAAATTCAAGTTTGTAATACTCGTATCAGGCGACAAGGATAATGACTATGTCAAATGGGCTAAGTATCTGGAAGAAAAATACCCAAATAGCGTAGCATTTATAGGCCGCTTTTTAGGAGAAGAGATAAAACAATTGTACGCAGGAGCGGATATCAATATCATGCCGTCTTTATTTGAGCCCGGGGGCCTGGTCCAGAAACAAGCTGCATGTTTCGGAGCGGTCAATATAATAAATAGGGTCGGAGGCCCAAAAGACGATATCATAGATTTTACAGCAAGCGATGAATATGGTAATGGCTATACTCTTACTTTTGGAGATAATCAGGCTCACAATGAATGGCTCTTATCAGAAACTGTCAATCGCGCAGTAAGTGATTTTAATGATAAGCCTAAATGGAGCTATCAGGTTAAAAGAGTGCTTCAGGATTCCAAAAAATTCGCATGGGACCTTTCAAGTCTTAAATATGAAGTCCTATTTAATATGATGAAGGGTAATTTTAGAGAGGTCTTTTTGCCACATAGGCTTGATGAATCTTACAGTATAGAGGATGTTAATAATTTTGCAGTATCTAGCCATATAGATCATCTTATAAGGCAGTTTGACGGCATACGCCGTATAGGCCTGCAGGAAAAAGCAGGGCATCTAAAGGACATGTGTAATTATATAAGGCTAGCAAGCGAAAAAGATGGTGTAATCATAGGGGGGTATCATAATTTTGCGCATTCCATGGAGATATCAAGGATAGCTACTGAGATCCTTGCCAACAGCAACATAGACGGTATCCAGAACGAGATGGTGCTTGAATATATGGTAGCGAGTATGCTTAAAGATTTCAATCCTGGTAGAGGCAAGGATGGGATACCTATTGCAGATAATACGATAGCTAGCTTGGATGAGGACAGAGAACTTTATGACATGATTAAAAATAGACTCGGTTTAAATATAAAACATGTAAAAGCATTTATATTGAAAATGCAGTTCCCTATGGACACACAGGCAGCAAAAAAGAGCGGAGAGGTATTGCATACAATATCTCCCAGCGTAAGAGATGATATAAATAAATTAGGCAGGAACCTCGAAAGAGCAGATATACTCTCAGCATATTTATTGTCCACTCCAGAGGAGATGGAAGAGCGCTTGAAGGTCTTCAATACTAATACGCTTGAAGGCATGGAAAATCTTTTCGAGACAAGCATTATCCCTGCATTTAAAGGTATTCCTTATAACCTGCAGGAAAAATATAAAGATACTTTCAATGCCAATAAGAGATACTTTTCTGTAGAAGGAAGGCTTGAGGCAGTAAGATATGCGCTTTTGACAGCAGAGAATGTTCTTCAGAATCCGAGGCTTTTAGATAGGGCTTTGGATACGATGCTTGAAAACGGCAATGAGGTCAATATAGTCGCAAAAAGTAATGACGAATACCAGGCGTTATCCGATCTTATAGGTATAGACCGGATCATCGAGCTTGAGCGTAGAGGGGTAAGATTTGCAGTACTCGATAAATATACTGACAGGAATTTTGTAAGTGATGTTATCCAAAAAGCCCGTAGCAATAAAAAAGAAAATTTTATTGATATAGACGGGCTGATTGTCATAAATATCAATGAGATGTTTACACCCGATGAACGTGAAACACTGCAACAGATCCTCAAGAATGCCTGATCCTATCTTTTATAGTTTTCTTTTGTATATTTCTTTATACCAGCGAGAGTTCTGAAAAAAAGCGTCTTTATTTTGCGCAGTAGAATCTTTACAAACTACAATTTAGCTTGCCTGTCAAAATAAAACCGGGTGAGGCCCACATTTACAAATTACTTTATAGGCCGAACGTCTTTTTTGAAGACTCTCGCTGGCATAAAGCTTTTATCTACTTAACTTCTTGAATAATACTATATAACAAGCTATAATTTAACAAGAGTAAACCTTGTCCGGTTAGAGGTTGCAAGATGAAAGGAGCGGATATGGCAAATATAAAGGTCTTCAAGATAAAAAATAGGCGCGGTTATGCGGCATTGTGCGCAGGGCATCTGACAGAAGGCAAGACCCCTTGCGAGGCCAAGGACAGGATGGAAAAGGCCTTAAAAAGAAGAAAAAGAAAAAAATAATATGATAAAAGGTAAAGTATTGGTCGTAGATGACGAGGAAGTCATCAGGGAGACCCTCAAGGCTTTTTTGGAACAAAATAAATACGAGGTCCTGACAGCTGCTGATGGTGAAGAAGGTTTCAAGAGGGCATTTTACCAGAACCCTGACCTGATACTGCTTGATATTACAATGCCTGGTATCAACGGACTTGAACTCTTGTCAAAACTTAAAGATAAGATGGATAGGATGGTCCCGGTAGTGATGCTTACTGCAAAAGGAGATATCAGATCCATGCAGGATGCTGAGTTCATGGGCTCGACAGATTATATAATAAAACCTTTTAAACTCGAAGAAGTACTGAAACTAGTAAAAAAATATCTGGATATATATAACGAAGACCCTTCATGCCCATAAAACATACTAGAACTCTTTCTATTATTTTAATAGCCTTCCTTGGTTTTGTAATATATATAAATTCTTTGGGCGGAGATTTTATGTGGGATGATTTTCATCTGGTGCACAACAACACCCATATAAAAAGCTGGTCCAATCTCATAAAGATATTTACAGGAAGCATCGGTACTGGCGCTGGCAGGACCTATCATATGTACAGGCCAATACAGAGCCTTACCTATATGATAGATTACACATTCTGGAAGCTCAATGTAGTAGGTTATCACCTTGGAAATGTATTCTGGCATATTGTAGTGGCATTATGTATATATTGGCTTATAAGTATACTATATAGGAAGGAATTTTTATCATTAGTTACCAGCCTTATTTATGTAGTGCATCCGCTACACACTGAAGCAATAGCCTATATAGCAGGAAGGGCTGATTGCCTGGCCGCGGCGTTTTCACTGCTCACCTTTATATACTATATCAAGGATAATTCAAAGCCATCCCCAAGGTTATTTATCATGAGCCTTTTATGTTATGCATTGGCTATACTCTCTAAGGAGCAAGGTATGCTTTTACCGCCTTTATTCCTTTTGTATTCTTACGTCTTTAAGAAGAAAGTGGATTTCAGAAAGATAGCTGCCTTTGCAGCGCTCACTATAGGGTATGCAGTGTTGAGGGTCACTGCATTGAGCGGGCTTTTAAAAGATATAATAAATGAGACCACTGTCTTTGACAGGCTTCCTGGATTTTTTGTATCAATAACGAATTACGTAAGGCTTTTATTTTTGCCATTCAACCTCCACATGGAATACGGGGAAAAGCTTTTTCCTTTGTCTGACCCGAGGGCAATAATCGGGATATTGATAGTAGTGGTCTCTTTTACGATAGCTATCATTAAAAGAAATAAAAATAACCTGATACTGTTTTCAGTAGGATGGTTTTTTGTGACACTTCTACCTTATTCAAATGTCGTTGCGATAAACGCCTACATGGCAGAGCACTGGGTATATGTGCCGTCTATAGGGTTTTTTCTTCTTTTAGCGAGCGGGCTGAACCACATTTATAATATAAAGAAGCTAAAGCCATTGGCAGTAGCATTGATAGTAGGGCTTTTGGTCTTTTATTCATCGATTGCCATAAAACAGAATTCATATTGGAGTAACCCCATGAAGTTCTACCACAGGCAGCTCGAGTTCGTTAGAGATAGTGAAGTTGTCTATAATAATCTAGGGGTATTGTATGCCAAGAAATCTGAATGGGAAAAGGCAATACAGTATTTCAAGGACTCTATAAATGTAAGATATTCATACTCTGACCCGTATTTTAACCTGGGAAAGGCTTATAGTGAGCTCGGGAAATATAGGGACGCTATCTCTTATTACCAGAGTGGTCTGAAGTTTTCAAAGGATATGGTAGCAGTTTCAAATTATCACAAGATAGGGTATTTATATAGCGAACTTGGTATGTATGACAAGGCATTAGAATACCTCAAGAAATCAGTGGAGGCCGATCCTAATTATGGAGAAGGGTATATAGCCCTGGCTATAATGTACTACAATGCCAAGGAATACAGGCTTGCGAAGAATTTTTATAGCAAGGCAAAGGCCTTGGGATTTTCTAACAATGATCTTGAAATGGCGCTAAAGGGAGTAGAATGAAAAAAATATGGCCCTTTTTTAAAAAGAAGATAACTAGAAAGCAGTTTATAAAATATAGCTTATTAGGTTTATCGGGATTACTGTTTAGCGGTATATTTTTAAAAGCTTCCCGTGCTATAGAGAAAAATACATTCAACGGAAGAAAAAAAAGAATTGTAAAAACAGATCATGACCTGGTCTTGGTGGAGGGTGAAGACCCTTACAAGATGGCTGTAGAAGGTGTAAAGGCTATGGGAGGCATGGAAAAGTTTGTTGCTAAAGGCAGCACTGTTGTAGTAAAGCCCAATATAGGGTGGGACAGGTCTCCTGAATACGCAGCCAATACAAATCCTTTTGTAGTAGCTGCACTTGTTGAGATGTGTTATCTAGCAGGCGCAAAAAAAGTAAAGGTCTTTGACAGGACCTGCAATAGCGAGGCAAGATGCTATGAGAGTAGCGGCATAAAGAAGGCAGCTGAAGAAAAAGGCGCAAGCGTCTATTTTGTAGATGACTGGAATTATATAAATGCCAAATTCGATTATAAGAGCAGTATGCAGGATTGGCCGATATTCAGGGATGCCATAGAGTGTGATACATTTATAAACGTGCCGATACTCAAGCACCACGGCCTTGCCAACCTTACGATATCCATGAAAAACCTTATGGGAGTGTGCGGTGGTTCTAGGTCTATCATCCATCAGGATATAGGCCCAAAACTAGTGGACATCACTGATTTTATAAAGCCAGACCTTACTATCATAGATGCCTTTAGAGTGCTTAAGGACCATGGGCCTCGAGGGGGAGACCTTAAAGATGTGGTGGATATGAAAAAACTTATAGTATCTACTGATCCTACGCTTTCGGATGTGTACGCTGCGTTCCTTATGAATAAAGAACCAAAGACTATCCCTAATATAGATGAAGCTATAAGGCGTAATTTTGGAAAGAGCGACCTAAATAGCGCAGCTATCTTAAAATTAAAAGCCTGATCATGAAAAAATTAGTTTTTCTAAGAAGGTTGTCCCAGGCCTCTTTCTTTTTGATATTCGTGTATGCTCTTTGGTTTACTACTTACCCTCTTAGAGGATATGTCTCGCCTGGGATATTTTTCAAAATAGATCCATTGGTGACTATTATGACTTCCATAAGCGAGAGAGTGTTTCTTTCAGGGATCATTTTTTCTATAGCCATGGTGGCAGCTACATTGATATTGGGCAGATTTTTCTGTGGCTGGTGCTGTCCATTGGGATCAGCCGTGGACCTGGTTGGCCTTGTAAATCGCAAAAAAGCCTTATCAAAAAAGATATCAAGAATGCCTAAATTTTTTATACTAGCCAGTATATTCGCAGCTAGCTTTATGGGTTTTCAAACTGCATGGATAGCTGATCCTATAGTTATCATGGCTAGGTTCATATCATTGAACCTCATCCCGTTTATCACAGGTTCTATAGATAGGTTTTTTATAATAGCCATAAAGGGCTTTGGCTTTTATGGAGGGGTATATGATATCTATAGAGGCCTGAAGTCAACTGTGCTTGGGGTAAGGGTATCTTATTTTAACCATGCTATTATAGTGTTCTTATTTTTTTTAGCAGTGATACTGCCTAGTATATTTTATAAAAGAATATGGTGTAGAATGATCTGTCCTTTAGGCGCGCTATATGCGTTAGTGTCTAGATTTTCTATCTTCAAAAGAAGGATAGACGGCTGTATAAAATGCGGCAATTGCAGGGATATCTGCCGCATGGGGGCGATAAAGGATGACTTTAGTTATCTAAAAGGCGAGTGTATACTTTGTATGGACTGCGTATATGACTGCCCGCCAAAAGCGGCCAGCTTTACACCTTTTTATAGTAAAAAAGAAAATAAGATCCCGGAAGAAAGCAGTATATCTGGCATATCAAGGCAGGGTTTTATCTTTATTGTTATAGGTGCTTTTTTATCTCTTACAGGATTCAGGAATAGGCGCAGGGCATTTTCCGGGGCTTCCAATGTTTTACGCCCGCCGCTCGCATTGAAAGAGGACAAATTTTTAGATAGGTGCATTAGATGTGGTAATTGCATGAAGGCCTGTATTACAAATGGGCTTCAGCCTGTATTATTAGAGTCAGGCCTACAAGGCATATGGACACCGCGCCTGGTGCCTGAGATAGGTTATTGTGAATATAGCTGTACTCTTTGCGGAAACGTCTGTCCCACAGGCGCGATACCAAAGATCAATATAGAAGAAAAGAAAAAAGCTGTGTTAGGTATTGCCAGGATAGATAGATCTATGTGTCTTCCATGGGCACAAAACACAGAATGTATAGTCTGCGAAGAACATTGCCCGATACCTAAGAAAGCGATTAAGGTGGAAGAAATAACTATAGGTGGTAAAATATTAAAAAGGCCTTATGTCGATAGCTCTATGTGCGTAGGCTGCGGGATATGTCAGAACAAATGTCCTGTAAGGCCCGGGAGGGCTATAAGGGTTTTCCCGGACAACGCTGTCAGGCCAGGATGATTTCGTAAAAAGGAGGTTGTTTTTTCTAAAAAAAGGAGACAGTATGAAAAAGTCATATAATCCTATAATGCTGGTAATGGCCTTAGCTATTATGGTGTCATTTTTCTTACCCTGGATAAGCGTCCAGTCCCAGCAGGTAGGCATGTTCAGTAAACTCCTTACAGGCAAGAAACAAGCCACGATAGATGCTATAAGCGGGTTCCGCGTACCAGTGCTTGCCAATGGCAAAGACGCTCGTCTCATGCTAAGCATAATCAAGGTGTTTAATCCTGGAGTAAAGGATGCTGATAAAAAAAGCTATGCAGTGTGGGTAGTGCCTATATTGGCGTTTATACTTTATATCCTTTCCACGAATTTCGGAGATAATAAGATAGTCAATATCTTGCTCGGCGCAGCTGGGTGTAGTATATTTTTTATAGCAGTGTACAAGATACTTATTACTGACTTGGATAAGATGGTATTGAATGTAAAGATAGAATACGGCCTTTGGCTTGTGCTTTGCGGTTACCTGGGTATAGGGCTTATAAATTTTATTAAACTTCTGGCCAAAAATAAATGATGAGGCCTGTAGATATAATATTTTCATAAAAGAAAGGGGGAAAAGATGCTTGTTCTATCTAGGTTGATAGCTTTGGTCATTACAGGGATGGGGATAGCTCTTTTAGCAAAGCCCGAGCTTCTGAAAAAGATCATTAGCTTTGTGGGAGAAGGCAAGATGGTCTACAAATGCGCTGCTATAAGGATAGCAGCAGGTACGATCCTTTTGATGGCATCAACAAAGTCCAAGATACCCATAATAGTGGTAGTAATAGGTATAATGGCTTTATTAAAAGGGGTGCTGGCTTTTGTTGTTGGCCCGGAAAAGGTAAAGTCTATCCTTAAATGGTGTGAAGGCAAGCCCCAGAGCTTTGTCAGGATCATGGCAGTTATTGCCGTACTTATAGGCTTACTATTATTTAATTCTATATAATACAACGCGATAAAAAGAAAGGCAGATATGAAAAAAATAATTTTAGCTTTGGCTCTAGTGGGTATGCTATCTCTACAGGGGTGCGCCAGGCTTATCACAACAGCCCTTTCAGGCTATGCACTTTATAGGCTCATAGACGAACAGTAAAAATAGGTAAAAATAGGGACACATCCCATTTTAATAATAGCAAATAATAGTAAATAGTAAAATTTTTTATTTAAAAATGGGATGTGTCCCTATTTTTAACATGAAGACCTTGATAGATTATAAAAAAGAATTAAATCCTCAACAACTAAAAGCAGTAGAATCTATAGACGGCCCATTCCTTGTTATAGCAGGCGCAGGGAGCGGTAAGACGCGTATATTGGTATATCGCGTAGCGTATCTTGTAGAAAAGGGTATTGACCCCAGCGATATCTTGCTCCTTACCTTTACCCGCAAGGCATCCCAGGAGATGCTTGCCAGGGCATCTGGTATACTTGATGCCCGTTGTCAGGCTGTATCGGGCGGCACATTCCATAGTTTCGCAAATCTTATCTTAAGAAAATACGGAAAACTCATAGATCTCCAAAACAATTTCACGATAATGGACCAGTCTGATGCTGAGAGTGTAGTGAATCTTGTACGTAAGAACATGGGTTTTAGCAAGGGTGATAACCGTTTTCCAAAGAAAAAAGCCCTGCTTAATATAATATCAAAAAGTATTAATACATCTTTTGATCTGGGACTGGTCGTAGAATCCGAATACCCGCATTTCTGCGAATATACCCGCTCAATAGAGGCCTTAAAGAAAGAGTATATAAAGTACAAGAGGGAAAAGGCTCTTCTGGATTATGATGATCTATTGGTGTATCTTAAGAGCTTGCTATCCAAGAACCATGATATACGCTCAAAACTCTCCAAAAAATATAAATATATAATGGTAGATGAGTATCAGGATACCAATAAGCTTCAGGCAGACATTCTGAGGCTCTTATTGTCTGAACATCAGAACGTCATGGCCGTGGGTGATGATTCACAGAGTATATATGCTTTTAGAGGCGCAAATTTCAAGAATATAATAGATTTTCCTAAGATATTCAAAGGTACAGAGGTCATAACGCTTGAGGAAAATTACCGCTCAGTACAGCCAATATTGAGCCTTACTAATAAAGTCATAGAGAGGGCTTCTGAAAAATTCAAAAAAGCGCTTTTTACAAGGAAAAAAGGAAATAATTTTCCTATATATATAGAGACAGAAAACGAGAACAAACAATCCATGAACATCATAGATAAGATAAAGGGCCTCTGTTCAGAGGGCCTGAAGCTCGGGGATATAGCGATACTTTTTCGCTCAGGCTGGCATTCAAATGACCTGGAGATAGAACTGGCAAAGAACAGTATACCATTTATTAAGTATGGAGGCCAAAAGTTCGTGGAGTCGTCCCACGTAAAGGATCTCTTATCACACCTTCATATAATGCATAATAGGTCAGACGAGGTAAATTGGACGAGGGTATTGACCCTCATGAGGGGTGTAGGGCCCAGGACAGCAGAGAAACTGTTTAGTAAGATATCGGAAAACAATGGTAAGTTCCCTGAAAAAGACAAGAACTTTGAAAAGATAAAAGACATTGAAAAATTTATGGGGCTTATAGAATATATAGATAACAATGAATTGACTCCCCTGGAAGTCATCAGGATCATAAAAGAATATTATGAGCCTATCTTTAAGGAAAGATATGATGATTTTAATAAACGCTCAGGTGATCTCGCGAGTCTTGAGAAGATCGCTTCACGCTATGAGAACATCCAGGACCTCCTGGTAGATATGGCGCTTGAGCCTCCGGAGACAAATATTGCAAAAAAAGACCTTCACAATCTTGATGGGTCAAGGTTGGTTCTCTCTACCATACATTCTGCAAAAGGCCTTGAGTGGCATAGCGTGTTTATAATACACGTAGCAGAAGGTTATATACCTTCATATCAATCAATGGGCAATGATGAGTCAATAGAAGAGGAAAGAAGACTTCTATATGTAGCAATGACCAGGGCCAAAGAAAACCTCTATCTATTCAAGCCGCTTATTGACACTTCTCAGAGAAGTTATTTATTGACCAAGGACGGGCCTAATTTTACTCAAGTCTCCAGGTTCCTGGACGAAGGCGATATATTGCGTAGGTATGTATCTACGGAAGTGAGTGACTGGTAGGGGCTCAAGTGATATAAGTCTATTTAGGCTTGTTCTCTTGATACATATCTTGTTTTAACTTTATCTCCGCGTTCAATCTCACTATATCTTTCTTTAATTTTCCAAACTCACTATTCAAGATATCCATCTTTTCAGCCATAAGCCTGTAGCGGACCTCAAAACCCAAAAGTATCACCAGCGCAAACATGGTTATATATATGACATTCATATAATACACCTCCTTAAGGCATAGTATATCATAAGTTTGGTTTTTATAGATATTTACTAGAAAATTTTGTATAATATAAATATGGACGAAGAACTATATAAAGAGCTGGAATCCAGGAAAGAAGAGCGCTATGAGTCTATCTGCAGGCGCTGCGGGGTATGCTGCGGGGTCCTGGAGAGTGACCCCTGCGAACACCTGGAAAAAAACGAGAGCAATAAGTACTTTTGCAGTATCTATAAAGACAGGTTAGGCCTCAGAAAGACTGCCAAGGGCAAGCATTTCTTGTGCATCCCGATAAGGGACGCGATCCTCAATAAATGGAGCGATAGGGATAAATGCGCTTATACAAAGGAGATCCAAAGATATCCGTAGGCCTAAATTCTTGTTTTAGTCAGCCTATTTCCATGTTATACTACCAATAATGAAGATCATCTACGAAACTTTAACGCTGAATGAACTTAAAGAGCTAGCTATAGTGATCTTTGGTAACATGATAAAGGCTGTTGTAGATGTTGAAAGAGGGATCGTAGCTGTAGATGCTGAGCTTCATTCTGACCTGGAGGCACTGCTTTTGGATGATGGCTCAAAGCAAAAAGATCTCTGGGGGATAAATCTTTATCCAGAACTCTCGGGAGATGATTTTATAGAATTTGATTCCATGATCAATATGCGGCCTTCTCAAGGGAACAGGACCCGAGGCGTTAATGATGAAGCAACGCGTAATAAGATCATAGATGTTGTAGCTAAAAGGATCAAGCGATGAATGAAGAACATAGAGGACTTGCAGGAGGGCGATGGGATCAGCTGCTGTTCTTGGAAAAAATGGCAAATATCGGCAGTGAAGTAGAACGTGCCCTCAACTGGAAGGCAAAGAATAACCATCCCTATAGCCAGAAAGCCTTTGAACGCATTCTTGAGCTTTTGGATCTGACCTTAGATAGTGTCAAAAGCTTACCTCGCCTTAAAGAACTAGCCCGTATACGAGAAGCGATCGTTGATTATTTTTTAGGAGAGAATCAGTTTGAGTCTACAGAGGCATTATGGAAGGGGTATTTTCTGCATTTTACTTATGCTGCCCGAAGAAACCATTGATCTTCCCCCCAGTGTTCTCAAGTGACAATTATCGCAGTAAGATATAAATAGAAAATACAGGGAGGCATATCATGTCAAGATTCATAAAGAATATGTCAGGAAAGATGAGACTTGCTCCTCCGGGCACTCTTATCCATATCGGTGAACAAAGGACAGAAAAAACAAAGATAACTATCCTGGACTATGATGAGGCTCGGTTTCAGGAAAAGCAGATCGCATCAGTAAAAGAATGTGCTCCTTTTAAAGACAAGCCTACTATCACATGGATAAATATAGATGGTATTCACGAAGTAGATATCATAGAAGAGATAGGCAGGCTATACGGGCTTCACCCTCTTATCATGGAGGATATCCTCAATACAGGCCAGAGGCCAAAAATAGAAGATCCCGGGGATTTTCTCTTCATAGTATTAAAGATGCTTCAATGTGATAATAAAGATGAGGCTGTATCCGAACAGGTAAGCCTGATCTTAGGGACAAATTTCGTGATCTCTTTTCAGGAGAAAGAAGGGGATGTATTTAATGTTGTTAGAGAAAGGATAAGGAGCGCCAAGGGCCGCATAAGAAAGATGGGCGCGGATTATCTTTTGTATAGCTTGATAGACGCGATAGTAGATAATTATTTTGTGATACTTGAGAAGATGGGAGAGAAGATCGAGGGCATGGAAGAAGAGTTGGTCTCTAATCCTATCCCAGCTACGCTTCAGAACATACATAGCATAAAAAGAGACACTATCTTTCTACGCAAGTCTGTCTGGCCATTGAGGGAAGTCATAGGCAATCTAGAGAGAGGCGAGTCTTCGCTTATCAAAGAAAACACAGGTATATTCTTGAGGGACCTATATGATCATACTATACAGGTCATAGATACCATTGAGACCTTTCGAGATATGGTCTCAGGCATGGTAGATATATACCTATCCAGTATAAGCAACAAGATGAACGAGATCATGAAGGTCCTGACCATGATAGCCACCATATTTATTCCAATAACCTTTGTCGCAGGCATATATGGCATGAACTTTGATCCAGAGGTTTCTAGATGGAATATGCCTGAGCTGAACTGGAGGTTCGGCTATCCAGGTGTGTGGGGCGTAATACTTGCTATAGTAGTATTGATGCTTATGTATTTTAGAAGAAAAAAATGGCTTTGATATGAGTATATTATTTAAACCTAGAGATGAGATAAGCGAAAACGAATTAAAAGTAGGTTTGAAGTCTGTTGTCTTGGACGGGGTGATGAGCCATCTGATGGGTGTCTTGACAGGCGGGGTTTTTCTTGTAGCCATTGCGTTAAAACTTGGGGCAACAAATTTTCAGATAGGCCTTATCGCAGCAATACCATCGTTGATGCAGCTTGTGCAGCTGCCGGCAATATTTTTGATAGAAAAGATCCACAGCAGAAAGACAGTCGCGGTGTATTCTGCTTTGATAAGCAGATTTGCTTTTTTACTGGTAGCATTAAGCCCGCTTTTATTTCCGCCATCCATAGGCCTTGTAATACTTATTTTTGCAGTTTTGTTCCAATCTGGATTTGGAGGTGTAGGAGGATGCGCATGGAACTCATGGATGAGAGACCTGGTGCCAGAGAACCAGATGGGCTCTTTTTTCTCCAATAGATTGCGTATTGCTACTATCCTGGGGATTCTAGTAAGCCTCTTAGCAAGCATGTTCATTGATTATTGGAAAGTCCATTTTCCATCGCAGGAGATAAATGCTTATTCAGGACTTTTTGGAATAGGTTTTGTATTGGGGATGATAGGGGTGTTCTATCTATCAAAGACTCCTGAGACAAAGATGATCCCTCAAAAAATAGAGTTCATAAAACTTCTTGGCCAGCCCTTTAAAGATATAAATTTCAGGCGGCTCATGCTTTTTTTAAGTTCATGGAGTTTTGCGGTCAATCTCGCAGCGCCATTTTTTACAGTCTACATGTTAAGCAGGATAGGTATAGGGATGTCAATGATAGTCGCTTTAAGTATAGTAAGCCAGGCATTTAATTTTATGTTTATTTCTCTGTGGGGTAAATGGTCAGACAGGTTCAGTAATAAATCCGTATTAGCTGTAAGCGGGCCTCTTTTTATGTTCAGCATACTCGGGTGGACTTTTACTACTATGCCTGATAAGTATTTTTTGACTTTTCCGATCCTTATAACTATCCATATAGTAATGGGTATATCTACGGCAGGTATTAGTATAGCATCGGGTAATATAGGCCTTAAACTTGCGCCAAAAGGCCAGGCCACCGCATATCTAGCTGCAAATTCTCTCGTGAATTCATTTGCAGCTGGTATAGCTCCTATACTTGGAGGAAAATTTGTAGATTTTTTTGCAGCGCGGAAGCTCTCTTTGGTAATAAATTGGTCATCTCCCAATAGAGAGTTAGCTATACAGGCGTTAAATCTCAGGCATTGGGATTTCTTTTTTGGACTCGCGTTCTTGATAGGGTTATACGCCATGCACAGATTGACCATGGTAAAAGAAGAGGGTGAAGTAGACGATGAAGTGGTGCGCGCTGAGTTTATAGCTGCTATTAAAAGGCCTATCAGGAGCCTTTCTTCAGGAGCAGGTATATTGCAGGTCATATCTTATCCATATTTTTTTATACAAAGAGGGGTTAGATATATAGAGAAGGCTGTCAAAAAATAGCAAAAGCAGCAAAAGGGCATGTCCCTTATAAAGAAAGAGAGACAGCATGAAAATATTACTTATATCTTCAAGCCCGCACAAGGAAAAAAGCAGTACTTATTCACTGGCCAAAGAAGCCCTGAGAGGCCTGGAAGAAGAAAAAATAAGTCATGAGACATTGCATCTAGCCAGCCTTAAAGTGTCTTTCTGCAAACACTGCGAGGATTGCCATACCAACATACTACACTGTTCTATAGAAGACGACACACGTGTAATACTCCACAAGATGCTTGAAGCTGATGGTATTATATTTGCCTCGCCAAATTATATAAACCAGGTCACTGGCTCCATGAAGACGCTCTTTGACCGCTCCACGCACTTTATCCATTGTAAAAGGCTTCTTGGTAAGTATGTCATAGGCATAGCTACTGCTGGCAGCGGCTATGGAGAAACAGTCCTGGATTATATCAACTATTACGCCAATGTATGCGGGGCGCAATATTCGGGCGGCGTCTCTGCCAAGACAGATTTTGATAAGGATAAGATCCATGCGTCATATATTCTCGCAAAAAAACTTGCAGCTGATATAAGAGAGAAAAAGCCTTACCCTGGCCAGATGAAGTTTATAAATGACAATAAAGACCATTTTGCCCTGCTTATGAAACGCAGAAAAGACGACTATAAGGGAGAATACGGATACTGGGTCGAAAAGGGATGGCTGTAGGCCTGGATGAGTTGTTCTTCGGCCTTACTTTTTAACATCTCTTTCCTTGACAATTCCTGCCTTTTTGTTAGAATGACACACCACCTTGTAACTTATTCCAAAAGGCGTAAGAGGACCAGCGCCTTTTTTATTTTTGAGAAAGACTAGATTGATATGCCAAGTCAAAAAAGAAGAAAAGATGTAAGGAATATTGCTATCATAGCGCACGTTGATCATGGGAAGACCACGCTTGTAGATGCCCTTCTTAAATATACAGGCGCCTATGATTTTAAAGATGGCGAAACGACCATAATGGACTCAAACCCTCTTGAAAAAGAAAGAGGTATTACTATACTCTCTAAAAACGCCTCTCTTCAGTATAAAGGAGTGCAGGTCAATCTTGTTGATACGCCCGGGCATGCTGATTTTGGCAGTGAGGTCGAACGCATCCTTCAGATGGTCGATGGCGTGCTGCTGCTTGTCGATGCTTTTGAGGGGCCTATGCCGCAGACCAAGTTTGTCTTAAAGAAGTCACTAGAGTTACATTTAAAACCAATACTTGTTATAAATAAGCTTGATCGTCATCATTCTCGTCCGGATGAAGTAGCGGACCTGACATTTGATCTTTTTTGCGAGCTCAATGCCTCTGATGAACAGCTTGATTTTCCGATTATTTATGCCTCGGGAAAAGATGGTTACGCGACCCTTGATCTTGATGACACAAGAGAATCCATGAAACCTCTTTTAGAGACTATACTGCATAGGGTATTGCCGCCGATAGCCAATCCTGACCTGCCTTTTCAGATGCTGGTCACGATGCTTGATTATGATTCTTATGTGGGCAGGATAGCCATAGGCAGGATTTTTCATGGGGCTGTCCGCGTAGGGGATCCTGTGGCGCTTGTGAAGCGTGACGGGACTATTGCCAAGGGCAAGGCAACCAAGATCATGAAGTATCGCGGGCTGGTCCGTGTTGAGGTCAATGAGGCTATAGCAGGAGATATTATATTGATATCCGGAATAGATGATGTAGAGGTTGGGGAGACGCTCACGTGTATTAATGAACCAAAGGGATTGCCTGCTATCAAGATAGATGAACCTACGATATCCATGGATTTTTCTCACAATACAAGCCCTCTTTCAGGCAAAGATGGAGGAAGATTTTTAACATCACGGCATGTGCGGGAGCGCCTTGAGCATGAGGCCATGATCAATGTCGGCATAAAGGTCGAAGATGTTGCCGGGACTGAGCGGTTAAAGGTCTCAGGCCGCGGTGAATTGCATCTTGCTATTCTTATTGAGACAATGCGGCGTGAAGGGTATGAGATGGAGGTCTCCAAGCCTCAAGTTATTTTAAAGAAAATGGGCAGCCAGACGCTCGAGCCTGTTGAAGAGGTGGTGATCGAGGTAGAAGACGAATATCAGGGTGTTGTCATGCAGACTCTTGGAGTCCGCAAAGCTCAAATGCGCAGCCTAAAGGCAACATCTTCAGGCACTAGCCGTATGGAATTTATTATAGCTTCAAGGGCATTGATCGGGTTTAGGAGTGAATTTCTTATGATGACACGAGGTACTGGAGTTATGTACCAAAATTTCTTGGAATACCAGACCTATAAAGGAGAGCTGCCTAGCCGTCAAAGCGGTGTCCTTGTTTCGCATGGATCCGGTGACGCAGTGGCGTACGCGCTTTTTAATTTGCAGGCTCGAGGGGAGATATTTGTTAAACCAGGAGACAAACTATATGAGGGCATGATCGTTGGTGTAAACAACAAGGGGAATGACCTTGTTGTAAATGCTTTACGTGGTAAAAAATTGACCAATATGCGCGCTGCGGGAAGCGATGACGCGATCCTGCTTATACCTCCCCGGCAGATGACGCTTGAGTTCGCTCTTGAGTTTATTGAAGATGATGAAATGGTCGAGATAACTCCCAAGAATATAAGGCTCAGAAAACTACACCTGACAGAGATAGGCCGCAAACGAGTGAGCCGTAGTGAGCAATCAAAATAATGTAATGCTTTTAACCTCTTGCAATAAAATAAGTTGTAAGAAGTTTTCATTTGTGCTACAGTAAGTAAAAAGAAAGGGCTAATATGAAAAAAAGTCTTAAACGTAAAAGTCTAGTAACCGCGCCACAACCGGATGAACCGAGCGTAGCTGACCTCATCAATAAATTGCAGCAGCAATTAAGCGATGTAGTAAAGAAACTTGATATCTTGATCAGCCAGTCCGAAAAAAAGCCTTTCGAGAAAAACTATTCCCAAAAGCCTCCTCAGAGTTTCGATCGTTTCCATCGCCATGATAGAGGAAGACGAGACGAAGGCCGTAGAGAAAGGACTTATACTCGGGTTGTCTGCGCAGACTGCGGTAATGAATGCGAGATACCGTTCAAACCCAGCGGAGACCGTCCAGTATATTGCAAGGAATGTTTTGCAAAGCGCAAACAAGGCGGCCAGTTTAGCCCAAACCGGGACAATAGGCCTCAGGAAAGAGATTTCTCCAGGGAACGTAATTTTGATAAAACGAGGCTCGAAAAAAGGCAGAAGCCAGGTAAAAAGAAGAAGCCATTTTTTGCACATGCAAAAAAACGCGCTTAAGCAACACCCTGGTTTTTCCCCTTTACTTACTCCTTATTAAACAATACAATTTTATTATATTGTTCTACTCAAGGATATGACTAAGAGTGAGATAGTACAACTTGTTCGTTTTGAGTCGCGAGTGGTATTAAGTTGTTAGGTTATGTATAGAGAGATAACAGATCACCCTATGGACAGATATCCAATTTGCCATCAATAGCACTTTCAAACGCTACTTGAAGAGAGTAAGGGTGGATACCATGTGCATGGGTTGGTCCAATAAGCTAATATTTTTTCTTGATTTTCTATGCTCTTTGGAGTAATGTATATATAACAAATCCAATTGAGGCGTAAATGAAGTATAGGCGCTATATTTTATTAAGTATAGGTGTTACAGGCCTTATACTGGGATTATTTGAATATCTTTTTAACCGTCCTATAGGTTCATCCTATCTTCTATCATTCCCTTATGCAGTAATATTCAAAAAATATATCTCAGTTTTACCTTGTTTCTGCGGTGTATTAGGCCAGTGGCTGCCTGATTTTTTCCATGCTTTTTCTTTTACTGCCATAAGCATAGCCTTATTTTCCCGTTCCAGAAGGTCAGCGCTTTTTTTCTGTTTATTATGGCTTATAATAGATTGTTCCTTCGAACTTGCCCAGATAAAGGGGTTTAAAATAGGTTCTTTTGGCGTAAACGGCACATTTGACATATTTGATATCCTGGCTGTATTTTTAGGCATCTTATCGGCCTTTTTTCTATCAAACATATTGAAAGGAGAAAAATTCAATGAAGGTTATATTTAAATTTATATGTATCAGCATGCTTATACTTGCAGGGCTTTTTTGTATTATTGCAACAGGCAGCAGCGGAGGAGGAGGTTCTGCTGTTAATAGCGGGGCAGAAGGCTCTGGTAAGTAAGTATCACAGAGTATATTAATAGGAGGGCAGAGAAATGAAGTATTTAATTATTTTTTTAATAGGTATTTTTCTTTTTTTGAGCGTATCAGCACCATCAACCTACGCTACAGCGCTTACTACGGGAGAAGTATACACCATTACATTAGAGGCCATACAGTCAAACGGGACAGTGACATCCGTAGGTAATGGCAACTCATTGAATAAAACTACGCAGGCTACAGCAGATTTAAACGGCAAGATTTCCTTTAGTTTTTCATTTATACCTACAAACACTTCGTACAATTTTCTTGTAGTTACTATCAAGGATTCTCTGGGCACGACTGTCAGGCGTTCGATTATCCCTGCCCCTGTTGCAGGAGGCACTATAGATCTTGGTGTTTCTCCTATGACAGAGGCCCAGACTCGGGCAATGCTTCAAGCGCTGCAGACAGCCGGCACGGATGACCCCATAATGGTGCTCTTCGGGAGTATTATTATCCGCTCAGGAGGTTTTACAAGCGAAGGAGATAATAATGATATTGACCATCTCGCGAATATCGGAATACGTGCCATAAAGGGAAGTAACGGAGACGACACTGAAAACGGTTTTAACTGGTATTTAAAAGAGAATATTACAGATGATCAATTTAATACCTTTAAATCAAGCATTGTCTCAAACCTGGGCAGCTACACTTCAAACCTAAAAGAGGCGGTAGAGGCCACGGATGATACTACTGCAAAGGATGAAAGGGCAGAGGCAGCAGGCCTCTTGAGCTACATATTGATAGAGGCAGCTGACGATGCAGCGTTTGACGTAGGATATATAAATGCAGCTATGAAGGCAGCATCTGATCAAGTGGAGGAGTATTTATTAGGCGCTGGCTCAGAGATGGATGAAAGCGCTGTTTCAGCAATGGATACAGTGATGGCATCTAATTATATGAAGCTTAATGCTGAGAGGCTGAGGCTTAAATATAAGAATGCCCTTGTACGGCTGGAGGCATCGGATGAACAGACAACAAGATTTGAAACCGCTCTTGCAACTCTGACAACCAGCATGGTTGCAGCATTTAAGGTAATGGAAGAGGTCTTTGAGACAGAGGATGCATTGGGTGACAAAGCTGATATAGATGCCAAATTTATAGAAGCCCAATCTGATATTAATACAGCATTTGACCAGTTCATGATAGATATAGCCTCTACCAATGAAGAGATAGATGCTATGGTGAGCGCTATGGCAAGCGGGTTTTTGATAGATGAGGAGACCCTGACTGACATGAAGGACCCGAACATTGATGAGGATTATAGCGACGGCATGTTTACCTTCAGAAATATGTCAGGCACTGCGTTTAACTGGCCTATTACAATGGTGGTGCAGGTGACCTGGGTAGCTAATACCTATGGGAATAATTTTACCTATACAAGGGATACCAATGATGTACCTACTGCTATGGAATGGCTTGACGCAGATGATGACGGCAATTGGGAAGACGATAGCTACCAGAAAAGGCATGATTTTGATAACCAGAATCAGAATGAGGTAGAAGGGGATGAAAAGGGCATGCCTGCAGGACTTGCTGCTATATTTGGCCTCAGGGAAGATATGGAGATCCTTTTAGCAGCGAGGTGGGCAGCAATGGCAGCTGCTGCAGCTGACATGACCCAGGACGCCTTTGATAATCTGTCAGGGGATGACCTCACTGAAGCGACAAATGACAGGGATGTCGGAGAAGACGTAGATGATGACGAGGTATCAGATATATTTTTATCAATCATTGCTGCTGAAGATTCAGCCCTAGATGACTGGGAGGCTGGCACGGATTTTCCAGCATTCCGCATGCTAAATGACCTTAGCCCGTATCTCACAGGGGGCGAGTGCCAGGGCATAGAAGATCTCTTTAAGGGTAAGGTCGATATTATAAAAGATTGTATTACTGTTACAGAGGATGAGATAACTGATGAAAAGAAACAGGCTCTTATAGATACAGCAACCATGCCAGATTTTAATTGATGAGCATTAAAAACATTCTAGTTGCTTTAGTTCTGATATTATTATTGATTATCGCTAAGGTAGGATATTCTCTTACTTCGCAGGATATCGATATACTAGACCCGCCAAAAAAAATAGACGGCACTGTAAGCCTTTTAGTCTGCGAAGAAGATACTGCAAAAAAATTTATAGGCACTTTACATACTTCCCTTCAAAGGCATGCCCTGATCGAAGACATAAAAACAAAAAGGCATTCTCTTTATAAAGAGAATTTTCATATAGATAACCGCTTTAAAATAATAGGACTTACTAAGGATTCCTTGGTACTGTCTGACAGTACAGATGGAAAAATAATATATCTTTCTAAAGATGCCCCTATCTTTGATAATATTAAATTAATAGATATTGTAAAAGTGGATGCATTTGAATACTGGTACCACTTGGTAAGCTTAAATAGCGAGGTAGACTATAAAGACTTTGAATTTTTAAAAATGAACGGCTCCTGTGCTGTGCTTGAAAAAGATTACACGAAGCTGTCTCCTCCCTTAGAAGAATCCTTTCCCGAAGAGGCTATTATCTCAAATAAAACCAGGCTTAATGACGAGTCCCGCAAGTATATCAAAATCTCAAAGGCCCTTGCGCCTGACGAGATCTTTTTCGATCAGCTTAAGACAGAAAAAATTGATGATAATACATGGCTTGTAGACGGAGACAGCGTATCAAGAGATGTTGTGGATAATATAAGTGGGGTAGCAGCCAATGTTTTTAGCTCCGTAAAAGGTATTGGGATAGGAAAAAGTGGCGTAAAGGTAAGATTTGGCACAAATAGCGGAGGCGCCATACTTGATAAAAGCGGGTTTTTAGTCAACTCGCTCAGCCCTGATGTAAAGGAAAAGGCAGGCCTTTTGAACGACGATATCATAAAGAAAATTAACGGTAAGCCAGTCAGTAATCTGTCAGATACATTTCTTATCTTCTGTAAAATAATAGATGACAACGTAAAGGAAGTCAAAATCGACTTTTTAAGGGACAATAAAATTAATACCAATAGATATATTATAAAATAACCCCCCTATCTCTCCTTTTATTTACCCCTCATCGGCAAAGCAGCTAAAAGCCCCAGTGATAAAGACAGTAGAATTATTATGTAAAGAGTGATAAAATAAATAGGTTATTAGTTGATATGAGGCTGATATATGAGAGGAGACAATATGAAAAAAATAATTTTGGTTGTCTTTAGTTTATTTTTATCAGGCCGGATAGCTTATGCTCATCCTCCATCTGATATCGAGGCGGTTTATGACCGAGAGACAAAGAGCCTCAACGTAACCGTGTATCATGACGTAAGGACTCCTGAAAGGCATTTTGTTGAAAGCGTTTCTATCAAGCTCAATGATAAAGACCTGATAGTCAGGGAGTTTAAAAGCCAGACCAATGAATCTACTCAGAAATTCGGTATTCCAGTAGAAAATGATGGATTGGACAATGCTGTTACTATCGAGGCGTTCTGCAACCTGTCAGGAGATCTGGAAAAGACAATAGTAGTAAAAAATAGTTTACAATAGCCTATAATTGTAGATGACAACCATATGTCAAAGCTAAAATTAGACCTGCATGATATCTTTAATAAAGGCAAAGCAATAGAAGAAGAACTTGATAGGGTCGTAAGAGAGGCGGTAGATAAAAAGATTCCCTTGATAGAGATCATACCCGGCAAAGGCAGAGGCCAATTAAAAAAACATGTTTTACGTTTTTTACAGGACAAAGAGATCAAGAAGCTCTACCATAGAATAGAAAAAGATAGTAAGAATTTTGGAAGGATATTCGTACATTTTAGATTTTAGTAAATATTGTGCTTTCCTTCTTGCAAATGAGAGTGGTGTTTGATAGGATAATCTGAATTTAACAGGAATAGGTGATATGCTGGCCCTGCTTAAAAGCAGGTTTTTTTATCTACCAATATTTAAGGATTTTAAAACATGATCTCAGCTAATGGAATATCATTGCAATATGGCGGCCGTAAGCTTTTTTCTAATGTAAATATAGTCTTTTCTCCCGGGAATTGTTATGGGCTGATAGGGGCCAATGGTTCAGGAAAATCCACATTTTTAAAGATCCTTTCCGGCGAAGTCGACTCTACCGCGGGAGAGGTCGTAGTGTCTCCTGACAAACGGATAGCGGTCTTAAAGCAAGACCAGTTTGCTTTTGATGAGTATACGGCCTTGGCCACTGTTATTATGGGCCATAAAAGGCTCTATGATATCACGATCGAAAAAGACATACTTTGCGCTAAAAAGGACTTTTCCGATAAAGACGGGATACACCTATCTGAGCTCGAGGTAGAGTTTGCTAGATTAGATGGATGGAACGCTGAAGCTAACGCAGCTAAGTTACTAAGTGATCTCGAAATTCTGGAAGAATTTCACAGGGTCGAGATGAAACAGTTGGAAGAAGGCCAAAAGGTGCGCATTCTCCTTGCCCAGGCATTGTTCGGCAATCCTGATATCTTATTGCTCGACGAGCCTACCAATCATCTGGATATCGACAACTGCATATGGCTTGAAGAATTTTTATGTAATTTTAAAAATACTGCTATTGTGGTGTCTCATGACCGCCATTTTCTGGACAAGGTGTGTACGCATATCGCGGATATTGATTATGGCGATATTAAGCTGTACCCTGGTAATTTCAGTTTCTGGGTAGAATCCAGCCAGCTGATCTTAAGACAGCGCATCGAGACCAATAAAAAGATAGAGAAAAAAAGAGAAGAATTAAAAAGCTTTATTGCCCGTTTTAGCGCCAATGCTTCTAAGGCCAGACAGGCGACCAGCCGTAAGAAGACTTTGGAAAAGCTTACCCTTGAGGATATCAAGCCTTCTTCAAGGAAGAGCCCGTATATCAATTTTGAGCAAGCCCGCGAGGCTGGAAACAATATCTTAAAGATCGATCATCTATCCAAAGCGCTCGATGGACAGGTCTTATTTAAGGATCTTACTATGACTGTTGAAAAAGGCGATAAGATAGCTTTTGTCGGTCTCAACAATATTGCTAAGACTGTGCTATTTCAGGTGCTGGCAGGGGAGATAGAGCCTGATAGCGGCGATTTTAAATGGGGCGCCTCGATCAGCAAGGCGTATTATCCAAAAGACAGCTCCAAATATTTTGATGTAGACCTTAATCTCATAGATTGGCTTCGCCAGTATTCGGATAATACTGACGAGCTTTTTGTACGCGGATTTTTAGGGCGCATGCTTTTTTCCGGAGATGAATCTTTTAAGCAGGTCAAGGTCTTATCCGGAGGCGAGCGGGTCAGGTGCATGCTGTCCCGCATGATGTTGGTCCAGCCTAATGCGCTGATCCTGGACCATCCGACCAATCATCTAGACCTAGAATCCATAGAGTCCTTAAATAAGGGCTTAGAGAGGTTTGGCGGGGCTATTTTATTTGCTTCGCACGACCATCAGCTTATCCAAACCGTAGCTAACCGCATTGTTGAGATCACCCCCAAAGGCTTTATAGACCGCCCCAACACAACTTTTGATGAATATCTGTCCAACGAAAATATCAAAAAGCAGCTCCGTCGATTGTATTCTTAGCTAGCAGTGCACACTTCATCGTGCCCATGACTGACGACATGGCGTGGAAAAGACTTAGGGATTTGATAGAGCAGAGGCTGTGGTGATCTGGGGAGGAGCCTGTTTAGCTGTTTAGCTATTATTTTCTTGACATAACTATGCTAATTTGTTATAATTACAAATAATCAAATAGCAACAAAAAACAAAGCAAGATGGTGTCATGGCTATCCAAGACGCCATTTTTTTGTCTAAATTATGTCAAAGTTTAAAAAACCATTTTTTAGGGATACGGTATACGGGTTACGGGATTTGGGAAAAGATATATCCCCATCGCGTACACGTTCCCCGTACCCCTTTACCCGTTACCCGAGACTATGATCAGGTATTCTTCTTTAAGTCGAATATTAAGTATAGTAATAGCAGCTATATTTATTACTAATAATATAGCATATGGCGTAGATCTGTCTACCAAATCCTGCCTAAGGCCTTGGATGCAATCAGATAAGGATGATTTTAAAGAGATCGATGAAGGCCTGGAAAAATTTGATATTAGTTCTAAATCAGAAAATCCCAGCGAAAATATAGAGACCGAACTTGTTCGCGAAACAAGCATAAGTTCACGCGGTACTTCCTCTATAAAACAGGAAGTAGTTACAGACATAGTTTATATAGATGAAAAAACAGGCAAGAAGGTCGTTAAGGTACTGGACTTAGCTCCTTTGGTTGATTTTTCGATGGCAAAGGGCGTGCTTGAAGAATATAACGAATATAAAGCTACAGGAATTGTTAGGGGAAGCTTTTTATCAGGTTTTGTAATTGAAATCAGGAGATATTTAGAAGAAGAGGAATTAACTGTTCCAGAAATGATACAGCGCTTAGAAATAGAGGAAGACACATCAAAGGTTCTGTGTCTTTTGGTAGCATTGGAATTAAAAGGCGCAACGTTTAATGTCATATCAAAAAAATATCCATCCGGCAGTCCGGAAATAGGAGATGACCTGGTCTATGAAGCAGACAAACTAATAAAGGCCCAGAAATACAACGAAGCATTCGAGGCTATAATAGAGGCATTGATACAGCCAGCTCGTGTAGAAAATATTGCTGGAGCCATCGAGTTATTGAAAAAGCTGAAAACCTATTATGTCAATGACAGGAATAAATTAGGAGTATTGAAAAAAGCTTTAGAAGTAATACAAAATAATATTGATATAGAAGACGGTAAAGTGATTTTTAATAAAAAACACCAAAACTATCTTAACCAGACAAAATGGAAAGCCAAGTTAAAAAGTATTTTAAGGAATGAATATGACATAAATTCAAGCAATAAATATCCTTTTGCAAGTTCTTGCATAAGAGAATTAAAGAAAAGGGCAAGAGAGTTACAAGGCAGGCCTAACACTGCAACTGCGTTAATGAAAGGGGAATATGCTGATTCAGCCCTTTATAGTAGTTGTATAAAGCTCGGGGTGGCATGCATAATTTATAATGCCAATATCGACGAAGGCAAGAAACTTCTAGAAAACATTGCCATGCTTTTGCCGAACGAAATAGGCGGTACTACAAAAGAAGCTGTGCTCCGGACCATAGAGAACAGTCTTATTAAATTACAAGGTTTTCCGGAAGAATATAATGAAGTAGTGTCCATCATTAAAGAGGCTATGAATGAAGTAGATATGCTCGGAAGCGAAGATACTGTAAAAATAGGGAATGAGCTATGCGCATCCAGCGGAGAAGGGGTCGAGGATATAAATGACGCCAAAGGAAAAGGGAAATTCGAGACTATTTTAGGCAATAAGATAACCCAGCTATTTCTAAAGTTGCAAGTTATAGCCAGGGACCCGGAAGCAGAATTTTCCGCAGATAACTTAAACATAATAAAACAGAGTATTTTTAATACATTTTTATTGATTAGGATGGATAAAGAAGAAAAGAATCCTGATAGCCAGACAGAAACATCAGATAATAATATTTCTTACACTTTCCCTAAAGCTTATTGGCTGCGGGCTGAATCGGACGACGGGAACTACATATTCACAATTACTTTAGATTCAAAAGGAGTTATAGAGGATATCGTTAAGTTTGGTGAAGAATTTGGATTGAAAATATTATTTTCCGGAGGCACGGCCAGAAATATGATCCTTGGGAAAAACCCTGTGCCTAGTGATAAAAATAATGATATTGATATCTCTATACAGGTTCCCGATAATGCTGATCGGTTATTTACGGATAAAATAGAACTTTTCAAGAAGCGATTATCGATGAGATACCCGGATATTAGAGTAGATATACTTGATCTAGAAGAAGCATATGAAGAGCAAGAAAAACGCAGGACAGTGACTCTAAATAGGTTACTTATATGCAAAGAAAACAATAATTGGAAAGTCGGATATATAGCAAAAAGCGGAGGCATACAATATTTAAATGATGCAAAAGAAAAGATATTGAGTTTAACTCCTGAACTAAATGAAAAAGGAGAAAAACGCATTTTCGATTATGTGGAAATATTAAGATTTGTTATTTTGATGGCGCAATTTCCTGATATAGAAGTAGACCAAAAGTCTTTGGAAGAAATAAAAGATTTTGTTAATACTGGATTTATAAATGACAGTAGCAATATATCCATAGAAGAAACCTTCAAGGCATTTTTAAAATTGGATTTCGATTGGTTCAATGAACATAAAATACGATTTGTTAATTTTAATAATAGAATTTTACCTCTTCCCAGATTTTTAAGGCTATTCATCTTGTCGAGTTCTTCTGATAAGATAATCGACTTGTTAAAAAGTATAGGTGGTAAAGAGCGTAATCTATATACAATATATAGTAATATAATAAACATAGAAAAAGCTGTTGATATAGTAAGTAGCAATGATTATATAAGCAATATGTCCGATTTTGATGATGCAGTCTTTGATGTGTTGCCATATTTAGAAAATAATATGTATGCAAGGCAATATAGAGGAAAAGAGATAATAGATTTTTACCGTAATGAATATATTAACATTGAAGTCCCTGCAGAATCCGTACAAAGCTTGTTAGATTTTATAGAAATAGAATGCAAGAATTGGTTTGAAGCAACAAATGACTCTCCGATATCACGAAGAATACATCAACGGTATGAATCAGTTTTTAATATATATCATTTATTGAATGTAAAAATAACAGAGGGATGCTATAAGTTATACAAGGAATATTTTTCTGAAAGATTTTATAATCATATAGTGGCAAATAAAGATAAAATAAATTCCATGATAGGATCAGATAAAAAATATAAAAATCTTTTAGAATATTATTTTGGCGAAGAAGTTCATTACTTGAATGCGATATCTGGAAATGGATCAGGGAATTCAACATTTGTATTTGATTTTTACACTAACAAAGAATCTATGGATCCTAATGCTTTTAATTTTAACGAAACAGAATCTGAATCTTCAAACCCTGGATCAGAAGGATCTATTGAACCAAAAAATAAATACATGGAAAGTAGAAGAGCTGGAAATTTTGCCAGGATTGTGGTTGCGCCGACAAAATATTCCAAAGACAACATCCTTGAAGGAAAAGACCTTTATTACCAGGAGGTCGGCTCGCCCTTTAAAAAAGGGCTTTTATATGTTAAGGAGGTATTGCCGCCGCACAATATAATAGCTCCTGGTTTTATAGATATTTTGAATGGAAAAGGAGGTTTTCTTAAGATCTCCCCATCGACAAAGGTATTGGATATAGGGACTGGCTGCGGAGTCTTGGCATGCGCTGCTGCGTTAAATGGCGCTAATAATGTCAAGGCCATAGACATTGAACCATTGGCTGTGGCAGTCACGAAGCTTAATATAGAAAGCCTTGGCTTAGGGAAAAAAGTAAAGGCATATGAAGGTGATTTATTTAAAAGTTCTGGGATTCCAAAGGGTGAAAAATTCGATCTTATTACAGCAAGCCTTCCATTGGAAAGCGACGTAGAGGATCTGGCTCCGCGTTTTATTGAGGAACTTCCAAGATTTCTTGCGCCTGGAGGCAAGGCATTTATTTTTATTAAAGGAGATATGGTCGAGGGCGATGCAATGGCATGGCGGAATATAAAGGAACATAATGGCTCTTATGGTTTAAATGCGCTGGACAAAACCCCTTATGAAGAACTTATGGAAAGATCAGGCTTGTCTTATAAGCGCATTGATTATTTTAACTTTGCCAGCCGCGGCCTAGTTGAAGCGAGTGAAATGTATTATATGTATATGGTGGAAAGCGTAGATCAAAAATCTATTCCAAAAAACATCCCCCTTGCCAAGAATAGCATGGGTGCAAAATATAGCCTGGCAAAAAAATATAACAGAGCTAGAACAACAGTTTATCTAAAAGATTCTAAATATGACGATCAGAGTAAAGAAGAAAAAGAACCAGGTTCTGGTTTTACAAATAGCCATGTGTATAAATTAGTTAATGAAACCATTCCTGGTATGGGGAGAGGCGATGATATTCCTCTGGCAAAAGGCCTACTTGTGTCCCTACAAGAAGACGTAAGGGCAGTTGAAAACAAGCGCATGAGCCCTAATGAGTTTTTATGCTCATGGAATAAACTTGACAAAGATTTAAGTGTATCTATGGAAGATATCTTGTATATAAAAGATAAGGTAAAAGACTTGATGTGGAGTTTTAACCTTTTATTAACTGGAAACAACTACACTACTGAAGGATATCCAAATAAAGAGTCAGTCAAGGCTGAATTGAAAAGAAGAAGCTCTCTTGGTTGGAAAAATTACATTGTGAACTTGAAATCAGGGAAGCATGCAAATAAGTATCTTTATGATTCAGCTTTGAAATTAGGAATAGAACTGCCAAAAGAGCCTGGTTCTAAAAGAAAAAAACCAGTTAAAACTATAGAAAATATTTATTTTGCCAAAGATAAAGAAGAAAATTCGCTTGAACCTAGCGAACAAAAAACATACAGCGGATCTTATATAAAAGGAGCAAAAGAAAGTATTTCTAATTTTGAATCATTATACAATCTTAATGAAGAAAAACCTGCCGAAAAGAAAAGACTATCAGCTGTCTCGCAAGATCCCGATGTAACCAGTAAAACTATAGAAGAAGGATTACCGGATGATAGGATGAAGTTAAACATAATAATGGCCAATAATAAAGGTAAGGCCCAGCTTTTAGATAAAGAGTCCAATATTGTTTTAGCTTACCGCAGCTTTGACATAGATTTTGATAATGAGGTCATTAATGCAGGTTCTATAATCACCAACAAAACTTATTTGTTAGACAAAAGCGAAGATGCCATAAATGCTATCTTTAATATCATGGATAGATATATGTTTAGGTACCTTGGATGGGAAGGGCCTTATGGCAGGTATACATTTAAAATAAAAGGCGTATCGCCTGATGAAGCAGACAGGCTGCAGAAGCTCGGAATAAACCTAAGCCTGGAAGACTCAATGAGCGGCCGCCTCATTGAACGCAGAGAAATAGACAATAAGCAGACATGTAATATTTTAATCAAATTATCGGACATAGATATTGATCTATTTATGTTAGATTCATATGAACCGAAAGATACTGGATCAGAAACAAATACCCAAGGCTTGGAGCAAAATGATGCATTTCAAGAAGAAAGTAGGGGACACTTAAGTGTCCCCTACACTGAAACAACAGATACGGATTATAAAACCATCCCCTATACGAGATCAGCAGAAAAAATAGGTCTTATAAATGCTTACAGGGGGCAAGCTAAAATAGAAAAAACCATCTTTGTAGGTAAATTCGCTAAATACTCAAATGTGGAAGGAAACAAGTTAAAAAATATAGTACGAGAATTAAAAACAGGCGGATTGACTGCTGAGGAAGAGCATGAAATAGAACTCTGGGAAGATATTATAGCCAGGATAGAACAAGATAAGATAGATTATCTTTCCAGTCGTACAGGCATCTGGGAAGGTTTTGAATGCGATATATTCGCAGAAAGAGCCTTAAAGATCCTGAATGATTCCGGGATTACTGACGTAGAGATGGTTACTTATAAGGGCCTTTCGCCCACAGATAAGAGATATAACACGTATTCACATGTATTCTGTAAAGTAAATATATGCGGGAAAGATTTTGTTATAGATACTTCAGCTGACCAGTTTGAGATAAAGAAGATATCGCCTACAAGCTATCATCCTTATACCTACCATTACTTAGGGGTCACGCTGGTGCCTCTTGACATAATAAACGAGAACCCTGATACTTTCTGGATGTATAAAAATCAGCCTGCAAAAACTGTTTCCCTTGCCAAGGAAAACATAGGCGCAAAGCTTAAAAATATAAAGTTAAAGGAATATCCTGGATCAGAAAATATTACTGCATCTCCAAATATTATCGAGATCAAACGATCGGATCCTGACGAGTTCGGAAGCTTTGTTATTAAGTATGAAGTCAACCCTGGTTTTTCTTTATCCTCGCATGATAAGACAATGATCAATTTGATCGATTATGGCAATCCTGTAAATAGAGGCAAATACCAAAAAGTAGGAGAAGAACTTTGGAGAACTTTTGACTTTGGTTCGTCCATTGATGTCAGTCCTTTAACCCATACAGGGATCGTAGGCTTAGAATTGTTTGACTTAAAAGGAAAAACTGTTTTGGATCTTGGCACGGGTGATGGAGTGCTGGCTATCGCGGCAGCTAAATTAGGGGCAAAGGTAATAGCTGTTGACCATATTGAAAACGCGATAGAACTTGCCGGAGACAATGCTAAAAACAATAGCGTAGACAAGCAGATTGATTTTATAAACAGGGCTTTTTATCCTTATTTTTACCCCGGAGAATTAGACTTTAGCGGGTTAGGGCATATTGATTTGATCGTAATGAACGTCCCAGAGACCCTACGGAATAATTTTTTAGAGTATTTTATAAAAAATAAAGGCTTTGGCCTTGACTTAGAAGGCATGATCCTTGCAGGCTCCCTGGGCCATGACCGTAATTTAGACAGCGAAAACAATGAATATACTATTGGCCTTAAGCGCGAAATGAACCTTGATCTTGACACGATCATCCATATTTCAGATAAGTCATACCCCTCTCTACAGCCGATAGCCCATGTTTTTAGAAAAAGCCCGTCAAGTCTTACCACAGTCCCCGGATCAGAAGATAAAGCCTCACAGCAACAACAAAAACTTCCTGCTCAATTTCAGGCTATCATAAGCCTTGCAGGTATTGACCCAGAGATCTCTAAAGCCTTGGCTAAAGCTAAGCTCTGGGGAGTAGATGAGACAAGCGATACTCTTAGTATTGAGAACATAACTTCAGTTGCTGTTAAAGGAAGTTATGTTAAGGATAATATAGATAAAATACAGGATTTTCTAGACAGAGGTAAGACCATAGATATCTTAGTAACAGAAGAAGAGAAAACTGACATAAAAGACATACTACTTGCCCAAGGCATGCTTAATGATGACCGTATATCTATATTGATAGTAGATTCGGATGAATTAACAGCTATATTAGGTGATAATGATTATTTAGACTTTAGATCTCTTATAACCGCTACAAAAGATATAAATACTCTTAAAGACTCTATCATAGCCCTATCTAAAGCCAAATAATGCCTAACTAACCTTATTTTATAGTAGCGTATGCTTTATGCGCCCTCTTACCATACTTGGCAAGGCGGTTAAAAGATTTCAAGTCCTCGGCAAAGTAATGGACTTGCGGAGCGGAGAGCAGTAAAATAGAGATAGGCTGTTAAGGGAGTGGTTTGGCGAAAGATTAGCGAAAGTGGTTGTTAGATAAAAGATATGATAAGAGATATTAGAATTAAAAAATGGTCCTATAATAATAAAGACCTTAAAAAAAATGATATCGTGAGGGTCTTAGATGTAGATTATATTCATCTAAGATTGGAAGATAAGTCAGATATCTATGTCACAGCATATGGGCTGCCTTTTATTGAAAATCTAAAACCTAAGAATTTCTGGACAGATGAATTATGGTTTAAAAATAATTCAGAAAGATTGCCTGGGACAAGCAGCGTATATAAGGTCAGGACAAAAAAAGTAACAGGTAAGCATAAAGATATAGTTGTTAAATGGAATCGTATGGGGCAGGGCATCCCTGGCGCAGATGAACATGAAGAATTAATAAATGCTAATTTTAATAGTCCTTTTGAAGAATTTTCACTGGTTTCAAAGTTAAAAGATGCAATGCGAAACTCTTCTAAAAAGATTGTTATTCAGAAACCCTTAGCTATATATGTGCCCTCAGAATTGAATGAATTATGGCAGACAGGAAGAACTGAATATAAGATGCAGTCAATAATAAAGTCCCATAAGGAAATAGAGCTGGATATGCGTAGGTTGTACGCGGTTATTTATGAATGGATAGAAGGTATAGATGCCAAGGAGGCTTCTGATAAAGGCCTATTGGATGAAAAGCATATGAGAAGCCTTACTATTGAGGCTGATGAAAGTATTAAGAAAAAAGGGTTTATCGTAAGAGATAGTAAACCGCATCACGTTATTGTTAAACCCAAGAACGAAAGCCAGCTGGTAAGCAATAGAGACGGTGACCCGCTTTATGCGTTGATCGACTTTGAATTACTTGAAATGACGCAAAAACAGGATGAGATACTTAAAAAAGCTAAAAGGATAGACTACCACAAAAGACAAAAAGATAGGTTCTCAATTGATATCCCAAAAAAATTCCACCCTCATTTAAGCCATGTTAATTTTTTTGGAGTCGATTATATTTTTGGACACGTAGAAAGCACGAACGGAAGATTGTGGGTCGTAGGAAAAGACCCCTATTTATTCGATTATTTTCTTCCAGAACGCTGGGAAAAAACCAATAGGATGAAGATATCCATGTTCAGCGAGAGTTATTATACTGTCACCGAAGATAATATACATATTGTTTGGGAGGTCTCCAAGGTTGGATTATGTCCTGATAAAGACCCATTCAAAGAAGATGAAAAGAAAATACTAGAACATGGCTATAATAGCCCATTCGAAGAAGTCAAGCTTGCCGTAAAGCTTAATGCCAGCAAAATCATAAACACGATTTACCCTAGGGCAATATATATGATGGGGAGTAAAACTAGGATATCTGACAAATTTTTTGATAAAAATAGATATAATAGCCATAAAAAATATATAGCGCCGGATAATATACCTATATTAAAAAAGGATCATGAGTATGTTATTATATGGGGCTACTGGAATGGGCCTGATGAAAAATTGGCAGCCAGGGATGGGGATTACTATGAGGGGATAAATTCACTAAGGGCTTACAGGGAAGGTGTTATTACTGAAAAAGAGTATATTTCTTTATTGCAGGTGGCAAAAGAAAAACTAGCCAAAGTAGGCGTTGAAGACCTTAATCTCAGAGGGGACCACCTGCTTATCTCATTAGATGCAGATAAAAGATTAGTTAGAGATACAACTGGCAAGCCAGAGATAAGGATATGCAATTTCGAATTTCTTAAGGAACATATAAAATAGCTCTAATGATCCGGGTATTTTCAGATGGCCAGTGTATGTCATGTGTATCTTTGATGTGGAGAAGTCCTCTGCAAAAGATAGCGATGGGGATGGCCGTAAGGCGGCAGTATGGTCTCTCCTGGAGCGGGACATGGTTTAGAGTGGCTTTTGTTTTGTTGCCCTGCCTCGTTCTTATTGTAGCGCACACTTTAGTGTGCGCATGCCTTACGGCAGGGCGGGGAAAAGATTTAAAGCCTAGACGGAGCATATTCCTTATTTCTTCGAGCTTGTCGAGAAGAATAAGGAATAGGTAGCGCAGCAGACGCGGTTAAAAGCGTGGTTTGAGGATCCTTAACAAAGAGAAAAACTTTTGGTGTATCGCAGAACTTAAATAATTGTTAAATAACCATTGACATAGAAAAAATATTGTGTTATTATTTTTACAAAAGTAACACAATGAAAGGGTTTTTATGTCAGAATTAGTAAGATTCGGAGTATCTTTAGAAAAAGATCTTTTGAGAGGCTTCGATAAACATATTAAAGACAAAGAATATCAAAATCGCTCTGAAGCTATAAGGGATTTGATTAGAGAAGGCTTTATTAAAAAGGAGTGGTTAAAAAACCAGGAAGTTATCGGGGCTATTATCCTTGTGTATGACCACCATAAAAGAGAACTTGTAAATAAACTTACTGATATTCAGCATGATTTTCATAAATTAGTTATTTCCAATCAACACATCCATCTAGATCATAACAATTGTTTAGAAACTGTCATTGTAAAAGGAAATGCAAAAGAGATCGAAAAATTGGCAGACAAGATGAAATCCACCAAAGGTGTTAAGTATGGGACATTAACAGCTGCAACTCTAGCAAAAAGACTGTAATATTTTTTTACCCTTTAGTAACACGATATTAGTATTAGTAGCACGATATACAATATAGCGTAACACTAAACAAAGGAGGTTGATATGTGTTATACCGCACCTTTAATAGGGGCTGTAGTCACATCTGTGGCGTGGAGTAAGACAAAAAGCGTAAAACTTTGGTGGCTTAATCTCATGTTTTTAGGAGGAGCGCTGTTTGGAGTGATAGACCATCTCTGGAATGGGGAACTTTTCTTAATATCTGAGAATATAGTCAGTGATATGCTTTTAGGAGTGACTATTACAGCTATTATCCTAGTAACATGGGTAGTTATGCTTAAGAGGTCCAAGGTAAACTCGACTTTAGCTAGCTATGTAGATATTAAAAGATAGGAGTTTTACTTTTTATGAAAAAGATATTTACCTTTTTAACGGTTTTAACTTATATGGCCTGGCCTTGTTTAAGTTTTGCAGCAAGGCCTTTGTCTATGGATGACATAGGTACAGTTGAAGAGCGTCATATTGGGATAGAGAGTGGCTTTGAGTATGTCAAACAACCTGATGAAGAAAGGAATTTTTCTCTTGTAGTAAAGTATGGTCTTACCAAAAACATAGATATAGGCATGGAAACCCCTTATCAATTCATTGATTTTAAAGAGAGTGCTAATGTTGATGGAATAGGGGACGTAAAACTTTGCACTAAATATCGTTTTCTAGAAGAAGGAGATCTGCCTGGCATGGCCTTAAGTTTCAGCATAAAAACTGAATCTGGGGATGAAGAAAAAGGCCTAGGCTCTGGCGAAGCAGACTATAGTGTCACTGGATTGATCACCAAAGAGATAGGTGCATTTACAACCCATCTAAATCTAGGTTATACATTTGTAGGGGAGCCTGGGGATGATAATCTCTTATATGGGATAGCGCTCGAATATCCGCTTAATGAATCCTTAAACATAGTAGGAGAAGTAGCTGGTGAGACAGTTTTTGATGGGGATTTTGATGACAATCTCTTTAGTGGATTATTAGGAGCAAATTACAGCCTTAATGAAATAGCTGCATTAGATCTAGGAATAGGCTTCCAGATCTCAGAAGCTAGTCCAGACTACAAGATCGTTGCGGGATTATCCCTGGAGCTTTAATTTGGTAGATTGTAATTATAAGTGCGAAAAATAATGGAATAAAAATGCCCCATATCTCTTGAAATCTGTTATTTTGTAAGGTGACGAACCAACAAAATAAACAGAGGAGAGATTATGGAGCAGATAGATTATACCGCTAA
>JBDRJN010000022.1:0-29647 GCA_043814965.1 Candidatus Omnitrophota bacterium
AAAGAATAGAAGAATGGATGAATAACTATCCCCGTAAAATACTGGGATACAAGACAGCAAACGAGTTGGTGTCGGAAGTTACGAATAACAGATCAGGGGTTTTGAATTGAAAATTTTCGCAATATGAGTTACAATGCACCAGTGATCAAGTGTTCCAAATTACAGTTGACCCGGCATTTTTAATATAGTATAATAATACAATTAAATAACCATCCTTCGTATGGCCTATGGGAAAAGGGAAAGGCTATTTTTCTATGAGTGATTTGAAAGACTTAAATAAAAGTATTAGAAAATCAGGGATCGATGCAATAGGCAATGTCTCCTGGGGTAGACATCTTTGTGTGTTTTATAAGGCTAAAGAGGAGATATTGGGTATATTGGTAAAGTATTTTAAGGCAGGCCTTGAGAATAATGAATTTTGTATATGGGTAGCGTCAGATGAATTCAGCGCTGAAGAAGCAAGGGCATATTTTAAAAAGGAAGTAAAAGACCTGGATACGTATATAGATAAAGGGCAAATGGTATTTGGGGACTATAAAGACTATTATTTAAAGGAAGGCCAATTCACTGCATTTAAGACCCTTGAGATGTGGTCTAGTAAAGAAAAAGAGATATTGGCTAAGGGTTTTGAAGGCATGAGAGTGGCTGGTGATGGTAGCTGGGCTGTAAAAGGAAACTGGGTCAATCTGTCTTATTATGAGACAGAAGTAGACAGGATAATTGAAAATTATAAGATCATAGCAATATGTTCTTATAGCCTTGATAGATTGAAGCTTAAAGAGATAGTTGATATAGGAAGCAGCCATCATAGTATTCTCACCAAACAATCGGGTGATTGGCGCAATATCCACGGCTCCGATATAAGCAAAATAAAATCAGTTTTGTAATATTTTTCCCAGCGTGGAAATTTTACTCTGTTTTCTTTTTCGCTCTCGCCTAAACCTTATCTATAGTAGGGGAGCCTTAAGGCTCCCCTACTGATTTTAGAGATTGGTGATATTTTTCCTTGACAGGGTTGTAATATATGGTATAATTTAACCTTTCCGAAAAGGTATCTTATGAAGACAAAACTTATTACAAAAAATGATATAAAGCGTAAATATTATCTTGTAAACGCAGAGGGTAGGATACTGGGCAGGCTTGCAACCGGTATAGCGCTTCTTTTGAGCGGAAAGAGAAAGAATGACTATACTCCTAATGTTGATAATGGCGACTTTGTTGTTGTGGTAAATGCCGGCAAGGTCAAGACGACCGGCGCAAAACTGGAACAGAAGCTTTATACTCGTTATTCAGGATTTCCAGGAGGATTAAAGACCCTGAATCTAGAAGAGCTATTGGACAAGAACCCTATCCTGGCTTTAAGGCATGCTGTCAAAGGCATGCTCCCAAAGAACAAGCTTGGTTCAAGAATGATAACAAGGCTTAAGGTCTATTCAAAGGATAGCCATCCTCATGCGGCTCAAACCCCTGAGGAAGCTAAAATATAAAGGAACCATAAATGACAGATAAAAATATAATCTGGACAACCGGGAGGCGTAAAGGATCTGTAGCGCGGGTTCGTCTTATGGAAGGAAGCGGCGAGATACAGATCAATAAAAAGAGCCTCGATGAATATTTCGATAGGCCTACTTTAAAGATGATAGTGCGTCAGCCTATAGTTGCAGCTAGTGTCGAGACCAAGGTCAAGATCATAGCAACTGTAAGGGGCGGAGGTACATCAGGGCAGGCAGGAGCGCTTAGGCACGGCATATCAAGGGCACTCTCATCGACCAGTCCGGAGATAAGGACAATACTTAAGAGAAAAGGGTTTTTAACGAGGGATCCTCGGGAAAAAGAGAGAAAGAAGTACGGCCAGAAAGGCGCCCGAAAGAAATTCCAGTGGACCAAGAGGTGATTTGAGAGTTTAAAAGTTTTAAGGTTTAAAAGTCTAAAAGTTTATTGACGCCTATCTTGCAATTTTCCGACGGAAAGAGATTGACATGATGGGCGTTTTTATTTTATACTATGGTGTAACTCAAGAACTCATCACGATAGATTGTAATAGGAGAACATATGTTAAAAGTCGGGATCATGGGAGCCAATGGTTATGCAGGGGAAGAGTTAATAAATATCCTTCTTAAGCATCCAAAAGTAAAGATAGCAGCCGTAGCTGGAAAGATGGCGCCAGCGCCTATATCCAGCTTATATCCATATCTAAAAAATAAGTTAGACCTGGAATGTTCTGATCTCAGTGCCGAGGAAGTGGCAAAAAAAAGTGAGTTTGTTTTTTTGGCTCTGCCGCATAAGGTCTCGATGGGATTTGCGCCTGTATTTTTAAAAGAGGGCATTAAGGTCGTGGACCTGAGCGCTGATTTTAGGTTGAGGGATGTAGAAACTTATGAAAAATGGTACGAGGTAAAACATACTGCGAAAGCCTATATTAAAGAAGCCATATATGGGCTATGCGAATATTATAGAGAAGATATAAAGAAGGCCAGGCTTATTGCAAATCCTGGATGTTATCCGACAAGTATAATCCTGGCTACGAGCCCGCTTTTAAAGAAGGGACTGGTAGAGCCGGACAATATAATATGCGATTCGAAGTCAGGTATGAGCGGGGCTGGAAGAGACTTTGCGCCGATGCTGAAAAAAGCGCAGGAGGAAAATTCTTTCAAGGCATACAAGATAAATCTACATAGACATATGCCGGAGATAGACCAGGAGATAGGAAAGATAAGCGGGAAAAAAGTAGTGGTCAATTTCGTGCCGCATCTCGTACCGATGGAAAGAGGGATATTGAGCACTATCTATCTGAGGTTAAAAAAGAAGATCACTACTAAGGATGCGCTTAAGGCGCTTAAAGATGATTATAAGGATGAATATTTCGTGAGAGTACTGGATGAGGGAAATTTTTCAGACACGAAAAATGTAGTGAATACTAATTTTTGTGATATAAGCTTAAAGGTTTTCCCTGAGAAGAATATGTGTATAGCAGTAAGCGCTATTGATAATCTTGTAAAAGGCGCGAGCGGCCAGGCAGTGCAGAATATGAATATAATGCAGGGGTTTGACGAAAAAGAGGGCCTATGAAAGTTATAAAAGGCGGAGTATGCGCTCCGCAGGGATTTAAAGCGAGTTCCGGGTGTTGTGGTATTAAAAAGAGCAAAAGAGACGACCTTGCTCTTTTAGTATCTAGCGCGCCATGTATAGCAGCCGGGACCTTCACATTGAACAAGATGAGATCAGGATCAGTCGATCTATGCGAGGACAGGATAAAAAAGAGCTCTCCCCAGGCAGTGATAGTAAATAGCGGGATAGCAAATGCATGCTGCGGTAAGAAAGAGTTGGTAGGCGCTCAGGATGTAAGCGGGACTGCAGCAAAAAAACTGGGACTTAAAAAAGAAATGGTCTTGATGTGTTCGACTGGTGTCATTGGGAAGCCATTGCCAGTAGGAAAGATAAAAAAAGGCTTAGGTTCTTTAGTAAAGGGGCTGTCCAGTAAGAACGGGACTGGTTTTTCAAAAGCAATAATGACCACTGATACTGTGAATAAGGAGATAGCTATAGAATTTGAGATAGATGGCAAGAAAGTGAGACTAGGCGGAGCTTGTAAAGGCTCGGGCATGATATATCCGAACATGGCTACGATGCTTGCTTTTTTTACGACAGACATATCTATTGAGAAAAGTGCTTTAAAGAGCGCATTTAAAGAGAGCGTTGATTATTCGTTCAACAGGATCACCGTTGATGGCGATATGAGTACAAATGATACAGCTATTATGTTTGCAAATAGCCTTGCAGGTAATAAATGCGTAAGGAAAAATACAAAGGAATATCTTGAATTTAAAGATGCGCTGACCTATGCAGCAATGGTACTGGCTAAAAAGATAGTTTTGGACGGCGAGGGCGCGACAAGGTTCGTAAGGATCTATGTAAAAGGCGCTAAGACAGAAAAAGACGCGTCTATTGTAGCTAGAAGCATTGCTAATTCAAGCCTAGTAAAGACGATGATAGCTGGAGGAGATCCTAACTGGGGGAGAGTTGCTGCAAGCATAGGTTATAGTGGCGTGGATGTCAAAAAGGATAAAGTGGATATATATTTCGGTAAGGACCTTGTCATGAAGAATGGCTCAGAGACGAGCGCGCCAAGAAAAAGACTAGAAAAGTTGTTTAAAAATAAAGAGATTGATATAGTAGTAGACATAAAAATGGGTAGACATTGCAGCTGGGTGTGGAGCTGTGACCTTACAAAGAGGTATATAGAGATAAACTCAGAATATGAGACGTAGTTTGTTTAAAAGTTTAAAGGTTATATACAAGATTTTTTGGAGATAACATGCAAGAGGCTATAAGAAAATCAGCGGTTTTGATAGAGGCGTTTCCTTATATAAAACTATACAGCAATAAGATATTTGTCATAAAGTATGGCGGGAGCGCGCTTATTGACCCTGAGATAAAAAAGAGAGTGCTTCAGGATATAGTCTTTATGAGTTATGTTGGTATAAGGCCTGTAATAGTACATGGAGGAGGGCCTTTTATAAATAAAGAGATGGAAAGATGCTCTAAAAATATCCAGTTCAAAGACGGCCTCAGGGTCACGACAAAAGAGGATATCGATATAGTTGATAGGGTCTTAAGTGAAGTCAATCAGGGGATAGCTAATGATATAAAGCATTTGGGAGGGAGGGCAGTCAGTCTGAATACTACAAAAAAGGATGTTATAAAGACAAAACCTCACTCAAAAAGCAGCTATCTTGGCCATGTAGGAGAGGTGGCTGGCATAGAGAGTTCTCCTATAAGAAAGGCAGTCAGGCCTAGAACTGTCCCGGTGATCTCTCCTGTGGGGATTGGCGAAGACGGCGAATTATACAATGTGAATGCAGATGATGTAGCCAGCAATATCGCGATATCGCTAAAGGCAGCAAAGCTGGTGCTTTTGACAGATGTGTTGGGGATAATGAGAGAAAAAGGAAAAGAAGAGACGCTTATATCCAGCATAAAGATGGGTGAGGCCGAGCAGTTCATATCTTCGAATGTGATACAGGGCGGGATGATACCGAAAGTCAGAAGCTGTACCAATGCATTAAATGGAGGGGTTTCAAAGACTCATATAATAGACGGGAGAATACCTCATAGCTTGCTCTTGGAGATCTTTACAGACAAGGGTATCGGTACAGAAATAGTAAAGGCGGATTAGATGAACACAATTGATATTATCTCTCAATACGATAAGTTTGTGATCAATACTTATACGAGGATCCCTGTGGTGATCGTAAAAGGAAAAGGCCTTAAGGTGTGGGACCTTGAAGGAAAAGAGTATCTTGATTTTTTTCCGGGATGGGCTGTAAGCGGGCTGGGCCATTGTCATCCTAAGGTCGTAAACAGCATCAGGAGCTATCTAAAAAAGATAATCCATGTCCCTAATAACTATTACAACATGCTCCAGGGAAGACTTGCGCAAAGGATCATAGAGAATTCTTTTAAGGGAAAGGTGTTTTTCTGTAATAGCGGGGCTGAAGCCAACGAAGGGGCTATAAAACTTGTAAGGGCATACGGAACTTCGAAAGGAAGATACGAGATAATTACTTTTGAAAATTCTTTTCACGGCAGGACCCTGGCTACTATCACAGCTACAGGGCAGCTTAAGTATCAAAAAGGGTTCGAGCCGCTTCCGCTTGGTTTCAAGACAATACCTTTTAATAATATAGAGGCGCTTAAAAATGCCGTCACTGATAAGACGGTTGGTATAATGCTTGAACCAATACAAGGTGAGGGCGGCATCAATGTGGCAGGAGAAAGTTATATAAAAGAAATAAGAAGGATATGTAATGAAAAAGACCTGGCCTTGATATTTGATGAAGTCCAGACAGGTATTGGCAGGACTGGAAAGATGTTTTGCTTCGAACATTATGGCATAGCGCCTGATGTGATGACTCTTGCAAAATCTTTAGGAGGAGGCCTTCCTATAGGAGCTATGGTAGCCGCAGAAAAATTTCAGGATGTGTTAAAACCTGGAATGCATGCTTCTACTTTTGGGGGGAGCCCTATAGCATGCAGCGCTGCTTTAGGCGTGTTTGAAGCTATTGATAAGGATGACTTGCTGTCAAATACAGTCAAGATGGGGGAATATCTAGTAAGTAGATTAAATGAATTAAAGATAAAAAAACCTGTCATAAAAGATGTAAGAGGAAAAGGCCTTATGATAGGCATAGAGCTTGAAAAAGAAGGAAAGGATATAGTAGAGGCGTGTTTTAAGAAAAATCTTTTAATAAACTGTACACATCTTAATGTGCTCAGGTTTATGCCGGGTATGATCGTAAAGAAAAAAGAGATAGATAAAGCCCTGGAGATATTAGAAAGCGTTATTTAATCAAGGGAGAGTAACAAATGAAAAAAGACCTTATTACCATCAATGACCTTAGTGTTAGTGAGATAAACACGCTTTTTGAAAAAGCAGAAGAACTGAAGGTAAAAAGAAAGATACATGAAGATACGCTTAAGAATAAGACGCTGGGCCTTATTTTTGAAAAACCTTCCAACAGGACCAGGGTCTCTTTTGAGGTCGGCATAGCAGAGCTTGGGGGAAGGGCTATTTATCTGGGGGCAGATGAGATAGCCCTTGGAAAAAGAGAGGCAGTAAAGGATGCAGCGAGAGTGCTTTCCAGATACCTGGACGGCATTGTTGCCAGGACATATTCGCATGCCAGGCTTCTTGAGATAGCAGAGTATTCTTATGTACCGGTCATAAACGGCCTTACTGACTTATTGCACCCGTGCCAGGCATTGAGCGATCTATTTACAATAAAAGAAAAAAAAGGCCTTAATGGCATAACCATCTCTTTTATAGGGGACGGGAACAATGTATTGAATTCACTTCTCTATGGCTGTAGCAAGATCGGTATCAAGGTAAGAGTAGCGTGTCCCAAGGGCTATGAACCTGATCAGGATATATTAAAGTCTGTAGGAGACACTGCGTCTATATGCAATTCACCTGAGGATGCAGTCAAAGGAGCTGATATTGTATATACTGATGTATGGACCAGCATGGGTAAAGAAAAAGAACATGCTAAAAGACTAAAGGATTTTAAAGGGTTTCAGGTAAATTCCCAACTTCTCAAGTTAGCCAAAGAAGATGCATTGGTGATGCATTGTCTGCCTGCTCATAGAGAGGAAGAGATCACTAGTGAAGTCCTGGATGGAAAGCAGTCTATAGTGATAGACCAGGCTGAGAACAGGCTCCATGTACAAAAAGCAATATTGGTGGAGTTAATAAAGTAGGGCACACTTTAGTGTGCCAGAAGCTAAGACGCAATTAATAAATATTAAGGAGATATGGTATATGAGCAAAAAAATAGTCCTTGCATATTCAGGCGGATTGGATACATCGGTTGCCGTCAGATGGCTTGCTGATAAGGGTTATGATGTTGTATGTTATATGGCAGATGTTGGGCAAGGGTCTGACTTTAAGAGCTTGAAAAAAAGAGCTATATCAGCAGGAGCCAGTAAAGTGATCGTGGAGGACTTGAAAAAAGAATTTGCCAAGGACTTTATATTCAGATCGCTGAAGGCAGGAGCAGTTTATGAATCAAAATATCTTTTAGCAACAGCACTTTCAAGGCCTATTATCGCAAAAGGCATGGTGGAAACTGCAAAAAACCAAAAGGCTATTGCGATCGCTCATGGATGCACTGGAAAAGGCAATGACCAGGTAAGATTTGAAGTGACTGCAATGTCTCTTGCGCCAAAATTAGAGATAATCGCTCCATTAAGAGAGTGGGATATGCTTACAAGAGAAGAAGAGATGGAGTACGCCAAAAAACACAATATAAGCATAGATGTCACAAAAAGATCTCCATATAGCATTGATCAGAATATCTGGGGCATAAGTATCGAATGCGGTGTTTTGGAAGATCCATGGAATGAAGCCCCGGAGAGCGCTTATAGGATGACTATTGACCCTAAGAAAGCTTCAAACAAGCCGGCCTATCTTGACATAGAATTTAAGGAGGGCATTCCTATAAAACTCAATGGCAAGGCATATGATAGCGTAGAGCTTATAGAAAAATTAAATAAGATCGGAGGCAAGAACGGGATAGGAAGGTCGGATCTGGTAGAGAACAGGCTTGTAGGGATAAAATCTAGAGAGATATACGAGGCCCCTGCTGGCTGGATATTGCACAAGGCTCATAAGGACATTGAATCACTTACGCTTGATAGGGAACTTCTTCATTTTAAAGAAAGTATTTCTTTGAAATACGCGGAACTTATCTATTATGGACTGTGGTTTACCCCTCTCAGGAAATCCCTGGATGCATTTATAGATGAGACACAGAAAAAAGTATCAGGGGTAGCTAGGGTAAAGTTATTAAAAGGAGTCGTGGACGTGGTCGGAAGGACCTCGCCCAATTCCCTTTATAAAAAAGAGATGGCGACTTATGAAAAAGGAGATGAGTTCGATAGGTCTATAGCGAGTGGTTTTATCAAAGTCTGGGGAATGCCGTATAAGGATAGTAAACAGTAATCAGTAATTAGTAAACAGGAATTAAGAAAAAACGAGGTACAATATGAAAAAGATGTGGGGAGGGAGATTTAGCAAAAAGACCAATCCATTGGTAGAAGAGTTTACAAGGTCTATTCACTATGACAAGAGATTAGCTGAGTATGACTGCGTGGGGTCTCTTCTGCATGTAGATATCCTGAAGAAGGCAAGGCTTATCAATACCCTTGAACACAAAAAGCTTAGATCAGCTTTAGAGGGTATATTGATAGATATAAGAAAAGGCGCTTTCAAGATAACAGGAGACCATGAAGATATACACAGCTATATACAGGCGCTGGTAGAAAAAAAAGCCGGCAAGGCCGCTTATAAGCTGCATACCTGCAGATCAAGAAATGATCAGATAGCTTTTGATATAAAGCTTTACTGTCTTACAAATTCTACCTTTACAGCAGAACTTCTCTTAGATGTCTGTAAGAGGTTAAAGTCTCTTTCTGGTAAGTTCAAGGGTGTTGTCATGCCTGGCTATACTCATCTCCAGCATGCGATGCCGATAGATGTATCGGATTATTTTGCCGCGTATATGGAGATGTTTTTAAGGGACAGTAAAAGGCTTATAAACGCGTCAGGGAATATAGAACTGACTCTTGGGGCAGGTTCTATGGCTGGTACTTTCATAGATGCGAAAAACTATATAGTCTCGGATAAGATACTGCCCGGAGGCAAAAAAATAGGGCCATCCTCAAATTCTATTGACAGCGTGAGCGACAGGGATTTTGTCATAGAGCTATTGAGCGCGCTTTCTATTATAGGTATGCATCTATCAAGGATGTCAGAGGATCTAGTGATATATTCTACAAAAGAATTTGATTTTATAGAGATAGACGATGCTTTCTGTACTGGCAGCTCGCTTATGCCGCAAAAGAAAAACCCTGATATCCTGGAACTTGTAAGAGGGTACACGGGCAGATTGTACGCGAACCTGGTGGATGTATTGGTCATGATGAAAGGCCTTCCATTGAGTTACAATAGGGATATGCAGCTTGATAAAGAGCCTGTATTCAATTCATTTGATATAGTACAGGCCGAGCTTAAGTTATTTGCAGAGCTATTGAGCAATATAAGATTCAAAAAAGACTCTATAAGAAAACAGCTTGATGATGAATGTTTATTTGCGACTGATATAGCTGACTTTCTTGTCAAAAAAGGGGTATCTTTTAAGGATGCCCATGGTATAGTAGGTACTTTAGTAGCTAAAAAGATAAAAAGCGGCATAGATATGCTCAAGATGGATGACTCTGAGCTTAGAAAGATCCACCCATATCTTAGCAATAAGGAGCTTAAAAATATCATAGACCCTGAAAGATCCGTAAGGCTTAAAAGATCCACCAGGAAGAAATAGGAGCAGCTTTATGCATGATTTTAAATATAAAAATAACGACCTATACTGTGAATCGAAAAAGATATCCAGCCTTGTAAAGGCCTATAAGACGCCTCTGTATATATACAGCCAGAAGACCTTGCTGGACCATTTTCGTAAATTAAAAAAGGCTTTCGCGGATATCAAACCTATAGTATGTTATTCAGTAAAGGCCAATTCCAATATAAATATATTGAGGGCTCTGGTCAGGGAAGGCGCAGGCCTTGATATTGTATCTGGGGGCGAGCTTTATAGGGCCTTAAAAGTAAAGACTCCTCCTAAGAGAATAGTATATGCAGGAGTCGGAAAGACAGCTGAAGAGATAGCGTTAGCTATAAAAAACAATATACTGCTCTTTAATGTTGAGAGCCTGCCGGAGCTTAAGTTGATCAATAAGATCGCTGGCAGAACAGGTAAAGTTCAAAGAGTTGCTTTACGTATAAACCCTGATGTAAAGCCAAAGACACATAAGTATATTACAACTGGACATAAAGAAAATAAATTCGGCATTGATATGAAGGAGGCCAGGAGCATATTCTTAAAAAGAAAAGAGTTCAAGAATCTGGATATAAACGGGATACACATACATATCGGTTCGCAAATAGTCGATGTAAAGCCTTTTATTAAGGCAATAAAGAAAATAAGGTCTTTTATCAGTGATTTAAGAAAAAATAATATCGATGTAAAGTGGTTTAATATAGGAGGGGGTCTGGGGATCATATATTCCGGAGAGCGTCCTCAGACAGCGGAAGAATATGCAAGAAAGATCACTCCTATATTAAAAGGTATGAATGTCGATGTCATACTAGAGCCCGGAAGATTTATAGTGGGAAATAGCGGGATACTGGCTGTAAAGGTCCTTTATATTAAAAAGATCCCTAACAAAAATTATGCGATCGTAGATGGCGCTATGAACGATCTCTTACGTCCAAGTCTTTATGAGGCATATCATGAGGTATTACCTGTCAGGTCAAAGTCGTACACGAGGCCGCGAAAAGTACTTTCTTATGATGTAGTAGGGCCTATATGCGAGAGCGGGGATTTTTTAGCTAAATCCAGGAAATTTATTGATCTGGAAGAAGGAGACATGCTGGCGGTTATGAGTTCAGGAGCATATGGATTTAGTATGTCAAGTAACTATAATTCCAGGAAAAGGGCAGCTGAAGTGCTTGTGAATGGGTCAAAGGTAAGGCTTATAAGAAAACGCGAGACATATAAAGATATAGTAAGAAACGAAGTCTGATATTCAATAAAGAAGGTATTTTAAGATGAAGCTGAAGAAAATAATATTTACAAAGATGGTTGCGACAGGCAATGATTTTATAGTGATAGACCAGAGAAAAGACCTCTTCATAAAAGAAAAGGACCTATCGAAGGCAGCGGCTATATTATGTGACAGGAGGAATGGTATAGGCGGGGATGGGGCGCTGATCCTGGAAACTTCAAAGAAATGCGATCTTAAGATGAGGATATTCAATGCTGATGGCACAGAGGCTGAGATGTGCGGCAATGGCTTAAGGTGCGCCTCGTCATATGTATTTAAAAATATAAAGCGCTCAAAAAACAAATTGTCCGTAGAGGCCTTGGCAGGTATTTATATTGCAGAGGCTGTTTCACCTGACAGTATCAAGATAAAGATGGAAGACCCAAAGGACGCAAGGCTTGGTATGTTGATCAAGTTAAGCGACAGGTCTATAAGGGTAAATTATATAGATACAGGAGTGCCTCACACTGTGATATTTGTACATGGGCTTAAGGATATAGATGTGGATATGCTGGGAAGGGGTATCAGGTATCACAAAAAATTTAAGCCTAGAGGGACAAATGTCGATTTTGTAGAGGTGGTAGATGATAAAAATATAAAGATGCGTACATATGAAAGAGGCGTAGAAGGCGAGACCCCGGCTTGTGGTACAGGCGCAGTAGCATCAGCAGCGGTCTTTAGCAGTATATTAAAACTATCTACCAAAGAAATAGCTGTAGATACAAAAGGCGGAGTGTTAAGAATATATCTTGAAAGGACTAAAGATAAGATAAAAGATGTCTATTTAGAGGGTGAGGTAAATAGCGTTTTTAAGGGTGTTATAGATCTATAGGCAAAGTCCGAATTTAAGTAGGTGACCCTTAAGGGTCACCTACACAGTGAGGCCTTTGCAGCAAATTTTGTAGGGCACACTTTAGTGTGCCAAATAATGATTAACGAATAGAGAGGTGGCTCATGTTTGAAGGTTCAATGGTTGCTATCATAACACCATTCAAAAAGAACAAGATAGATGAAAAAAAGTTATCAGAGCTCGTGGAATTCCATATCAAGAATGGGACCAGCGCGATAGTCCCATGCGGTACTACAGGGGAATCAGCGACTTTATCTATCGAAGAACACGAGAGAGTGATAGATATCGTCATAGAGGCAGCGTCTAAAAAATCAGCGGTTATAGCTGGCGCAGGAAGTAATAATACCGAAGAGGCTATAGAGCTTACAAGGCATGCAAAGGAAGCAGGAGCTGATGCGACTCTGCACATAACCCCTTATTATAATAAGCCTACTCAGGAAGGTATCTACAGGCATTTGAGTAAGATAGCGGCCGAGGTGGACCTGCCGCTGATAGCATATAATATACAATCTCGTACAGGAGTCAATATATTGCCTGAGACAATGGCCCGGCTTAGTAAGGTAAAAAATATAGTAGGAGTAAAAGAGGCAAGCGGCAATCTTGAGCAGATGGCAAAGATCTATGCATTATGCGGCAAAGGTTTTGACCTTATATCAGGCGACGATAACCTTACCCTGCCGCTTCTGGCAATAGGAGGCGTAGGTGTGATATCTGTTGTAAGTAACATTGCGCCCAAGGATGTAAGCAGCATGGTATCAAAATTCAAGAAAGGTGATATAGAGGGCGCCAGGGCTTTGCATTATAAGCTATTTCCTTTAGTAAATGCAATGTTCATAGAGACAAATCCAATACCTGTTAAAACTGCCATGAAATTACTTGGCATGATAGATGAGGGCGATCTTCGTCTTCCCATGTGTGAGATGTCAAGGGAAAACCTGGAGATACTTAAAAAGGCTTTAAAGGATTACGGTCTCTTATAAGATACAAGGGGGAAACATGATAAAAATAGTCATTACCGGTATATCAGGCAGGATGGGTAAGCGAATAGGACTTTTAGCAATAGAAGACAAGGATTTCCAGATCATTGGAGCTATCGAGGTCAGTTCAAGCCCTTTTATTGGAAAGGACATAGGAGAAGTCCTTGGCGTAAACAAGTTAAATAGGATTGTCCAACCTGATATCTCAAAGATAAAAGATCAATATGATATAATCTTAGACTTTACTACTCCACAGGCAACTACAAAGTATCTGGATGATGCTCGCAAGAAAAAAGTAGGCATTGTAATAGGCACGACTGGCTTTACTACCTATGAGATGGAGATGATCAAAAAATCTTCCAGCACTATACCTATAGTATATTCTCCCAACATGAGCATAGGCGCTAATCTTTTGTTTGAACTTGTCGAAGAGGTAGCAAAAGACCTTGGGAGCGAATATGAAGTAGAGATAATAGAGGCGCATCATAATAAGAAAAAGGATGCGCCCAGTGGAACAGCTAAGAGGCTCGGAGAGGCTGTAAGTAATGTAAGAGGAAAAGTCCCTCCTATACATTCAATAAGAATAGGTGATATAGTAGGGGATCACACTGTTGTATTCGCTGGGGATGGCGAGAGGATAGAGCTTACTCACAAGGCTCATTCACGTGATGCGTTCGCAAAAGGCGCTCTCAATGCAGCTAAGTTCCTATACAATAGAAAGCCAGGCTTATATAGCATGCATGATGTAATAAAGTTCGGGTTACGGGTTAAGGGTTAAGGGTAACGGGGTAGAGCGTATTGATAAAGGAGAAAAAGCAGGATATGGAATTTACATTAAGTGAAAAAGTAAATAAACTTCCACCTTATCTATTTGTCGAGATAGACAAGGCAAAGCGCAAGGCCAGAAGCGAAGGAAAAGATATAATAGACCTAGGTATAGGCGACCCTGACCAGGGTTCTCCTAAAGAGGTCATAGAGTCTTTGAGCGAGGCAATAAAGAATGCTTTGAACCATCATTATCCTCTGGATGAGGGCATCCCGGATCTAAGAAAAAGAGTCAGTAAGTGGTATAAAGATAGATTTGGGGTGATGCTCGACCCTGACAAGGAAGTGCTTATACTTATCGGGTCAAAAGAAGGCATTGCTCACATGCCTTTTGCATTTCTAAATGAGGGAGATGTCAACCTGGTGCCTGAACCGTGTTATCCCCCTTATAATGGAGGGACGATACTGGCAGGCGGGATACCTTATAAGATGCCTTTACTGGAAGAGAATGCTTTTTTGCCGGATCTAAAGTCCATAAAGAAAGACGTATTAAAAAGAGCAAAGATACTTTATATAAACTATCCTAATAATCCTACGGGCGCTATATGCAGCAGTGGATTTTTTGAGGACAGCGTTATCTTTGCCAGAAAAAATAATATCATGGTCGCGCATGACGCAGCGTATTCAGAGATAACTTATGATGGATATAAGGCAGGCAGTTTTTTAAAAGTGGATGGCGCAATGGATGTAGGGGTAGAGTTCCATTCTCTCTCCAAGACATGCAATATGTGCGGGTGGAGGATAGGATTTGTCTGTGGAAATGAGAAGATAATACGAGGCATAGCCAAGGTAAAATCAAACATAGATTCAGGCGTATTTAATGCCATACAGGCCTCTGCCATAACAGCGCTTAATATATCAGAAAAACATACTGAAGCGATGAATAAGATCTATCAGGAGCGCAGGGATATCCTGGTCGATGGGTTTAATTCTTTGGGATGGGCCACTCCAAGGCCAAAAGCGACTTTTTATGTGTGGACCAGGCTTCCTAAGTCATACAAGAGTTCTATAGAATTTGCAAAACTAGTATTGGAGAAAACAGGCATCGTGATCACTCCCGGAGTGGGTTTTGGCGCATCCGGAGAAGGTTACGTAAGGATGGCTCTTACTGTTTCAAAGGAGCGTACTAAAGAAGCAGTGGACAGGTTAAGAAAGATGCTATAAGTAGATGATATCGTATATTGGCGTTGGTTCTAATCTTGGTGATAGGCTTTGTAATATAAAAAATGCTATAAATAAACTTGAAAACAGTAAAGGCATAAAGTTAAACAAGGTCTCTCCTATATACGAGACTGAGCCTGTAGGCGGGCCTAAACAGGATAAGTATCTAAATCTGGCGCTAGAGATAAAGACAAGCTTAGGCATAAGGGAACTGCTTAGCAGTGTTCAGAGAATAGAAAAAGAGCTAGGCAGGACAAGAGTCATAAAGAACGGGCCTCGGACGATAGACCTGGATATACTTACTTATGGGAATAAAAGGATAAAAGAAAAAGGCCTTAAGATCCCGCATCCGAGGATGTATGAAAGAGATTTTGTCCTGAAGCCGTTAAAGAGAGTGTCGGGATATAAGATGAAGATATATAGATCAGTAGGCCTCTTTAAAAAGAAGATAGATGAAATAAAAAAAAGCGGAAAGACCATAGGGTTTGTCCCTACTATGGGATCTTTGCATGAAGGCCATCTCAGCCTTATAAGAAAAGCCAAACTAGAGACGGATTTTTGCGTAGTAAGTATATTTGTCAATCCTACCCAGTTTGGGCCAAAGGAAGATTTTAAAAAGTATCCCAGAGACTTAAAAAAAGATATATCTATGTGTAGGGATGTAATGGCAGATGTTTTATTTATCCCTGCAGTATCTATGATGTATAGAGATGATTTTTCTACATATGTGACAGTCGATGGCCTAAGTAAAAAGCTCTGCGGCATATCCAGGCCGTATCACTTTAGAGGGGTAGCGACCATAGTGCTTAAGTTTTTCAATTTAGTAAAGCCTGATGTAGCGTATTTTGGCCAGAAAGACGCGCAGCAGGTTATTATCATAAAGAAGATGGTAAGAGACCTTGACGTTTCTACAAAGATAAAGGTGATGCCTATAATAAGGGAAAAAGACGGCCTGGCAATGAGCTCCAGAAATAAATACCTTACTTCTATCGAAAGAAAAAAAGCACTAGTATTATATGAGTCTTTAAAGCTCGCAAGGTCTTTATACAAAAGTAAAGAAAAGAAAGCCTTTTATATAAAAGGCAAAATGCGTAAGCTGATCTTGAAGGAAAAAGGTATAAACATAGACTATATATCGATAGTAGACCCTGATTCTTTGAATGAGGCTGATAAGATAGGAAAAAATACTTTAATATTAGTAGCAGCTAGGCTTGGAAAGACAAGGCTTATAGATAATATTGTAATCAAATAAGGGAGGCATAAATGTTCCGTACATTACTTAAGTCCAAGATCCACCAGGTAACAGTCACTGAATCCAATCTTCAATATAAAGGCAGTATCACTATAGATCCTGACTTGATGGATGCAAGCGATATCTTGCCAAATGAAAAGGTGCAGGTAGTCAATATCAATAATGGGGCAAGGCTGGAGACATATGTCATACCTGGCAAAAAAGGAAGCGGTATCATAGGTATGAATGGCGGCGCAGCGCGCCATGCTGTCAAAGGAGATAAGGTGCTCATAATGAGCTATGTGCTTTTGGAGACAAAGGATGCCTTAAGCTTTAGCCCAAAGGTAATATTTGTAAACGACGAAAACAAGATCGTAGGTAAAAAATGAACGAACAGAAATACAAAGACAACCTCAAAAAGAAGATATTTAAACTAAAAAAAGAAAGAAACGCTGTGATAATAGTCCATAACTATCAGAGGGATGAGATACAGGATATCTCTGATATAAGCGGTGATTCTCTTGCGTTGAGCAGGGCAGCTATCAGGGCGGATGCAAAAGTAGTGGTATTCTGTGGAGTGTGTTTTATGGCAGAAAGCGCATCTATATTGAACCCGGATAAGATAATACTTCTTCCTGTAAAAGAGGCAGGCTGTCCTATGGCAGATATGGTGCATGTAGAGGAGCTTCAGACGAAGAAAAAGGAGTTCCCGAACGCAAAAGTAGTGTGCTATGTGAATTCCTCCGCAGCTATAAAAGCAGAAAGCTATATATGCTGTACTTCAAGCAATGCTGTGCAGATAGTCGACTCTTTGAAAGATACTAAAGACATCATCTTTATACCTGATAAAAATCTTGGTAGATATGTACAGAGTAAACTTCCAGACAAGAATATTATTTTATGGGAGGGTTTTTGCCCTACACATGTAAGGGTTGCCAAGGAAGATGTCTTGAAAGTAAAGGAAAAACACCCTAAAGCGATCGTACTCTCACACCCAGAGTGCAATCCCGATGTCCTTTCGATCAGTGATAAGATATTTTCTACAGGAGGCATGTTTAAATACGTGAAGGCATCCTCTGATAAGGAATTTATAATAGTCACAGAATCAGGTATGCTGTACGGCCTGCATAAGGAAAACCCTGACAAGCAGTTTTATATACCGACAGAAAGGCTTATCTGCCCTACGATGAAATTGACTACTCTCGGCTGGGTAGCGCATGCCCTTGAGAACATGGAATACGAGGTCAAGATAGAGGGTGAGATAAGGGATAAGGCGTATCTGTCTTTAAAACGTATGCTGGATGTATCCGGAGAATACCCAGGAGCAGCCATATCAGGAGTATGATCATTGATGACAAGGTATAGACAGAAGATCAAAAAAATAGGGATAGTGGGGTGCGGTGTCATAGGCAGCAGCATAGCATTATTTATAAATAAAGACCTAAGAAGAAAAGCCAAAATAATCGCCTTATCCGACATCGATCCTAAAATCGCAAGTTCCCTCTCCAAAAAACTCAAGCCTCCCGCAGCTATTTATAACGTAGATACTCTTATAAAGAAAAGCGAGTTAGTAATAGAGGCTGCTAACCCCGGAGTCGCGAGCCAGGTCCTTAAAAAAACAATGTCTTTAAAAAAAGACGTACTTATCATGAGTACCGGCGGCTTATTGAAACATACAAAACTTATAGAAAAGGCAAAAAAAATAGGTATCAATGTCTATATACCAAGCGGGGCTATATGCGGCCTTGACGGCCTGAGAGCAGCAAGCATTGGAAAGATAAAAAGTGTAAGCCTGGTCACCAGGAAACCGCCAAAAGGCTTAAAAGGAGCGGAATATCTCAGGAAAAAAGGAATAGACATTGATAGATTAAAAAAAGAGCTGGTTATATTTTCCGGCAGCGCAGAAGAGGCCATAAGACACTTCCCAAAGAATATAAACGTATCCGCTACATTAAGTATCATGGGTATAGGGCCTAAGAAGACAAAGGTCAAGATAGTGACATCGCCTTTATATACGAGAAATACTCATGAGATAGAAGTAGAGGGTGAGTTTGGAAGGTTTTTTACCAGGTGCGAGAACCTGCCTTCCAAGGCTAACCCCAAGACAAGCCAGCTTGCTATATTTTCAGCTCTTTCAAAACTCAAAGAGGTGCTATGATGGAAAAGTGCAAGAACTTTAAAAAGAACCTGGAAGAGTGTCCGTGCGGCTATGAGCCATGTTCAAGAAAAGGTTTTTGCTGTGAGTGCCTGCGATATCATATTAAAAATGGCGGAAAACCCGCATGTATAAAATAATGATTTTAAAAATAGGAAAGGGAAGGGGGTGAGTGAGAATGGCAGAAAAAGTAATGAAATGTGGTATAAAAAAGGCAAAAGGATATCTTTACTTCATAGATAAGAAGGGGGATATTTCTAGAGCGCAGATGGCAAGAGGTGGAAAAAAGAAAAAGAAGAAGTAGTTAGTTTTATAGCCCCGCATCTTTTTTAAAAAATAATTTAAAAAGATGCGGGGCATTTGTTATGGAAATCCGTAGGTAATACTAATAAATCTAACTAGCTTTGTCAAGCCTAAAGAAAAGCGTTGCCGGTTCCCCGCCTGCCGGCGGACGGGAAGCGGGCACGGTGTCTTTCTGCTGGTGAGAGGCCTTCAAAAAGTAGTAGGGGAGCCTTAAGGCTCCCCTACCAGTATATGTGAAGGCGGACCATGCCCGCCCCGTATCAAAATTTATACCGGTTGAATAAATATAATAAATTTGGTACGAGGCCCGCTCGAGAGATTTAGGCCTCTCAAGCAGCACTTATAGACAAATAAAAGTCAAGCTAGGCCTATATTTTTATGAAGATCATACTTACCATATTATTCCTGATAGTTGTTTTTGTATCCCAGGTCAATACTATCACCGATACTGATCTTTGGGGTATCATCAAGGCAGGGGAATATATAGTCAGCAGTGTGTCTATACCGCATCTTGATATATTTTCCTATGCATTGGGAGATGTATCATGGATAGACCATGAGTGGCTTTCCCAGGTCTTATATTTCCTGATATATACTGTTTTTGGCTTGGCAGGGCTAAATATTTTTAAAGCGCTTATTGTAACAGCCTGTTTTTTTATTTTATTTTCTTCAGATCTTTTTAATGACAAAAAATATACGATCTTGCCTTTGATGTTGGGATTTTTGTCTATACTAAGTTTTAGTTATAGATCTACCTTAAGGCCCGAGATACTCTCCTATCTATTATTGTGTATATACATATATACCCTGGAAAAAGAAAAGAGACTATGGATATTGTTGTTTTTACAGATCGCCTGGGTCAATATGCACGGCTTTTTTATCCTGGGCCCTTTAGTAGTCCTTTTTTATTGTCTAGGGTCTATGATTAGGAGAGATAATAAAAGAGCTATTATGTTGTCGGGGCTATTTTTTCTTGTATCGATATTGAACCTTTTAAATCCGTATGGATTAAAAGGCGCTGTCTATCCATTATCAGTGGCTAGGGGTTTATTTAACAGCCAGGCGATTTTGTTTAAAGAGACATCTGAGCTTATGATGCCTATTGAGATGGGATTTTTTAGTTTTGTATTTTTCTGGGCGCTGGTAATGATAGTGAGTGTTACTTTTTTATTGAACCTTAAAAAGGCCAGGATAGAACATGCGCTATTGTTTTTAGCGGCATTTATCGTGTCTTTTTTTTCTCTAAGAGGAGTCCCTGTTTTTTCATTAACGTGCATGGTGCCGGCTCTTTATAATACAAGAGGATCAGGATCAAATAAAAAACTAAATCCCAAGGCCTATTATATTTTAGTTTTATTTATAACAGCATCTTTTTTATATATCTTTTTATCAAACGGGTATTATAAGATCACCCATCAATATGACTTTAAAAAGACAGGTCTTGCTTTTGCCAGGCACCTAGCGCCTTCCAAGGCATGTGATTTTTTGGAAGAACGCAATATAAAAGGCAGGATCTTCCATGACCCAATATTTGGTTCTTATATAGCTTATAGGTTCTATCCGGAAAGAAGGATGTTTTTAGACGGGAGAACCGAACTTTATGGCGATAAGATGTATAAAATGTATAAGGATGCGACTGCTTCGATAGGTTCTTTGGAGGGCCTTCGCGGTAAATATGGTTTTAATATAGTCATGCTTTCTAACTTGTTCCGCGAAAAGAACAAGATCGCGCCATATCTATATAGCAGTGCGGACTGGAAGCTTGTGTATCATGATGGGAATTTTTATATTTTTTTGAGAGATATCCCGGAGTATAGATCTAATATAGATAGATTCAAGATCGAGTTATAATATAGTTCATTATGGAAAATAATATATCAAGTTATCTTGAAAAGAATAAATATTTTGCAATAAAGTTTCTCAAGGACCTTATCGCGATCCCCACAGTCAATCCCCCAGGCATCAACTATGAAAAGATAGCCTCATTGATAGAGACAGAATGCATAAAGATGGGATTAAAGATCAGGAAGATCGTTACACCCAGGGCAAGTCTATATAAGTCAGGCATCAGGTCCGGCTCTAATAGGGTAAACTTAATATGCGATTGGCATGTAGGCAGTAAAAAGACCCTGCATATAAACTGCCATTACGATGTAGTGCCGGCTTCTAGGGAAAGATGGGCTACGGATCCTTTTAAAGGAGTTGTAAGATCCGGCAAGCTTTATGGCAGAGGTTCTGAGGATATGAAGGGAAATATCGCGGCAGTAATATTCGCTTTAAGGTCTTTGAAAAAGACAGGAGTAAAGCCTGGAATAAATATACAACTTTCTTTTACGCCTGATGAAGAGACTGGCGGCGCGGCTGGCCTGGGATATTTGGTAAAAAAAGGCCTGGTAAAGGCTGATTATGCTATGAGTGAGGGGTATTCAGGAGAATATCTAGCAATAGGCAACAAAGGAGTCCTATGGGCCGAGGTTGTCGTAAAGGGGAGGTCTTCGCATGCATCTTTGCCTCACCTTGGGGTCAATTCTTTTGAAAGGGCATGCAAGCTCGTAGAGTTGTTAAAAAGATTGCAAAAAAGATTATCCAAGAAAAAGACCAGATTTGACATAAAAGACACTCTAGCAAGGGTCCCTACACTTGTGGTGGGAGGCTTTTCCAGCGGAGGAGAAAAAGTAAACACTGTCCCGGGCGAGACTATGTTCACTATAGATAGAAGGCTTATACCGGAAGAGACTATAGGTTCAGCCAAGAAGGAAATAAGAGATGTTGTCAGAAATTTCAATAACATGTTCCCGGATTCAAAAGCCTTTGTCAAATTTAGGGGAGAGGGAAGGCCTGTGGTATCAAAAGAAGATAGATATTTTTTTAAGACAGTCACCGGCAGCATCAAGTCTATTATTGCAAAAAGTCCAAAACTATGTATACTGCCAGGCGCTACTGATATGAGATATTTTATGACTAAGGGTATCCCTGCGCTGGGTTATAGTGTTAAAGGCGGGGACAGCTGGCACTCAGCTAATGAGTTTATTTACATAAAGAGCCTTATAGATACATCAAAGATATACGCTGATATCATCACGAGGATATAGTGATAGTTGGGCATTACTTGCTTTGGGGAGGCTGTTTTTAAGGACGTAAAATTTTCCCAGCGTGAAAATTTTACTCCGTTTTCTTTTTCGCTCTCGCCTAAACCTTATCTATGGTAGGGGAGCTTTAAAGCTCCCCTACCAGTATATACGAGAGCGAACCATGCCCGCTCAAAAGAAAAAGGCCTTTCAAACAGCATCCCCAAAGCAAGTAGTATTGCCATCGCTAATTGTATGGATTAGAGGCGTCTTTCTAGTGGTGAGCGGCCTAAAAAAAGCCTTTTTGTTTTGCGAAATCACAGATCTTGCAAAACTATAAAGCTGGCCTGTCAAAACAAAGCGGAGCGAAGCCCAACCCTGCAAACTACTAATTCTGGCTGAGCGTCTTTTTGAAGGCCGCTCACCACTAGAAAGGTAAACCAAGGATAGTATATATGGGAAAAGAATATATAAGGATAGTAGGCGCAAAGGAGCATAACCTCAAGAATATCAGCGTCGATATACCACGCAATAAGCTCGTAGTCATAACGGGCCTGAGCGGCTCAGGGAAGTCTTCACTCGCATTTGATACTATATACGCGGAGGGACAGCGTAGATACGTAGAAAGCCTTTCAGCCTATGCCAGGCAATTTTTGGAACAACTTGAAAAGCCGAACGTAGATTATATAGAAGGGCTTTCTCCCGCTATATCCATCGAACAAAGAAGCGCTGGCGGAAATCCTCGTTCTACAGTAGGTACTATTACAGAGATCTATGATTATCTAAGGCTTTTATTCGCAAGGATAGGAGAGGCTTTTTGTTATAAATGCGGAGCCAGGATATCTCGCCAGACGCAAGATGAGATAATAGATAAGATATTAGAATATCCTGCTGGTACTTCAATAAAAATACTTGCGCCTGTTATAAGAGGCAGGAAAGGAGAGTATTATAAACTTTTTGATGACCTTAAAAAGCAGGGTTTTATAAGAATAAGGGCCGATGGTGAAGAGATGACCCTGGACGAGGAGATAGGCCTAGAAAAAAACAAGCTCCATACCATAGATATAGTTGTTGATAGGCTTGTTATTGATAAGGATATCAGGAACAGGTTGTCCGATTCTATAGAGATCGCCTTAAAGGCTGGAAAAGGGCTTTTGGTCATCTCAAAGAAAGACAAGGATATATTGTTTAGCGAGCATTATTCCTGCCCAAAATGCGGAGTAAGCTATGAAGAGATAGAGCCTAGGATATTTTCTTTTAATAGTCCTTATGGCGCATGCCAGGCTTGCGCAGGGCTTGGCGCAAAGATGGGTATAGACGTAGATCTAGTCATTCCTGATAAAGCCAGGTCCCTGAAAGAGGCTATTAAACCGTGGAGGATCGGTGGTAAGAGGATAGTGCTTCACTATAGGAGATTATTGAGAAAGATAGCTTATGAATATGATTTTGATATTGATACCTCTTTCGCCAGTATCCCTAAGAAGGCTAAGAATGTTATTCTGTACGGCTCAAAAGATAGCGATATGTTTTATTTCGAAGGAGTGGTGCCAAACCTTCTTCGTAGACTAAAGGACACCCAGAGTGATTTCATGAGAAGAGAGTTGAATAAATATACTACTCAGTCCGTATGTCCTGCCTGCGAAGGAAAACAATTAAGGCCAGAAAGCCTTTCTATTAAAATAAATGGGCTTTCTATAAGCGATGTAGTGGGATTGTCTATAAAGGAGGCTAAGATATTTTTTGAGGGGTTGGATCTTTTAGAAAAAGAAAAGATAATAGCCCGCCAGATATTTAAGGAGATAAAAGAGCGGTTAGGCTTTATGAGCAACGTAGGTCTTGATTATCTTACCCTCAATAGGAGAAGTTCTACTCTTTCAGGAGGGGAGTCTCAAAGGATAAGGCTTGCTACTCAGATAGGTTCAGCTCTTACGGGAGTGTTGTACGTCTTGGATGAGCCCAGCATAGGGCTTCACCAGAAGGATAATAAAAAACTTCTTGATACATTGTTCGATCTCAGGGACCTTGGCAATACATTGATAGTGGTTGAACATGATGAAGCTACGATAAGAAAAGCGGATTTTATCATAGACCTTGGGCCAGGCGCAGGCAAGCATGGCGGAGAAATTGTAAGCAAAGGGGCTGTAGATGATATCTTGAAGGCAAAAGATTCTCTCACAGGTAAATATTTGAGAGGCGAGCTTAAGATACCTACGCCAAAAAACAGAAGAAAACCTGTTAAAGGAAGGTCTCTTATCATAAAAGGCGCCAGAGAGCACAATCTTAAAAATATCGACGTAGAAATACCTCTAGGCCTATTTATCTCCGTGACAGGTGTGTCGGGTTCAGGTAAATCCACTCTTATAGACGATATTCTCTATAGGGGGCTTTCAAAATATATATATAATTCCAAGGAAAGGCCAGGGCTTCATGATGATATAGAAGGAAAAGAGTTCATAGATAAAGTAGTTGTCGTGGACCAGCTCCCTATAGGCAGGACCCCCAGGTCAAATCCAGCTACATATACAGGACTTTTTTCTCATATCAGGGACTTATATGCAAGGCTTCCTGAATCAAAGGCCAGAGGTTACAGGCCTGGCAGGTTCAGTTTTAATGTAAAAGGCGGTAGGTGTGAGGCGTGCCAGGGCGATGGCATAAAGAAGATAGAGATGCACTTTTTGCCTGATGTTTATGTAAAATGCGAAGTATGCAGCGGCAAGCGTTACAACCATGAGACATTAAGCGTGTCTTATAAAGGTAAATCAATAGCAGACGCATTATCTATGAACGTCGAGGATGCGATAGAATTGTTCAAGAATATACCTAGCATCAACCAGAAATTAAAGATCCTTAATGATGTAGGCCTTGGCTATATAGAGCTCGGCCAATCAGCTACTACTCTCTCCGGGGGAGAAGCTCAAAGAGTAAAACTATCTACTGAGTTAAGCAAGCTCGGGACAGGGAGGACTTTATACATACTGGATGAGCCTACCACAGGCCTTCACTTTGCAGATATTGATAAGCTTTTAAATGTCCTCCATGCCTTGGTAGATGCCAAGAATACTGTCTTAGTCATAGAGCATAACCTGGATGTCATAAAGTCATCGGATTATACAATAGACTTAGGGCCTGGAGGAGGGGACCAGGGTGGAGAGATAGTTGCAAAAGGCACCCCTGAAGATATCATCAAAAACCCCGTTTCTTATACAGGCAAATACCTCAAAGACCATATCTAGAATTTATTACCAAAGTTATATAATACCTACTTATCTAATGTAGGGGAGCCTTAAGGCTCCCCTACTACTACTTACAAACCACCAACAAGAGGGTATTAGATAAGCTCACATCTTAAATTTAGCTTGAATATTTATTATAAGGGTGTTATATTTATAAGCAAGATGCGTATTATAGCTTGTATATATATCATTATATTATCTATATTACTCCCATATACACTTCTCTCGGCAGAGATGATAAGCGCTGGAAAGGATAACAGTGATTTTATCCTTGCCAAAAAATCTTTCCAAGATGGTTTTTTTGAGATATCAGCCAAATCCCTAGAGAAATTCATAAGCGAAAATCTTACAAGCGTAGATGTCCTGGAAGCCAGGCTTTTATTAGGCAAGAACTATGTAAATATAAAAAGGTTCAATGATGCTGTACGTGAATTGGATATAGTCTTGTCATCACAATTGAAAGATGATATCAAGGCGGAGGCTTTGTATTGGAAGGGAGAGACGTATTTCAGGACCAATGACTTCGCGAAAGCAAAGGATATTTACGGCAGCATCATATCAAGCTTTCCTTCATCCGATTATGTGATGTATGCCAGGTATTCTACTGGATGGGCTTTGTTTGAAGAAAAAAGATACGAAGAGGCTTTAAGAGAATTTGATAGATTTTTGCTGGATTATCCTGACAGCGCCTTAAGGGACGACACAGAGCTAAAAAAAGGAGAGACGATCTATAGGCTAAAAAAGTACAAGGACTCAAACGAATATTTATTAGATTTTGTATCCAGGGTAAAAGGCCGCGATAAGTTAAAAAAGGCCTATTTTTATATCGGAGAAAATTTTTACTACGAAGGAAATTATAAAAACGCGATATTAAGCTATGAAAAGACTACATTATTTGACCCTGACCCTGATATAGATATATACGCTTTTTACGGCAAGGCATGGAGCTATTTAAAGACAGGAGAGTATGTAATATCTATCAGCGAATTCGAAAAAGCAGAATCTCTTGACAAGAACAGTCCTATGATGGATTCAATATTATTTGGTAAAGCCGAGGCATTTTATAAGATGGATAGATTTGAGAAGGCCCTGCCCTTGTACGCAGATATTATAGAAAATTTCCCAAAAAGCAAATGGCTTGCAGATTCCTATCTAAAAAAAGGAGAAGCGCTTTACGAATTGGGTAGATATGAAGATGCATTGAATATACTCATAAAAGCGGAAAATATATTCGCTTCAAGCGAGTATATCGATGATATAAAGTATAATCTCGGCTGGATATATTTTAAATTGGAGAGGTTCAGCGAAGCCATAGAGGAATTTTATAAGGTAATAAAGGAGTCGGATAGTGATTTCTACAGGATATCGACTTATTGCAGGCTGGGAGACCTCTATTCTCAGACGGATCAGTCTGAGAAGGCTCTTGCGATATACGATATGGTGCTGAAAGAAGCAATCGTAAATCCAAAAGCAGTGTTTGGATATGTTGATTATGCCCAATATCAGATAGCAAGATTGCTTTTTAGATTGGCAAAATACCAAGGCGCGATACTCGCCTTTCAAAGCCTGCTTAATAATTACCCGGAATCCAAGAATATTGAAAATGCCAAATTTGGCCTGGCTGCCTCATATTTTAAGAATGGAGATTATGAAAATTCAGCCTTAGAACTAAGGGGCTTCTTATCAAAGTTTAAAGATTCGGACTATAAGGAACAAGCGATGTTTCAATTGGCAAGCTGTTATTACAACCTGTTTAACTACAAAGATGCGTTACGTGTCTATAAGGAGATATTATCTTTAGATGTAAAGTCAGACTATTCAAAAAAGGCTAGATATGAGATAGCGTGGTGTTATTATAAAATAGGAGATACAAAAAAGACCATAGGCCTTTTGGATGAATTTATATCCATATTCCCGCTAGATAGCCTTTCACAGGATGCCAGATTTTGGCTTGGAGAATACTATGCTGAAAGAAAAGACCTAAAGAGGGCTGAAAAGTATTTTTCTGACATACTAGAGGTTAACCCCAAAGGGAGCCTTGCGGACGAGGCTATGTACAGGACAGCCATTATCTTTTATGATAATAATGAGATAGACAGAAGTATAAAGTTGTTAAAAGATATAAAACAAAATTTTTCGGATAGAGATATAATCCCGAAAGTCGAGCTTAAGACAGCAGAGTTCCTGACAAAAAGCGGAAAGGCCCAAGAAGCAAAAGAGATACTCTTAAGGTTTATGGAAAAATACAAGGATAGCCCTTATATCAAAATGGCCTCCAAATACTATGGCGATATTTTATATAATGATAAGAACCTCAAGGAAGCAATAGACTACTATAAGAAGTCGATCGATAATACCAGAGGCGATTTTAATGCCCTGGTCCAGAAGGATATAGGCAGGCTCTATGAGGAATCAGGCGATATCGATAATGCTATATCAGAATATATAAGGGTAGGGTATGTATACCCTGATTCTACCAATATTGTCGCTTCTGCTCAATTAGCCGCAGCTAAGCTTTTAGAAAGCCAGGGGAAAATACAGGAAGCGGAAAAGCTTTATAGTAAGATAGTTTCAATGGATGTCGATGGATCTAGCTATGCAAAAGAAAGGCTTTTGCATATAGAAAACAATAAATAAGGAGGAGAATCGATATGTTTAGTACTATATTAAAAGGCGGACCTGTGATGTATCCTATAATATTTTGCTCTATCTTGGCTTTTGCAATAGCAATAGAGAGATTCTATTATTTATATAAAGCCAAGATAAATACCGTAGAGTTTATGAACAATCTCGAGATAACTATAAAACGAAACAGGATCGTTGAAGCTATAAAGATCTGTGACAAGACTTCTGGTCCGATAGCAAGGATCATAAAGGCAGGTGTCTTGAAGCATGACAGGTCAAGACAGGAGATAAGAGAGGCCATTGAAGATGCGGGCCATCAGGAAGTCCCTAGACTGGAAAAACACCTGAGCCTTATGGCAACGATTGCTCATGTCTCGCCTCTTTTGGGGTTATTGGGCACTGTCACAGGAATGGTAAGGACATTTCAGATAATACAGGAAAAATCAGCTTCTTTCAATCCTGTAAGTCCAGGTGACCTGGCGGGAGGGATATGGGAAGCCCTTCTTACTACAGTGGCTGGCCTTATAGTAGCTATACCCACGGTCGTTGTATATAATTACCTTGTAAATAAAGTCGAAGAATTTGTCCTTGATATGGAGAGAAGCGCAACGGATGTCATCAATATACTAACACAGAGGGCATAGCCATGAGATTTAAACAAAAAGTACAATTCGTCAAAGGCCAGCTTGATATCGCGCCTCTTATAGATTGCATATTTTTGCTTTTGATATTCTTTCTCCTGACCTCTAATTTTATATTTCAGCCTGGCATCAAGGTGAGCCTTCCCAAGGCAGTGACAAGCGAGGTCATCCAGGAAAACACGCTTATTATCACCATCACATCGGATAATAGGTTTTATCTGAACGAATTGCCGATCACCTTTGTCGAGCTTAAGAACAAACTTGGACGATCTGCAAGTAAAGATAATATAGTGCTGATAAAAGCAGACAGGGATGTCTCTCTGGGAAAGGTCGTCAGCGTGTGGGATTTTTGCAGGGATATAGGAGTCACTCATATAAACATTGCCACGAATCAAGAGATGAAGTAAGGTATGGATTTTTTAAAGGATAAAAACTTAAACATCTGTCTTGTCATTTCAGCGTCTTGCCACCTCTTTTGCATGATCTCTATCAGCCCTATATTTTTATCAGGAGATATAAAGACATATTCTACAAAGATATCTTTTCTAGGCTCCATATTGGACACTGTAGTGATAGCAAAAGAGAGGGACTTTAGCCTGGATGTCTATCCTTTAGCAGAAGAAAGAGATGCTCAAAGTGAGGATCTAAAGATCAGAGAGCCAAAAAAAGATTTCTTTAAAAGCAGGCCTCTCAGCACAGAAAAAGAAATACCCGGGATAATGGGATATAAAGGGGAAGACATCCTGATACATATGGCTTTTGAGAAAGATAAAGAAAGGCTCAGGTTCAGGTTTAAGGATATGCTGGTAACAGGCAATGCCCAAAATAGGCTCCTTATATATAAACCTGACATAGCTGATATTGGCCTGCCGCTTTACTTTTTTGACAGAGATTATCATGTGACTGTAAAATTTAAGATATCAAAACATGGCCTTGTCGAACAACCCGTGTGTCTTGTATCTAGCGGGTCAGCATATATAGATAGGTTTGCTCTTAGATATATAAGGGGATGGCAATTTACCCCTAGCAATGAGGATTTTCAAGAAGGTGTAGTGCGCTTAAATTTTGGTAATACATTATGATAAAGATAGAATTTAGTGTCTTGATAGGAGCTTACCTTACATTGACAGTATGCAGCCTGCTTGTCTTATGGATGATCTTTGAAAGAAAGACATACAGCGCTTTTTCATCTTACAGGGATTTTTTTTGGCAGTGCAGTATATGTACGCATGTTTATATAGATAGTATACATAGCTCTATATCTGAATGTCCGAAGTGCAAGAGCTTTAATAAAAAGGAAGAGTAACATGATCCCTCGTCACATAACATCAAGCAACAGTGACTCGGGATAAATTCGGCCATATTACTTACGTTCACTATCGTTCCGTAAGTAATGGCCTAGCTTATAGACAAAACAT
>JBDRJN010000023.1:0-48614 GCA_043814965.1 Candidatus Omnitrophota bacterium
CAACAGTAGCTTCGGATGGATTTTGGAAGAAATTGGGAGCAGAACCTATCTATGAAAGTTATGGTGTCGGGAATTCAAGACCGCAGTATAGGGTTTTTTACAGAGAACAGGCAGAGGAGCTTGTCAATAGCCCGACAGAAATCATTCCCGCTGCGTCGGAGGACGAGACCATAACCGAGGCAACAGTTTCAGATCCTGGATTAGAAGAATTAAAACAATCTAAAAATAAAAAAAATAGCAATATTGGTGGAAAAATGGCTGTAGTTACAGCCACTGCCTTAGGAACACTTAGTGTTTCAGAGGGAGCCCCCATATCCGACCAAGATTTATCTCAAATGATAGATCCTAACCCTATAGTGCAATATGTAGATAGCGTGCCTAATGCAATGGATTTATTGGATAATACACAAAACACAATAAATAAATATAACGAAGAAACCTCCAGGAAGATAATAAACGATTTTTTAGGTAAACTTAATAATTATACTATTGCTCATGAAGACATAATAGATCTAACAGCTATCTTAAAAACAGAAGGCTTGAACCCTGAAATCTATAAAATGGCTATTTGGTACTTAGAATTAGCTTTTGATAAAGTGCCAGCGATTATTACGCATGAAACTATCTCAAGCCTTATGGATATGCTAACAACTGAAACATTGGATCTAGCTAGCCAAAAAGATGCCAGTTCTCTTTTAATAAAAATACTTTCTAATAAAATAGACTTGATTACTCCTGAAACAGTCCCATTTTTTGAATGGCTATTTGAAAATAAAATAGAGGTGTTATTAGACTTAAGAAGAGATAAAGAGCCTTCTGAGACTGAAGTGAAGACAGCATTGGCAAAATACTGGGATAAGCTAGGCAAGACACTAGAAGAATACCCACCTAATGGATCTGAATGCCACATAGATGTCCAGATATTGAGAGATTTTGGCTATAATGACCAGGAAATCAAAATATTGAGCAGCCAATTGGAAGGCTTGATCAAAGAGCTTGACCTGCAAAAATTAACCTCTCTCCCGGAGATAGAGAGAGTAAAAGCATTGGGAGATCTAATCAAGATAAAGTTGAATCTTTTTGGAGGTAATTCTTTTTTTGATCTTCCGGACATCTTTAATAAAGGAGATGGGTGTTGTGTTATGGCAGCTCAGCTTGGTTATATATTAGGTAGGGCTATCGGCTTACCTATCAGAATAATTTCAGTAAAAAATGAGCGTCATGTTACAAATATAATAGAATTTCAAGATAGCGACGTAGCTTTTGTTGACTTTAGCGCTCATAAAGATACAGTTGAAATAAGCGAAAAATTTAATCTGGAAGATAAATATTATAAAGATAAAGCATATTGGAAGCTTAAAAATAAAGAGGCGCTATTCAATCTTGACCCGAACCTCAATGAATTCGAAAGATTCGAGAATGTACGATTCTGCAATACCAAAGATGTATTTGCAGGTAGAATTAATAACAAAGAAAAGTTATTCAAAGATTTTGCTAATATTATCTCAAAAGTCGAGCTCTCAGTTGATTTTACAAAAATGGATATAGATAAAAAAGGCAATAGCAAAGAAGAATTAAATAGAATAGCTGATATAGAAAAGGCCATTAGTATCAGTCCAAACGATATTAATCTTTATAAAGCGTTGGCCGACTTATACTTAGATCAAGCATCTATTTTAAGGCATAGGCTGGAGAATTATGATAAATATAAAAACCTGCCGCCTAAAGAACAGGTCGAAGAATGGGTATCATACAATTCAGAAAGATCTGCAAAGGTAATAGAATTATATGAAAAGATATTGGAATTAGAACCTGATTATATAGATATATATCTATATTTGATAGGGCGTTTGAAAATAGAAGTCAATGATATAGACACTCTTTTAAAAAATACCGACTCGCCGGAAGAATTAAAAGATAATTTAAATAATAAAAAAGAAAATATACAAAATAGAATAGAAGAACTAAAGAAGAAGATAAAAGAAATCCAAAAACAAATGTTAGACAGCTTAGAAGATGATGAATCTAAAACAGGTTCTATGATCCCGCTCTTCCCTGTAGGCTTTTTTGGAAGATCAAATAGATCTTCCTATGACCTAGAAGGCCAAGCTATAGGCTCTTCATTAATGGATGCCCTGAATGTTCTAGTATGGATAAAAGAAGCCGGTGATGGTGAATACAAATTTATACTTGATAGAGATAATATAGATATAGTTGGAGTAAACGGCGATTCAAAAGACTGCACTGATAAATATATATTAGAAAGACTAAAAGGGTTAAAACCTAATCAAGTAATGTCTATCATGATAACTGACTTAGCCAAAAAAGAAGAACTAAAAGAAAAATTGAAAGGTATGGTGCCAAAAGATAAGCTATTTTTTACAGAACTTAAGCCAGAAAGCGAAGCCCTTAAACAATGGAATAACCTATCGGATAGTAATCTATCATATGACTTCAAATCGATAAGTGTCTCTAATGTTATAGAAAATAAAGACTTAATCCAGGAACTCTCAAGGCAAAAATAATAGATTATATATTGGTAGAAGCGGGTGGCTCTGGTTTGGGGCCCCCAACGCGCGCAGTCGCAACGAGCACGGATGGGGTAAACCAGAGACAGGACCCGCTTCCTGAAAAAATATTTGTCCGCCTTCGTCTCGCCAAAGGCGAACTTCGGCGAGACTGCAAAAATTGCATAATATTTAAAAATTTGCAATTTTTTTGAAAGAAAATAGCCTCCAGATGTGTCTATATAGTAGGGGGAGGTGGTTATCATGAAGATAAACCATATTATTGGTAGCAAAGACTACAAGTCCTTATTGCAGGAAATCAAGCAGCGGGTTTATAAGGCACAGTCGGTACCATAATAATCAAAAACTTGCACCAATGGTGCAAGAAATTGGGTGGATGCATAATATAGTTATTATTGTATGTAAATCAAAAGAAAAAACAATAGTTGAATATGCGCTGCGGGAGAGCAAAAAGGCAATAGGTGTGGCTAGTTACAAGGTAACCTCGCAGTTGCCTAGAAACCTAAGGCAGGAGCTCCCATCACCCGAACAAATAGCTGGGTTATTGGAAAAGATATAGACTAACCGTTTCCAGATACGGGAACTGGAAATACCGTTGGTTTATGGAAGCGAGGCGAGCCAACGATGAGCTGTTATAATAAGGATTTTTTGATGCTTATTTTTTATGTACTTCAGGACGTTTTCTTTATTTACAAGCTGGATAGCAGGCACGTGTAGAATGTCCTGAAAATTTACAAGGCTATTCGCAGGCTTATCGTCGGAATATTTGGCTTCTATCAGCAGTATAGGGTCATTATTTTCACTAATAAGGAAATCCACTTCTTCTTTTTCTTTATTTCTTATATAATGCAGGCCGAACCTGCCGTACCCATGTTCGTTCCATGTATCTACAGCCCTTAAAAGTTCCAGCGCTATCATATTTTCAAATCTTATAGCCTCATCCTGTATTTCAGGATAATTGAAAAGATATAGTTTTTTCTCCTTGGTGATCGCTCTCGATATTTTTTTTGTCCAGGGGGCTATCCTGAAGGTCAAATAAAAGGAATCAAATAACGTTAACCAGTTTTTCAATGTATCAAAACTTACCTGTAGATCTCCCGCGATATTGTTTATTGAAACAGGGCTTCCGACTTTAGATGGAAGCAGCGAAAGCAGAAGCTCGGCGCTTTCCGCATTTTTTATACCTGATAGGTCTCTGATATCTTCTCTTATGATCTGGCGGCCGTAATTATTGGACCATTTTACCCAAAATGCTTTTTTTTGTTTTATGAAAGGCTCAGGGAATCCGCCTGTAGTAGAAAGGTTTTCCCATATTTCTTTAGATGATCTATCTATATTGTCTAAGTTTTCAAGAGGCGCTTTATAGAAGCCCTTGAAGGTTTTCCTCTTTTCAGCAAGTTCGCTTAATGTAAAAGGGAAGAGATGAAACGCAAAATACCTTCCGGCCAGAGAATCTCCTGTTTTTTGGCGCAGGTCAAGCCTTCCGCTGCCGGATACAAGGAATTTGTATTCTCCTGAGAATTGGTCATAGACGCCTTTTAAGTAATTTTTCCAGTGTTTGTATTTATGTATTTCATCAAGGATCACAAGAGGCATTGATCCATCTAATCTGTTAATCTGTTCGAAGAAGGAAGGTTGTTCTATCAGTAGTTTTTTATTGGAAGTTATATCCCAGTTAAAGTATGTGCTATTTTTAAAGGCTTTTGCTATTTCCTTGGCAAGCGTGGTTTTTCCTGCCTGGCGAGGCCCGGAGATAAATATCATCTGTTTCTCAGAAGATAGTTCTTTCCATAAGTCCAGGTAAAGGGCCCTTTCTATCATATTATTAAGTATATACTCTACTCTGAAAAAGTCAAGACTTTTTCAGAGTTAGGAAGAGTAGTAATCTTTACGCTTCCGAAATAAAGAAAAGTAGAGACGTTTACCGAGCCAATCGGGAACCTGGTTAAGATCCAATAAGGATCCTGTCCCTTAAGAAGTAAAGCGTAACATTGAAAGGTTTCCACGCGATTTTATGTTTCTCCTTACAAGACAAGAGGCAGGGCCTGCCTAAATCCAATAAGATACCTGCCACTTAAAATAATTAAAAATATTTGTCCGCCTAAATAATCAAAAACTTGCACCGATGATGCAAGTTTTTGGATGGACGCATAATATAGTTATTATGGAAACCTGTAGAGATGATCTTGAAAGAGAATTTTATATCCGCATGGCTCGGCGTATGGGCTGGAGCAAAAATGTGTTTATTCATCAAATCGAGAATAAACACCTACGAAAAAACTCTTATTAACCAGACAAATTTTGGCCAAGCAGTAGGTGACCCTTAAAGGTCACCTACTTGGCTTTGGTAAAAACCGGACATTTTAAAATTGATTTGACACTTAATTAAATTTATATTGTAATTTCTGCTATAAAGTGGGATAATATAAACTTGATATATTTTTAATATAGAGAGGAAAGACTATGTCCAATGTTAATAGATCGATAAAAGGCCTAGTTATAGTATCGATTTTTAGTGTCATATTGCCTTTGGCAGGCCTGGCTAAGTCAGATTTTGTTGCAACAGTCAATGGCGTAGGCATTAAGACTATAACTATGGAAACAGCAGTAGATAATTTTATAGAAAGCCAGGAGCTTTTGGGTATTACTTTGACCGGTGAAGAGGTAGAAGAGCTTAAGAAGGTTATACTTGAAGAGCTTATTTCAGCCGAATTATTATACCAAAAGAGCAAAAAAGCTAAACTGGGGAATCTTGAAAAGGATATCAATGAGCAGTTTGATAGCATAAAAAAAGGGATCGGGTCTGATCAGGAATTCAAGGACGTGCTTAAGGAAAGAGCTATAGGAGAGAATGACCTAAAGGAGGATATAAGAAAAGGTGTATATATAAAGACCTTCTTGGATAAAGAGCTCTATAATAGTATCAAGATAACAGAAGAAGCCAAGAAAGAGGAATACGAGAAGACCAAGGATAGGCTTGTGATGCCTACTATGAGAAAGACACAGCATATACTATTAAAGATACCAGCTAACGCGACTGAAGACGAAAAAAAGAGCATAAAAGATAAGATGGCAAGCATCAGAGAAAAGGCGGTCTCAGGAGAGGATTTTGGAAAACTTGCAAGAGAGTATTCAGAAGATACATCTTCTTCTCAGGACGGGGAATTGGATTATTTTGCCAAAGATGAGGTGGTCGAGCCTTTTGGAGAAGCAAGTTTTAACCTTAAAGAGAATGAGATCAGCCAGGTCGTTGAGACGAATTATGGGTACCATATAATAAAATTCTTGGATGAAAAACCAGGGCATGCCCTTACGTATGACGAAGTAAAAGGATATGTAGAGATACATCTTCTTAATATCAGCAGGAAAGAGGCATTGGATAAATACGTAGAAGAGTTAAGAAAGGGCGCTAAGATAGTTGTTAATCTAGGAGTGAAATAGCCATGAACAGCGATATTATTAAAAAAGGCATATCAAGGGTAGGAAATAGGGCGCTTTTATATGCGACAGGTGTATGCAAAAAAGATATGGATAAACCTTTCATAGGCATAGCTTCAAGTTTTTCAGACCTTGTGCCAGGCCATATAAATATGAGGTCTTTTGAGCGCTCAATAGAAAACGGTATATACGCAGCAGGAGGCAGGCCTTTTGTATTTGGTGTCCCGGCTATTTGTGATGGAATAGCCATGGGGCATTACGGGATGAGGTATTCTCTTGCATCGCGTGAATTGATAGCAGATATAATAGAGACAATGCAGGGCGCATATTCTCTGGATGGCCTTGTGCTTCTTACAAATTGCGATAAGATCACGCCTGGGATGCTTATGGGGTGCGCAAGGATAAATGTACCGACGATCGTTGTTACAGCAGGGCCTATGCTGACAGGTAATTATAAAGGCAAGAGGCTTGATCTTGTGCATGACGCATTCGAAGCTGTTGGTAGATTTAAAAAAGGCGAGATATCCAAACACGATCTAGAGGAATTGGAATCCAATGCCTGTCCTGGGGCAGGGTCTTGCCAAGGGCTTTTTACAGCAAATACCATGAATTGTCTTACTGAAGCAATGGGCATGTCTTTGATAGGATGCGCTGCATCTTTAGCTGTATCAAGTAAAAAAGCAAGGATAGCATTTGAGAGCGGTGAAAAAATAGTAGAGCTGGTCAAAAAGAATGTTACTCCAAAGAAGATCCTTAATAAAAACGCATTTTTAAATGCCATAACAGTCGATATGGCATTAGGAGGGTCTACAAATACTGTTTTACATCTTATGGCTATTGCAAAAGAAGCTGAAGTTGATATATCCTTAGACACATTTGATAAGATCAGCAGGTCTACTCCTAAGATATGCGACCTTAGGCCTAGTGGAGAATATTTCTTAGAAGACTTAGAGACCGCGGGCGGTATACCAGCTGTCTTGAGCAGGCTTAAGGGTAAATTGAATGACAATCCTACTGTAAGCGGTATATCTATAAAAAAGATAGCTTCTTCCAGTAAAGTCTATGATGAAAATGTTATAAAGACCATAGAGTCTCCTTATAAAAAGGAAGGCGGTATTGCTATATTGAGGGGGAACATTGCGCCAGAGGGTTCTGTTATAAAGCAAGGGGCTGTATCTAAGAACATGATGAAGTTTTCTGGAAAAGCAAAGGTATTTGATTCAGAAGAAGAAGCAATGGCCTCTATCTTGAAGGGAAATGTCAAAAAGAATGACGTTGTTGTCATAAGATATGAAGGCCCAAGCGGCGGGCCCGGCATGAGAGAGATGCTTTCTCCGACCTCAGCAATAGTCGGGATGGGGCTTTCTGACAGCGTAGCCTTGATCACTGACGGTAGATTTTCAGGAGGCACTCAAGGCCCATGCGTAGGGCATGTTGCGCCGGAGGCTATGAAGAAAGGCCCGATAGCAATAATAAAAGATAATGATATCATCAAGATCGATATCAAAAAAAGAAAAATAGAACTAGATGTGTCGAAGGAAGAGATAGAAAAGCGTTTTAAAAAATTAAGGCTGCCTAAAGCCAAGATATCCAAAGGATGGCTTTCAAGATATTCTAAGCTTGTTGAGTCAGCGAGCCTTGGCGCAGTATTAAAAGATCAAAGAGGTTAGATCATGAAATTGACAGGAGCAAGGATCTTTATAGAGTCGCTCAAAAAAGAAGGGGTAGAGGTCATGTTTGGTTATCCCGGAGGGGTGGTGCTTCCTATCTTTGACGCGCTCTATGATAGCAGCATAAATTTTATACTTACAAGGCATGAACAAGGAGCTGCGCATGCAGCGGATGGCTATGCAAGGGCGACTGGAAAAGTAGGCGTGTGCCTGGCTACTTCTGGCCCAGGGGCTGCAAATCTAGTCACAGGCCTTGCAACAGCAAATATGGATTCTATTCCTATAGTCGCGTTTACCGGGCAGGTCAAGACACATTTGATAGGCAATGATGCTTTCCAGGAAGCAGATGTTACTGGTATCACTCGTCCGATCTCAAAACATAACTATCTTGTTAAAGACGTGAATAATCTTACAAAGGTCATAAAAAACGCTTTTCATATAGCTTCTACTGGCAGGCCAGGGGTAGTTGTGGTGGATCTACCTGTAGATATACAAATGCAGGAGACAGAATTTGTATATCCAGATAAGATAGATATAAGAGGGTATAAGCCTACTTGCCAGGGCCATATTGGCCAGATAAAGAAAGCAAAAAAACTTATTGCTAACAGCAAGAAGCCTGTTTTATATGTAGGCGGAGGAGTTATCTTATCTAATGCGGCAAAGGAACTATTCAAGCTCGTAGAAAAGACAGAGATACCGGTCACTATGACTTTGATGGGATTAGGGGCATTTCCAGGTGAACATGAGCTTTCTTTGGGCATGCTTGGCATGCACGGCACAGCGTATGCAAATCATGCTGTACAGGAATCAGACCTTCTTATAGCGCTTGGCGCGAGATTTGATGACAGGGTAACTGGAAAGATCGATGAATTTGCCCCTCATGCAAAGATAATCCACATAGACATAGACCCATGCGCTATCAGTAAAAATGTCACAGTTGATATACCTATAGTAGGAGATGCAAAGTGTATATTGAACGACCTGATGAAAGACATCAGGAAACCTGATATCTCGAAGTGGCATAAAGAGATAGCCAGCTGGAAGAAAAAATACCCTTTATACTATAAGGATGATTCAAAACTTCGTCCGCAGTATGTTGTAGAAGAGATATATAGGCTGACAAAAGGAGAGGCTATTATAACAACAGAGGTAGGCCAGAACCAGATGTGGGCAGCGCAGTTTTATAAATATAACAGGCCAAGGCAATTCATATCAAGCGGAGGTTTTGGTACTATGGGTTATGGTTTTCCAGCTGCGATAGGAGCCCAGATGGGGTGCCCTAAACAGACTGTCTTTGATATAGCAGGCGATGGAAGCATACAGATGAATATCCAGGAACTTTCAACAGCTGTCGCAAATAAACTGCCTATAAAGATAGCTATTTTAAACAATGGCTGTCTTGGTATGGTAAGGCAATGGCAGGAACTTTTTTATAAGAGAAGATATTCCCATACAGAACTGATGCATTCCCCTGATTTTGTAAAACTTGCAGAGGCATACGGCGCAGTGGGTATGAGGATAAGAAAGAAACAGGACGTGTCTAAAGCGATAAAAGAGGCTTTAAAGATAAAAAATGTAGTTGTGATGGATTTTGTAGTGGAACCCGAAGAAAATGTATTTCCCATGGTCCCAGCCGGGCACGCTATTAATAAGATGATAGGGGTGTTAGCATAAAATGAAAAAGATAATATCAGTATTGGTTGAGAATCATTTTGGAGTATTAACGCATGTCTCGGGCCTGTTTAGCGCGAGGGGTTTCAACATAGACAGCCTTGCGGTCGGAGAGACGGAGGACCCTACCATATCCCGTATGACCATAGTAGTGGACGGGGATGAAAAGACGCTCGAACAGGTCAAAAAACAGCTCAATAGGCTTATAGATGTAATAAAGGTCATAGACCTTACCGAGGAAGATTCTATGGATAGGGAGCTTGTCCTGGTAAAAGCCAATGTGGATACAAAGACCCGCTCTGAGATCCTGCAGATAGCAGATACATTTGAAGCAAAGATCATAGATGTAAAAAAAGATTCCATAATCATTGAATCCACAGGGGACCATAATAAAATAAAGTCTTTTATAGAGATGCTGAAACCTTTTGGTATTTTAGAGATAGTCACAACCGGCCGCATTGCTCTTGCGAGAGGTAAAGAGGATAATAAACAAAAAGACTAACTAACATGTAGGAGGAATAAGATGACAAAGATGTATTATGACAATGATGCTGATCTAAGTGTATTAAAAGGAAAGAAGATTGCTATCATAGGTTATGGGATACAAGGCAGGAGCCAGGCATTGAATCTGAGAGATAGCGGCCTGGACGTTATCGTAAGTGAATTGGAAGGCACTGAGAACTATAAGACTGCAAAACAAGATAGATTTAATCCGATGAGCGCTCAAGATGCGGCTAAAGAGGCGTCTTTGATACAGATCCTGACACAAGACCATGTGCAGGCTAAGGTATACAAGGGCGCTATAGAGCCAAACCTTAAAAAGGGAAAGGCCCTTATATTTTCTCATGGGTTTAATATTCATTTTAAGCAGATAGTCCCTCCAAAGGATGTAGATGTCTTGATGGTCGCTCCTAAAGGCCCGGGAAGCCTTGTAAGACAGATGTACGAAGAAAAAAAAGGCGTCCCATGTTTACTTGCTGTATATCAAGATGCGACAGGAGAAGCTGTAAAAATAGGCCTTGCATATGCAAAAGGAATAGGCGGGACCAGGGCGGGTGTCATAGAAACGACTTTCAAAGAAGAGACAGAGACTGATCTTTTTGGAGAACAGGTAGTCTTGTGCGGAGGAGTAAGCGAGCTCATCAAAGCTGGTTTCGAGACTCTGGTAGAAGCTGGATATAAACCTGAAATAGCATATTTCGAGTGCTTACATGAATTAAAGCTTATAACAGATATGATCTATACATTCGGTATCCAGGGCATGCGTAAGAGAGTATCTGATACTGCTGAATATGGAGATCTTACGAGAGGAAAAAGGATCATCAATCAGAAGACCAGGGAAGAGATGAAAAAGATCTTAAGAGAGGTCCAATCTGGCCAGTTTGCGGAAGAATGGATAAAAGAAAATGAAGATGGCAGGCCGAATTATAATAAGCTTTCAAAGGCAGATGATAGTCACCCGATAGAAGCCGTAGGTAAAAAATTAAGAAGTATGATGGATTGGATAAAATAAATTTAAAAATCGAAGCGCAAAAATCAAAATTACATATTAAAGTTAAAAATTTTAGATTTTACAATATAATTTTGATATTTAATTTTTAATATTTGAATTTAGGGATGTTATTATGAAAAGGATTATTATATTCGACACTACATTACGGGATGGCGAGCAATCTCCGGGCGCGAGCCTTAATATCAAGGAAAAGCTGGAGATCGCAAAACAGCTTGCCAGGCTTGGAGTGGATGTCATAGAGGCTGGTTTTCCTATAGCTTCAGAAGGAGACTTTAAGTCTGTTAGCGAAGTAGCCTCGCTCGTAAGAGGGCCTGTTGTGTGCGGATTGGCAAGGGCTAAAGAAGCTGATATAGATATGTGTGTCAAGGCCTTGGAAAACGCAAAGAAAAAAAGGATACATGTCTTCTTGGCTACTTCAAAGATACATATGCAATACAAGCTTAAAAAAGCAGAATCCGAGATATTAAGGCAAGCTGAGAGTATGGTGAAATATGCCAGGAATTTTTGTGATGATATAGAATTTTCTCCGGAAGACGCCTCCAGGAGTGAAAGGGATTTCTTGTGCCGTGTAGTCGAGGCTGTTATAAAAGCAGGGGCCAGGACAGTAAATATACCAGATACTGTTGGATACGCTATTCCGGGAGAATTTGGGAATCTTATTAAGACGATAAAGACAAGAGTGCCTAATTCTAATAAAGCGGTCATAAGCGTACATTGCCATAATGACTTAGGCTTGGGAGTAAGTAATTCATTGGCAGCGGTTGAAAATGGCGCAGGACAGGTCGAATGCACCATAAATGGCATAGGAGAAAGGGCTGGAAACGCATCTTTGGAAGAGATAGTGATGACTCTAAACACTCGTAGGGATATCTTTAATGCTACAACCTCGATAAATACCAAGGAGCTTTACAAGACAAGCCGGCTTGTCAGCAAGCTGACAGGAATAGTCGTACAGCCTAATAAAGCAATAGTAGGACATAATGCCTTTAGCCATGAAGCAGGCATACATCAAGATGGTATCTTAAAGAAAAGGGCTACGTATGAGATAATGAAACCTCAGGATGTTGGTTTCGGAGAATCCAAACTCGTCCTCGGAAAACACTCCGGGAAACATGCGTTTTCCGAGAGGTTGAAAGGCCTTGGCTTTGAGCTTAGCCAGGATGATATTTTGAGGGCGTTCAAAAGATTTAAGCACCTGGCTGACAAGAAAAAAGAGATATTTAATGAAGATATATTGGCTATAGTAGAAGAGGAGATAGGTTCTATTGAGACATCGAAAATGCCGGAGGCTTATGAATTAGAAGACCTATATATAGAAAGCGGTAAAAAGATCTCTCCCAAGGCTATAGTAGCCCTGGTGAAAAACAATAAGGTGACAAAGAGGTCTTCTTCTGGGGATGGGCCGGTCGATGCATGTTATAAAGCCATAGAAAAGATAACAGGCTCAAAGTTCAAGCTATTGGATTATTCTTTGATATCTACTACAGGCGGAAAAGATGCGTTGGGCGAGGCCTCTATAAGAGTAAAGGCTGAACTGGGAGGAGAATTTTTGGGAAGAGGGGTTTCTACTGATGTAGTCGAAGCCAGCGTCAAGGCATATATAAATGCAGTTAATCAGTGGTCTCAAAAAAGAAAACTACTAGGTAAAGCCAGAAAGTGGAAGAGCCCAAAATTATAATCTTAGCCAGGCGTAATATAATCTATTAATATATATAAGGGCGGACAACTAATCCGCCCTTATATATATCAGGAAAGAAAAAATTATGGACATATATGGACTTATAGGTTTTCCAGTCAAGCATAGCTTATCGCCCGCAATGCATAATGCGGCTTTCAGGTATCTTAATATAGAAGCCAAATATGAACTGTTTAATGTTGAGCCTGAAAAACTGGAAGATTTTATCCTCAATAGGAGCGATGTATCGGGTTTTAATATAACAGTACCTCACAAAGTCAGGGCTAAGGATATATTGTGCGAGAGATTTCCGCCTGGCAAAAAAGAAGATACCTCTCTTCATATTAGGCTCTCAGGCGCGGTAAATACCGTAAAAAGGAGAGAAAGAATCTTGGAATATCTCAATACAGATGTCTATGGTTTTTGGAAGTCCTTAAAAGAAGACCTGAGTGTTACCTTAGAAGGGAAGACTATTTTTCTTATAGGTTCTGGAGGGGCTGGCAGGGCTATTATTACCGGCCTTAGTATAAAGGGCGTGCCTAGTAAGAAGATATATGTATATGAAAATAATATAGAAACAGCAAAGTCCGCAAAAGAACATTTTTCAAAGTTTCTTTTTTTGAAGGAAAAAATAGGATTTATAGAATCCAGCGATATAGAAAGATGTATAAAAGAAAGCGATGTTTTGATCAATGCCACCCCTGTAGGCATGAAAGACGGAGATGAGTGCGTGATAGATAAAAAACTCTTACATCCGGGGCTCTCGGTATATGATGTTGTCTACAATAGAGAGACAGAACTCTTGAAAGAGTCTAAAGAGCTGGGGATCAGGGCTGTAGGCGGAAAGGGGATGCTTCTATATCAAGGCGCAAGGGCTTTTGAATTTTGGACTGATAAACCAGCGCCTTTGGGGGTCATGAGAGAGGCGCTGGATGAGGCTCTTAAAAATAGTAATCAGTAAACAGTAATCCGTAATCAGGAATTAGGAATTATGACATATATTGTAATATTTTTATTCGGATCTATGATAGGGAGTTTCTTAAATGTGTGTATATACAGGATACCGCGTGATGAGAGTATAATATTTCCCGCTTCAAGGTGTACTAGCTGCAAGAAGCCGATAAAGTGGTATGACAATATACCGCTTCTTAGTTATATTTTTTTAAAAGGTAAATGCAGGTCTTGCAATGAAAAGATCTCCCCAAGGTATTTTATAGTAGAGTTATCAAGCGCCTTATCTTTTTTGATATTATATGTATATTTTGGGGCCAGTTATAAATTTTTTATATATAGTATATTAGTGTTCAATCTGGTCATAGTCAGTTTTATTGACCTTGAATTTCAGATCATACCTGACAGGATAAGCATAGGAGGTATATTGTTAGGGCTTGTTTTAAGCAGTTGTATACCCGAGCTCCATAATTCCTATGTTTGGATAGAAGGATTGTTAAGATCATTATTAGGAGTTTTAACGGGCGGGTTTTTACTATATTTTATGCTTTTATTGGGAAATCTCGGATTGCTGGGGTTGCGTCACTTTGGGATCCGCATGAGAAAAAATCCATATTGGCGTAAAAAATTTGCAAAATATCGGCACATGAAAGAATCTATGGGATTTGGAGATGTAAAGCTTATGGCTATGCTTGGCGCATTTTTGGGATGGGAAAAGACAGTCTTGGTATTTTTTCTTGCGCCTTTTTTGGGTACTATACCAGGGCTTTATTTCAAATTCAAGAAAAAGAGTGATATAATCCCTTATGGGCCATTTATATCTTTGGCAAGTATTGTTGTTATGATCTGGGGAGACAGTATGATCTCCTATATTTTATTTTAATTTTGTCCCTCGTCCCAAAACTTCGGGACTCGGGACGATTTTTTCAAACATGAGATAGACAGAAAAAATCGGAGGTTTAAAATGTTGAGATTTTTAACTGCTGGTGAATCACACGGAGAAGCGCTTTTGGGTATATTGGAGGGCCTTCCTGCCGGCCTGTCAGTGGATATAGGTTTCATAGATAAGGAGTTAGAAAGACGCCAAATGGGTCATGGTAGAGGCGGCAGGATGGGTATAGAAAAGGACAATGTCAAAGTCCTGTCTGGGCTTAGGGACAGCGTGACCATAGCCAGTCCTATATCTTTGATGATAAAAAACAAAGACTTTTCTATAGATAGCTTACCTATTATCGTTAATCCCAGGCCAGGGCATGCGGATCTTGCAGGTTTGTTGAAATATGGATTTGATGATGTAAGGAGTGTCTTGGAAAGGTCTTCCGCGAGAGAGACAGCCATGAGGGTAGCTATGGGGGCTCTATGTAAGCTTTTTCTCAAGGAATTCAAGATAGAGATATTAAGCCATGTTGTGATGATAGGCGGAGTCGAAGCTCATACCTCAAGCATGAGCTTCGAGGAGATATTAAAAAACACCTCTAATTCTAAGCTTAATTGCGCTGATGAGGCATCTGAGAAACTTATGATAGAAGAGATCGACAATGCCAAAAACAAGAAAGATACGCTGGGTGGTATATTTGAGGTAATAGTAAAAGGAGTCCCTGTCGGGCTTGGGAGTTATATATCCGGAGACACTAGATTAGATGCGTTATTGGCTGGATCCATCATGTCTATTCCAGCGGTCAAGGCTGTAGAGATAGGAGAGGCTGTGGAGTGTTCAAAAAAACTTGGTTCAAAAGTACATGATGAGGTATTTTATTCAAAAGATAAAGGCCTGTACCGGAATACCAATAATGCGGGCGGCATCGAAGGAGGTATATCAAACGGGGAAGATATCATAGTAAAGGGATATATGAAACCCATCAGTACGTTGATGAAAGGTTTGAATACTATAGATATCAATACAAAGGAAGCCCAAAAAGCAGCTACTGAACGAAGCGATATCTGCGCTGTTCCTAGCGCTGGTGTAATAGCAGAAAGTATGTGCGCCCTTGTCGTATCAAGTGCGATCATGGATAAATTTGGAAACGATAATATAGTAGATATAAAAAGGAACTACAAGGGTTATTTAGAGAATTTAAAAGTGTAGGTCAAGCCCAAGCGTTACGTAATCTGTGTCGAGATTGTGTATCCTGTCAATGTGCCGCCATCCAAAGCTCAGAGAATACATGTCCTTTGGTGTATAGATAAGCCTAGCTCCGCTCTCACAGTATTCGGCTGTAAGGTTTTCAAGATTTATAGAATATTCCTCAAAAATATCGAATGAAAATCCCCATCTTATAGGAAACTTTAATCCGATCCCAGTAGTTGTGTCTATCGAGGTGCTATCTGTATCAAAAGCCATGTAGTCTAATATTTTTCCTGAGATCAGTTGCGCTGATTGGTTTATGTAGAGATATTTTAGGAAGTCTTTTTTTAGTTTTATGCCTAATGTGAGTTTTTCCCAGTCGCTTATATCAAGGTTCCATTGAGATTCAGTGAATGCTGATAATGTAAGGTCCTGTATGCTGGTTTTTTTATCTATAGATATGCGGTTATAAATGATATCTCCATCATCGCCTCTCGCGTCTATCAGGCATTCGTTCTTGTTTTTTATTTCAATAGGATAGGAGCGTTCTAAGCAGTTAAAAATTAAAACGAATAGCAGTAATAGTATTTTTATCTTTTTTAGGTACATTTTGAATAAATATAGCATATATACGATAAATTTCAAGCTTTAATTTAGGATATTAATATAATTTGCCTGCCAGCTGATGCTGTTTTCGAGGATGTAAAATTTTCCCAGGACCTTATCTACAGTAGGGGAGCTTTAAAGCTCCCCTACTACTTGGGTAACATGAATTATGAGTCAACGATTCAATTCTATTTTTGCTTCGGTAACATTTAATGTGAGTCAATTCACCTTTTAATTGAGATTTGACTAATCGCAGGCTATCTGTTATAGTTTATACGTTAGTGAATTTTAACTCTAGAAGACAGAGGCAGTTATGCGTAATATAGTACTTGTTGGTTTTATGGGAACAGGAAAGACCGTGGTTGGCAAGGCCCTGGCCAACCATCTGGGTAGAGAATTCTTGGAGTTGGACGAGATAATAGAAAAGAAAGAAGGCACGTCTATAAAGGAGATCTTCGAGAAAAAGGGAGAGCCATATTTCAGGAAGCTGGAAAAAGACGTAATAAAAGAAATAAGTGTCAAAAATGGGGTTGTTGTATCAGCTGGCGGCGGGGCTATAGTTGATGAAGAAAATCTAACCAATCTCAAGAGATATGGAACGCTTATATGCCTTGAGGCATCCCCGGATACCATATTGTCCAGAATAGGCTCATCAGGTTCAAGGCCTCTTTTAAATGTGCCTGATCCAAAGAATAAAATAGAAGAGCTATTAAAAAAGAGAAAGGCATTTTATAAAAAATCAGATTTTTTGATCATGACAGATAATTTGACTGTAGATAAAGTAGTTGAAGAGATAAAAAAACTTGTAACTTGACCCTGTATTTATGAATGACATTGAAAAATTAGTACTACTCAATATGGTGGATGGGCTAGGCAGTATGAGGACCCAAAGTCTTTTAAAACACTTTAAGACATTGGACGATATCTTCGGTGCAAGTGAAAAAGATCTTATGGCAGTGGAGAATATAGGCCGGAAGATAGCTTCCAATATAGTCAATACTATCAGCCATATAAATGTAGCCAAGGAGATGAAACTTGTAGCAAAACACAATGTGGACATTGTAACTTTTTTAGATGAGAACTATCCAAAGAACCTTAAAAATATATATGACCCGCCGATTGTTTTATATGTAAAAGGCAAGATCACCCCAGACGACAATGTTGCGATAGCAGTGGTGGGCTCTCGTCAACCGTCGCTCTACGGGCTTAAACAAGCTGAGAAGATCTCTTTTGAATTGTCTTCGAGAGGTATAACCATAGTATCAGGTTTGGCAAGAGGCATAGATTCCAGCGCGCATAGAGGGGTTCTAAGAGCAAAAGGGAGGACCATCGCTGTGCTAGGTTCAGGCATTTTAAATATATACCCAGAAGAACACAAGAGCCTGTCAGAGGAGGTCTCTGGTAACGGCGCATTGATATCTGAATTCCCGATGGAGACTTATCCTCAGGGAGGGAATTTTCCCAGGAGAAACAGGATCATAAGCGGGCTTTCTCTGGGTGTGGTAGTGGTTGAGGCAGCTCTGAGGAGCGGGGCGCTCATAACGAGTGACATGGCATTGGAACAAGGAAGAGAGGTCTTTGCAGTCCCCGGCAAAGTGGACTCCATGACCTCATTGGGCACTAATAAATTGATAAAAGAAGGCGCAAAACTGGTCAGTTCAATAGAGGATATACTGCAGGAGCTTAAGTTGGATATAAAGGGCAGCATAAAAGACGGACCTAATAATAATCCATCAAGATTGGACAAATCCGAGAGTTTGGTATATACTTTATTATCCAGTGAGCCAAAACATATAGATGAGATATTAAAGGAAGCTAATATAGCTTACAAGGAGATATCTAGTGTTTTGATGTCTCTACAGATAAAACATATGATAAAAGAGCTTCCTGGAAAGAACTTCGTAAGCATATAAAAGAGCGGGGACAATGAAAAAATCATTAGTAATAGTTGAGTCGCCGGCCAAGGCAAGCACCATCAATAAGATCTTGGGCAAGGATTTTGTAGTATGTTCTTCCATGGGGCATATCATGGATCTACCAAGGTCTAAGATGGGCATTGAGATAGAAGATGATTTTAAGACTGATTTTCTTGTGATACCTGGCAAGAAAAAGATGGTAAGCCTATTAAAGAAAGAGGCAAAGGCCAAGGATAAGATATTCCTTGCTACTGACCCTGACAGGGAAGGAGAAGCTATCAGCTGGCATCTATATAATCTATTGGGCAAAAAAGACAATATATACCGCATCGCATTTCACGAGATCACGAAGGATGCTATCAAAGAGGCTTTAAAAAATCCCGGGTCTATAGACATCAACAAGGTCGAGGCGCAGCAGGCAAGGAGGATATTAGATAGGCTTGTCGGGTATAGCATCAGCCCGCTTTTATGGAGAAAAGTAGGCAGAGGGCTTTCAGCGGGAAGGGTGCAGTCAGTAGCTGTAAGGATGATAGTGGAAAGGGAAAGCGAGATAAGGGTTTTTATTGCAAAGGAGTATTGGGAGATAGAGGCCCATCTGACAAAGTACGATACCAAAGAGAGCTTTACAGCAAAGCTTGATAAGGTCGATGATAAGAAAGTAGATATAATCAGCGGTACTGATGCCAATAAGCTGGTAGAAGAACTGCAAAAAAGTAAATTTGTAGTCTCAGATGTACAAAAGAAGGAAAAAAAGAAATATGCCCAGGCGCCTTTTACTACCTCAAAGCTTCAGCAGGAGGCATTTTATAAATTAAGATTTCCTGCTTCAAAGACTATGAGTATTGCTCAACAGCTCTATGAGGGCCTAGATATAGGAGAAGAAGGCAACGTAGGCCTTATCACATACATGAGGACTGATTCTGTGAATATATCGAAACAATCCCAGGAAGCGGCAAGAAAATATATACTTAATAAATATGGCAAGGAGTATCTTCCTGAGTCTCCTAATAAATTTAAGTCAAAAAAGAGCGCCCAGGAAGCTCATGAAGCAATAAGGCCTGCTTTGGAATTGAGAGAGCCTGAGAGTATAAAACAATATCTGACACTGGACCAGTACAAGCTTTATAGCCTTATCTGGAATAGATTTCTATCAAGCCAGATGACGCCCTCGGTTTATTCTGTTGTAGCTATTGACATAAAAGCAGGAAGGGCTATTTTTAGGGCTCAGGGTTCACAAAAGATATTTTCAGGGTTTAGTATTGTCTATGAAGAAGGTGAAGAGGGCCAGCAAAATGAATCTGAAAAGATATTACCTCTTTTATCTATAGATGAGGAGCTTTTGCTTGATAAGCTGGACCCCAGTCAGCATTTTACAAAACCGCCTGCAAGATTTTCCGAGGCCAGCCTGGTGAAAGCGCTTGAAGAATATGGAATAGGCAGGCCTTCTACATACGCGCCTATTATATATACTATAGTAGCGCGTAATTATGTAAGGAGAAAAGAGGGCTATTTTTATCCGACTGAGCTCGGCATAGTAGTCACGGATCTCTTGATGAAGAGCTTTGGCAATGTCTTTGACCTGGAATTTACAGCCAAGATGGAAGAAGAGTTGGATGAGATAGAAGAGGGCAAGAAAGAGAAGCTTGAGGTATTAAAGGAGTTCTATGGCCCATTTGAAAAGGACCTTCAGCATGCCAAGGTAAATATGAGAAAGGTAAAGGGAGAGGCAGTCGCTACCAGCGAAGTCTGTGAAAAATGCGGAAAGCCTATGGTAATAAAATGGGGAAGGCTCGGGAGATTTTTGAGCTGTTCTGATTTTCCGAATTGCAGGTTTGCCAAACCTATCCCTACTGGGATCAAGTGTCCTGAGGAAAATTGCGACGGTATGCTTATAGAAAGGCGTTCCAAGAGAGGGCGCCATTTTTACGGATGCAGTAATTATCCTAACTGTAGACATATTTCAAAGAGATTGCCTTCCCAAAAAGATTGATCCTGGCTAGATATGATAGATCGCTTTATACAAAAATTTATAGTCTATCTTAAGATAGAGAAAAACGCGTCAGAGCATACTATTATTAACTATCAGATAGACCTGAAAGATTTCAATGGTATCCTCAAAGACAAGCCGCTTGAGAAAATAAATCATATAGACGTAAGGCTTTTCTTGGCCAAGATGAAAGAAAGGGACTTTTCAAAAAGGACTATAGCAAGGAAGATGTCCTCCCTGAAGAGTTTTTTTAGATTTTTATGCAGGGAAGGTTACATAGCTACAAACCCGGCATCGATGCTCCAGACCCCGAAGTTAGAAAGAAAACTGCCCCTATTCTTAGATACAGACCAGGCTGTAAAACTTGTAGAGTCGCCTGATCTATCTGATGTATATGGCCTTAGGGATAGGGCAATACTCGAGACACTTTATTCTACTGGGATAAGAGTTGGTGAGCTGGTAAGGCTCGACAAGGAACACATCGACTTTATAGGCGGAGTCATCAAGGTATATGGTAAGGGCAAGAAAGAGCGCCTTGCTCCTATAGGCGATAGGGCCTTGAGAGTGATAAAGGATTATATAGAGACAAGAGAAGTGAATGCTGTAAAACAAAATAAAGCTGTATTTTTGAATAAAAGCAATAGGCGTATGAGTGACAGGGCCATAAGAAGGGTCGTGGAAAAATATATACGAAAGACCAGCCTGAACGAAAAGATATCGCCTCATAGCCTGAGGCATTCTTTTGCTACGCACCTTTTGAATAGAGGAGCAGACCTTAGAAGCGTGCAGGAACTTTTAGGCCATGAAAACCTTTCAACGACTCAGATATATACGCATGTTACGACTGAAAGATTGAAGTCTATTTACGATAAGGTGCATCCCAGGGCATAAATAAAATTTAAAAATCAAAATGTAAAATGCAAAATTACAGATCAAAATTCAAAAATTGTAAAATTAACCACGGATTTTAATATGTCATTTTGATTTTTAATTTTTGATATTCGATTTAAGGTAAAAGGTTTTATAGATGCAGAAAAAAGCAGTGGTATTATTATCCGGCGGCATGGATTCAGCAGTATGCTTATATCTTGCCAAGAAGAAAGGCTACGAAACGCATTGCCTTATATTTGATTATGGACAGCGCCATAAAAAAGAAGTGAATTTTGCAAAGAGATTAGCAAGGCTTACAGGGTCTAATTATCATGTATTGGATATAAGATTGCCGTGGAAGAATAGCGCGCTTCTTGATATGTCCATAAGAGTGCCTGAATATAAAAAGCTCAAGCCCAAAGAAAGATCTACGCCGTCTACTTATGTCACTGGAAGGAACACCGTATTTGTCAGCTTTGCTCTGTCTTTTGCTGAGGCTATCGGAGCAGGGCGGATATTTATAGGCGCGAATGCAATAGACTTTTCAGGATATCCTGATTGCAGGCCGGTATATTTTAAGAAGTTCAATAGCCTTTTAGTAAGCGCTGCCGATAGAAGCAGTATAAAAATAGAAACACCTCTTTTATATAAGACAAAAAAAGGTATCGTAAGCCTTGGTAAAAGATTGGGTGTGCCTTTTAAACTTACATGGTCTTGTTATAAAGGAGGAAAAGCCCCGTGCATGAAGTGCGATGCATGCAGGCTTAGGCATAAGGGTTTTAGTGATGATGAAAGCTAAGATAACAGAGATATTCAGTTCTATACAGGGCGAAGGGCCTTATGCAGGAGAAGAACAGCTTTTTATAAGGTTTTTTGGATGCGATCTTGAATGTAGTTTTTGCGATGAAAAAAGCAATGGATATTTTAAGGAATATAGCCTTAAAGAGGTGATAGACAAAGTCATCAAAGCTGCAAAGGATACTGTCTCGCTTACAGGAGGAGAGCCGCTAGTGCAGTGCGATTTTTTAAGAGATCTGGCAAGGGCCCTAAAGACAAAGGGTTTCAGGATCTACCTCGAGACGAACGGCGTCTTATATGATGAGCTCAGTAAGGTAATAGATCTTATTGATATTGTATCAATGGATATAAAACTTCCTTCGTCGACATTGTCCGAGGGTCACTGGCAAGACCACGGACTATTCTTAAAAGAGGCTATAAAAAAAGAGCTTTTTGTCAAAGCAGTCATTACGCAGGATACAAAGAAAGAAGATGTCATAAAGGCATGTTCACTGGTCAAAGATATTGATAAAAAAATACCTTTTATTCTCCAGCCAGTAAGTTACAATAATAGCATAGCTAAGATATCGTCTTTGGATGAATTTTTAAATATAGCAAAGTCGTATCTAAGCGATGTAAGGGTTATTCCGCAGATCCATAAAATATTGGGGGTCAGGTGATGCGAAAAATATCTTCAGATATCATAAGAGATTCTGTAAAAAGGCTTTGCCTCAAGGCAAATATTGAGTTAAGAAAAGATGTCCTGGATGCTATAAAAGCCTTAAAGAAAAAAGAAAGTTCTTTAAAGGTAAAAAGGGCATTGGATATGATCATCCAAAATGCTGAGATAGCAAAGAAAAAGAGGCTGCCTATATGCCAGGATACAGGTATGGTAGTCGTGTATCTAGCGATAGGGCAAAAGCTGGTCATAGAAGGAGATATCGTAAAAGCAGTATCTAAAGGAGTAAAAGAGGCGTACATAGAGGGATACTTTAGAAAATCCATAGTAAACGACCCTTTTTTACGTAAAAATACCAATACGAATCTTCCGCCGCTTATCTATACCAGCATTATCCCGGGGAATAGACTTAATATAAGGGTAGGCATCAAGGGATTTGGGTGCGAGAACGCGAGTTTTACAAAGATGTTTAGACCCACTGATCCAATAAAAAAGATAGAAGATTTTATCCTGGAAAATATAAATAACATCAAGTCAAGGGCATGTCCTCCGATGTATATAGGTATTGGAATAGGAGGCACTCTTACAAAAGCAGTGAGTATGTCTAAAGAAGCGATCTTTAGAAAAGTAGGGACATATAGCAAGATCCGGCATATCAGGACATTAGAAAAGAGCTTGTTCAAAAAAATAAATGATTTAAAAATAGGGCCTATGGGGTTAAAAAGTAAGAATAGCGCTGTCTTTGGCGTAAGTGTATTGACATATCCTACGCACATAGCAGGCCTTCCAGTAGCAGTAAATGTCAGCTGTCATGCTACCAGGGATGCAGGAGAGATATTATGAAGAGTTTAAATTTACCATTAAATAAAGAGGCAATAAAAAGATTAAGGCCAGGAGAAGAGATACTTTTAAATGGAAGCCTATTGACTGCGCGTGATGCAGCGCATAAGAGGCTTTGCGATGCTATTAAACTGTGTAAAAAACTGCCCATAGATCTGAAGGATGAGACTATATATTATGCAGGCCCGACCCCTCAAAGAAAAGGACAGGTAATAGGTTCTTGCGGCCCTACCACAAGTTCCAGGATGGACCCTTTCGTAGGTCCGCTAGTCAGGAACGGTGTGCTGGGGATGGTCGGAAAAGGCGAGAGGTCAAAAGAAGTAAATAGCCTGATAAAAAAATATGGCGTAGTGTATTTTGTGACAGTTGGAGGGGCTGGGGCATATCTAAGCGAGAAGATAGTATCCAGTTCTATAGTGGCGTATAAGGATCTGGGGACAGAGGCCATAAGAAGAATAGTCGTAAAGGATTTTCCAGCCATCGTATCTATTAAATAGAGTTATCCACATTGTAGGGGACCCTTAAGGGTCCCCTACAATTATAATTTACGATTATAATCACGATTTACAATTAAATAATACTGGAGGAAGAGATGAGAAAAGACGGACGAAAGCTGGACGAGATAAGAAGATTGAAGATAAAAAGAAATGTCATGAAGTTTGCAGAAGGCTCGTGCATCATAGAATTAGGCGATACAAAGGTCATGTGCAGCGCTTCTATAGAAGAAAAGGTGCCTATGTTCTTAAGAGGTGCTGGTTCTGGATGGGTGACAGCAGAATATGGGATGCTGCCAAGGTCGTGCAATAGCAGGATCCCCAGAGAATCCTCCAGGGGAAAACAGAGCGGACGTACGCAGGAGATACAGCGCCTCATAGGAAGGAGCCTTCGTTCAGTAGTGGAATTGAACAGATTAGGCGAAAGGACAGTGTGGATCGATTGTGATGTATTACAGGGCGATGGCGGGACCCGTACAGCAAGTATTACCGGAAGTTTTATAGCCTTATTGGATGCTTTATTGGTCTTGAATAAAAAGGGCCTTATAGAAAAAGTACCTATCAAAGATTATATAGCTGCCATAAGCGTAGGTATTATAGATAATGAATTATGCCTTGACCTTAACTATGAGGAAGATTCAAAGGCGCAGGTTGATATGAATGTTGTAATGTCTGGTAAGGGAAAGATAATAGAGATACAGGGTACCGCAGAGAAAGACCCTTTTACAAAAAAGGAATTAGATAACATGATCGACCTATCCATGCTTGGTATAAAAAGGCTTATTGCTGAGCAAAAAAAGCTTATTTCTCCAAAAAATCTATAGATGAGACTAATAGTAGCTACTAGAAATAAAGATAAATTAAAAGAGATAAAGGCGTTATTGAAAGGAATTCCTTTAGATGTGGTGTCTTTAGGGAGTTTCAGCGGTGTGCCCGAAGTAATAGAGGATGGAAAGACCCTGGAGGCCAATGCTACAAAAAAGGCAAAAGAAACCAGCAGCTTTTTGAATACATTGGTTATAGCAGATGATTCTGGCCTTGAAGTCAGGCACCTTGGAAATCAGCCTGGAGTGTATTCAGCTCGCTTTTCAGGCAAGGACGCCACTTATACCAGCAATAACAAAAAATTATTAGATATGCTTGAGGGTGTGAGCGTATCCAAGAGAAAAGCCAGGTTCAGATGCTGCATAGCTATAGCCGATAAGGGCAAGATAATAAAGGTAGTCGAGGGAAAGGTCATAGGGAAGATCGTCTATAAGCCTAAAGGAAGGTCAGGCTTTGGATATGACCCAGTTTTTATACCGGATGGATATAAAAAGACCTATGCCGAGTTAGGCATAAAAGAGAAGAACAAGATAAGCCATAGAGGCAAAGCTCTCCTAAAGGTAAAAAAGGCTTTAATGGAATACCTTTCTCGCTGTTGACTTTCATAAAGAATATTGGTACAATTATAAGATTATTATATAGTATATAATTAGGTACGGGGCGTGGCTCAGTTTGGCTAGAGCATCTGCTTTGGGAGCAGAGGGCCGCAGGTTCGAGTCCTGCCGCCCCGACCAATATTATTAGTAGTAGCATTAATATATAAACAATATAAGAGGAATTGATTATATGGGAAATAATTTAGGTAATATATTGTTAAAATCAGGCAAGATCCAGCCAGATGAATTGAAAGAAGCCCTTAGAGAGCAAGATAAGAGCGGTGAACCTTTAGGTGAGATCGTAATCAAGCTGGGGTTCCTTTCTAGCAAAGAAATAAGTTTAGCTTTATCTCAGCAGCTTAATATCCCTTATATTGAGCTAGGGGAAGATTTTATCCTAGAACATGAATACGTAAGGCTCATCCCAGAATATCTAGCTAGAAAATATTGCCTTATCCCATACAAAAAAGAAGACAATGCTATAACTGTAGTTATGGCTGATCCGCTTGATATTGAAGCCGTAGATGCTGTTAAGACTCTTTCTGGTTTGAGAGTTAATAAAGCTATCGGAGTAAAGAACAATATTCTTTTTATTATAGACAAATTTTACCAAGAGAATGTGCATATAGAAAGAAATATCCAAGATATAGTTGATTTTGAAAAAAGCAAAATAGATGATATTACGCAAAGAGAACACGTCAACGCTGAACAACTCAAGATATTAGCAAATGATGCCCCAGTCGTAAAGATCGTAAACCTATTATTGATGCAGGCAGTAAGAGATAGGGCCAGTGATATTCATTTTGAGCCTGGAGAGAAGGCTATAAGTGTAAGGCTTAGGATAGACGGACTTCTTAGAAATGTCACCCCTCCTCCCAAGAACTTATATCAGGCTGTTGTAACTAGAATAAAGATCCTTTCAAATATGGATATAGCTGAAAGGCGCCTTCCTCAGGATGGTAGATTTCAGTTTACTTTTGGAGACAGGGTTATTGATATAAGAGTTTCTTCTTTACCTGAAGCATGTGGAGAGAAGATAGTTTTGAGGATATTGGATAGAGGTGTTCTTTTGATAAATATGGAAGAAATAGGATTTAATCCTATTGTGCTTAAGAGATTTCAGGGGATCCTTAGGTCTCCACACGGGATAATATTGATAACAGGCCCAACTGGTAGCGGCAAGACCACAACACTTTATAGTGCCCTAAATTTTTTGAAGACACCCGAGAAAAACATCCAAACCGTAGAAGATCCTGTGGAATATCTGATAGAGGGTATAAATCAAATGCAAGTTAAGCCTCAGATCGGACTCGTTTTTGCAAAAGCCCTTCGTTCGATACTTAGGCAGGATCCAGATATTATAATGATAGGAGAGATAAGGGATTCTGATACAGCTAGTATAGCGATAAGGGCTGCGTTGACAGGGCATCTTGTCTTGAGCACGCTTCACACAAATGACGCGCCATCAGCATTTAGTCGATTGAAGAATATAGGTATAGAACCATATCTTATGGCAAATGCCATTAATCTTATAGTGTCTCAAAGATTAATCAGGGTTATATGTAATAAATGCAGACAGGAGATCAAACCATCTTCTACTAATCTAAAAATAATCAAGAATTTTTACCCAGATGCGGATACCTGGAAATATTATATAGGCAAGGGCTGTAGAGAGTGTTTTTATACTGGTTTTAAAGGCCGTTTGGGTATATTTGAATTTTTAGAAGTCACGGAAGATATAAAGAGCATTATCCTGGAAAATCTAAACACTGATAGTATAAATAATAAAGCTATAGAAGATGGCATGGCTACTCTACTGGTTGATGGTTTTGAAAAAGTTAAAAAAGGCATTACTACTATTGAAGAAGTTTTGAATGTTTGCCCTATACCCAAAGGTTGTTAATCATTGAATTTTAAACAGTATAAATATAAAGCCAAAGACAAAAATAACGATTTAGTGGATGATATTATATCAGCTAGGTCTAAGTATGAAGCAACGAATTCTATCAAGGACAAAGGGCTTGTTGTTATCTCTATTGCAGAAGATATGCCTGTCCTACCATCAAATAAAGATAGAACAGGTTCTAAAATTTTGAAAAGACCAAAGACCAATTTTAAGATCAGTCCTACTGATTTTTATTTATTCTGCAGGCAACTCTGTGTATCTATAAACTCTGGTATAAGTCTTATAGATGCATTGTCCGCTATCGCGGTAGATATACAAGATATTAATTTTAAGTCAGCTTTGATTGATATAATAAATGAGATAAAGCATGGAAAATCTTTTTCTCAGGCTATAGCAAAGTATAAAAATATCTTTAATCCTTTATTTATAGCTATGATCGAATCAGCGGAAGAATCCGGCAGCCTTTCTCAAATATTAGGATATCTTTCAAAGCATTTTGAGAAAAGCGAAAAACTGAAAAATAAACTAAGAAGCATCACTGCTTATCCTATCTTTGTTCTTGTATTTTTTGTTGTGGTGATATTTCTTATAACATTATTTGTTTTACCTAGATTTGAGAGTATATTTGCAAGTTTTGGGACAGAGCTCCCAGCTTTTACCAAGTTGATATTTTCTGTGAATAAATTTTTTGTTAATAATATATTTTTCTTGATAGGAGGTTTTTTTGTTTTAACAACAGTTTTTAGATGGTATATGAAAACTGAGAAAGGAAGAAATAGCATAGATTTTTTGAAACTAAAGATCCCCTTCTTAGGTAATATGTTAAAAAAGATACTCTTGGCTAGATTTTGTTATGTGCTCTCTATTATGCTAAGAGGGGCTGTTCCTATTGATAAGGCTATGGAGATAGCATTAAATACATGCGAGAATAAGACATTAGAAAAGTCACTTAATAAGATAAGATTGAATGTTGTAAAAGGACTTGATATATCCAGCAGTTTTGCGCAAGACAAGAACTTTCCAAACCTTATGGTCCGCATGGTCAATATAGGGGAGGCTTCAGGCCAACTTCCAGATACGCTGGGGAGCGTTGCGGAGATGTATGAAGAACAGGTCGAGTCATATATTTCAGTATTTACTGCGTTACTAGAACCAATTGTCATAGTCTTGTTCGGAGGAGTGATCTTGGTAATAATTCTAGCTATTTATGTGCCTGTGTTTAAAATAACTATGACAGCAAAGAGTGCATTCTAGAGGAGGCACTATAAAAATAGATAGGTCAATCAAGTATAGAAAAAAGAGAGGAGGAAACATGAGGAACAGAAAAGGCTTTACGCTTGTAGAGCTGATGGTTGTTGCTGTAATAGTAGCAATTCTTGCATCAGTAGCTATACCAATGATGAGGGGTAATACTGAGAGGGCTATTGCAACAGAATGCGAAGCTGCCCTAGGTTCTATCCGTTCAGCTATGAGAGTGTTATATGCTGAAAAGAGTGCTTATAATACTTCTGGGCTTGAGGTGGATCCAACTATCGTCTCAGGAGGCGTAGCCGGAGACGATGACAATGTACCAGGATTTAAAGCAAGAAATGGGGATATCCCAGGCGACTTAGACGGGACTTATTTCAGTGAAGACTGTTATACGATAACTAATCTAGAAGCCCATGATTTTGAAGTTAGTTGTGATTGGACTAAAAGTGTGTCATCTGGCTCAGAAAGTCAGATCACGCCAAAAGCAGCCGATGTAAGCAGCATAAGCAAAGTGACAAAGATAGATAGCTATGGGAGAATAACAACTGAGTAAAAAGAAGATGATCTTTTTTCATAGTGTAAGATCTTTTTTTAGAGAAGAGGCGGTTGCTGGTTTAAATATAGGAGAAGACTATATTACAGCAACCTCTCTTTTTTTAACAGAGGATAAAAAACTTCAGATAAAAGATATAGGCTATGTAGAGAATGGGAGAGGCTTATCTGACCAAGAAACAGCCAAACTCATCCAAAGGTTATGGCGTGATTCTAACATCCAGACCAAGACAGTTTCTTTTTCCATAAAAAGCCGTCTTTTTGCTTTGAGATATTTTAACTATCCAAAGCTTTCCGACAGTGAATTGAATTCAGCACTTAACATTGAAGCTGAACAGATGTTTCAAAAACCAAAAGAAGAACTATGCATGGATTGGTTTTTTTCTAATAATTCTAAAGATAAGATAGGGGGGATCATTGCTGTTACACCTTTAAAAGTCACTGAAAAATATTTAAATATTTTGAAAATGGCTTGTTTGTATCCAGTAGCTATGGAGGTCCCTTCTTTTTCTATCAGTAATTTATTCCTAAGTTTAAATCCATCTTATATAGATAACACGGTTTGTATTATCAATTTAGATAGATTTGATGCGGATTTTGCGATTATCGAAGGGGATAAGTTTATATACCCAAGAAATATCTACTCCAAGGACGTTTCTTGGCATGCTAGTAGTGATTATTTTGTAGAAAATGTAAATGATATAATCAGATATTATGAATTCAAACTTCATATGAAAAAAGTAGAAAAGATTATTTTAACAGGGGAGTTTTTGATCAATAAAGAGCTCGAACACGAGATAAGGAATAGATTTGATATCCCTATCGAAACATGGGATCCATTGAAGCAGCTTGGATTAGGCGCAGGATTATCTTTTAAAGATAAGGAAGGATTTAGGCCTATATTCAATGCCTCTCTAGGCCTTGCGATAAGAGAGATTAAAAATGTATTTTAACATAAATCTTATAAAACATAAGGCCCCTGATACGCATAAAAGAAGAATTATTTTTATGAGTATTATATCTTATTTCTTCTTGTGTACGATTTTACTCTTTTTGACCTGCAATTTCATAACTTCCAAGGCTATAGCAATAATTGATACGAAAAAAGATATCCATAAGATGAGAGATAATTTTTATGAATTACGGCCGGAAGTAAAAGATGTCTTTAAATATAGCCAAAGCATAAAAAAAGAAATATTAAGCTATAGTGAGAAGCTAGAGGCTATAGAGGATGTTCTTTCAAATAGGATAGATTTGGGAGTTATTCTCAGGGGTTTTCGGGAACTATTGATACCAGGATCTTATATAGACAATTTTTATCTATCATCAGATTCCAAGACATTGGTATTTGATGTTATAGTATCAGCTAACAAGGCAGGGGAGAATTTTAATGCAGGTTATATAGCGCATGCATTTAGATCAAACAAAGATCTGATGAGTTATATAAAGAACATAGAATCAAGCAAGACTTATAAAAAAGGGGACCAAAAAGAAGGCAAATACATTTCTGAGTTTTTGTGCAGCCTTCGTTAGGACATGCTGTTATGGATCTAGGGATATTTTTAAGCACTAGAAAAAGATTTTTATTTTTTATATTGGCGCCTATCTTATCAGTGACATTACTTTATTTGCTATTTAATGCATACTATGTTTCTGTAAAGACCTCTTTGGATGAAAAACAAGTCGTAGTTATGGCATTGCCGGTTATAGTAGATAAGATTTCAAGAGCTCAAGGGATACTAGACGATTACTATACTGAATCTCCGGAGACAGATGTAATAAAGATATTAAATTATGGATTAAATGAAATGGGTTCAAAGGCTAATTTAAATATACAGTCTTTAAAAGTGCAAAAGAATCAAGACTCCAGCAATAGAAAAACATCCAGTTTCAAGATAGATATTAAAGCTGAAGGGTCTATTGATGATATAGTACGTTTTTTTAAAGAAACTTATAGGGTAGATAAACTTTTTGTCTTGGATAATGTAGCCCTAAAAATGATAAACCCTGAAAATAATCTTTATAGTGCAGATTTTGTATTTATATATAGTATTTTAAGGTAATAATATGTTTAAAAATATCATATCTTCTATAGGAAAAACAGGTATCTATATCGCAATAGGGATCTTTTTGCTTGTATTGACACTGTCAAATCTTATTTTGAATTCAAGATATACGCGAGGCAATGTGAAAAATAAGAATAGCGCAGAAGAGCTTATGATCAGGCTTGATAAGGCCCTCAAAAGAGTAGAAGAGAAAAGAAAAGGCTCAAAGGATGTTTCTTTAGATAGCAAAAAGTCCAATTTTTTGACACTAGAAGGCATATCTTTTAGAGGTATTTTAGATAGCAATGATGAAAAATTAGCACTTGTAAATGATAGGATCATTCGTCCCGGAGATGAAATATTAGGTTTTACCTTGGTAGGCATAGAGGAGAAGAGTTTGACTTTTAAGTCAATAGATGGAGAAGAGAAGACTATTTATTTATATGAAGAATGACCTGTATCTTAAAAAGGGATATACTATAATCGAAGTTATGTTCGCATTAGTTATTATAGCTATCCTAGTTGTTGGTAGTGGTTCTTTTCTTTATTATGGTTCTTCCAGAGTGGCGGTAGAAAGAAACAAGTCATTAGCCCTTGCAACAGCAAATAGCTGCCTAGAGGAATTCAAGGGATCTGGTTTTGATTCAATCAAGCCAGCCAATGATGATTATAGTACCTATTTTCTTAGAAGGCGATCTTCCTCATGGGAAGTCCTTAGTACAGACCCAGAAGAGAATTTATCTATAAATGGTATTCAGATGCCGGTTCAATTTAAGGTCAGGTATATTGATGGCAATGGAGGAGCGCCTTCTTATGATTTTCTTGAAGTCTCAGTCAACATAAGATACGGCGGTAATAGTAAAGATTTTATTAAGCTGGATACTTATATAGGGCCGGATGTCTGATGAAAAATAAATCAGGTTTTACTATTTTAGAGTTGACAATAGGTATTGGCGCAGGGTCTATGCTGATATTAATAGTGGGGTCGGTTTTTTATTTTACGTTTTCAATGTTTAATTTAAATTCTGAACGTATCGAGCTTAAAAGAGACGTAGAATTTTCTTTAGATATAATATCCAGGACAATTAAAAATGGTTCTGAACCTACGATGCAGGCCTTAGGAGAAACTCTTATAGTGGGAGATAGGTCTTTTTATAAAAATGGCACCAGCTTATTTTATGACCCTGATATAAATTCTTCAGGAGACGAGATCGAGGTCGTAAAAGACAAGGTCAAGGTACTTACTTTTATAAAAGACGTTACAATCAATTCTATAGTTTTAAATATGGTCTTTGATAATGGCCATGAATCTATAAGTATTGACCCCGTAGTATATTATAGGAACAAGATATGAAGCTATTTGGTAAAAAATATAATAAAGGCGGGATTTTTCCAGTAGTCCTTGTATTCATGGTTGTGATAAGTTTATTTGGATATAGCCTGCTTAATATTGGTAAGATCTCAGCTATAGAGACCAATAAAAGCCTAGAATCTATGGAGGCATTTTGGCTCTCAGAGGCTGGTATTACTAGGGGCATATTTATGCTTATGGATGATCAGGCCACTGGATCTTATTCTGAAGACATGGGAAAAGGTTCTTATAATATAGATGTCGGTGTTAAGCCTGGCTTTGCTCATGCATGGTTTATTGGTTCTACGGGTATAGTAGGTGATAAAAGTAGACGTATTGCTGCAGAGATAGGGCCAATTATAAATACAATAGAAACACTCGGGACCATTGATCTGAAAGGCAATTCTTCTGTAAAAGGGAGGATACTACAGGGGTCTGAATTTACTTTTGAAGAGATATTTGGTATCACAAAAGAAAGTTTACGCAGTAGGCCTACGACAACAATTTATCTGGACCCTCCAAACAACTGCGATCCTATAGAAGATGTTACTTTTGTTGAATTTAATGATGATGATGGGGAATTGAGAATTACTAATAATAATTGGACAGGAAGCGGGATCATGGTGGTCGAGGGCAATCTAGATATGACAGGTGGTAGATTTGATGGTGTTATATGGGTCAATGGTACACTTAGTATGGCTACAGGAAATGCTGTGATAAGAGGAGCTATATTCATAGAAGGAGAAGGAGAAACCAAGATAGGTGGCAATGTTGAAATAGATTTTAATACAGAAGCGATAGATGATGTGTTTGAAGAGATCGATACAATGGATCATGCGCTTAGTTTATTGTCTTGGAAGGAAGAATAGTTTGTAACTGTATTAAGAAAAATGTGGAAAATTTAGAAAGACTATGATATAACTAATAGCTTGGATTACGATTAAACGTCCCTGTAGCTCAGATGGATAGAGCATTTGCCTTCTAAGCAAAGGGTCGCCTGTTCGAATCAGGCCAGGGACGCCAATTTATATACAATGAAACATCTTTCAAAAAAGTTTATAGTTTTATCGGTTATATGCATAGCTGGTATTTTAATATTTTTTGGATATTATAGGGCTACCAGTAATATTAAAAGAATATTTTCGGATTTTTCCAAAAAGACCTTTAATGCAGAGTTTAATATAAGGCATATTCATATAAGATTTCCTCTGTGCCTATCCCTGGAAGATGTAAGGATGGGTGATACAGTAGAGATACGGAGTATTGTAATATATCCTAACTTCACGACTTCGTTATTGAATAAGAAAAATATCGCGATAAATATAAATGTTTCAGAGCCGGTTATCAGGTATAAAAAAGGTGATCACCAAGAGGCGTCAATAGCTGAATTCATAGAAAATAAAAGAAAGTTATTTTTTGATGATTTAAATCTCCTGAGTTTTTATTTTTCTTCCATCAATATAGATAAAGGCACTTTTTTATATGACGATGATTCAAAAGATTATTTAAAAGTCACAGATGTCGAAGGGGCTTTTAGAAGGCCCAGGTTTTATTTTGCCAAAAGAGGCGATTTTAGTTTTGCATTAAAAGGTTTTTTGGAAAATAAAGATGACAGTTCCCTGTCTCCCATAAAGATCAGGGGAACCCTTTCTTCCATCAATAGCATAGAGGCAAAGCTTGTTATAGAAGATATAAGATTAAATACCTTTTCTTCTTATACAAAGTATCTAAGTAATGCATTAAAGGAGGGGAGCCTGGACTTTAAAAGCGATATAAATGTTATCGGCAGCGATGTAGTGGCAAATTGTGTATTAGAAGCAAAAGATTTTGTTTTAAAGAAAGGCGTAGCATGGGATGCAAAGCCTCCTTTTGTAGCGACTTTTGTAGTGTTAGGCAGTTTAAAAGATAGATTTCTGAAGATAAGGGGCCTTCAGGGAAACCTTATATCGGTTCTTTCAGGCAGTTCTTAATATTTTTGGTGGGTGTAGCTCAGCTGGATAGAGCACTTGATTGTGGTTCAAGGGGCCGCGGGTTCAAATCCCGTCACCCACCCCAGTATCTCCTATCTCTATGTGGCACAATGAGTTAGGTAAAGTCTCCGACGGAGAAATCCGCCGGAGATTTTTTATGTAGCGACGTCCCTAGGGCTTAGGGCGTTTTTCCCGTCGGAGAATTTTGAAATATTTTATAACAAGATTTCCGACGGAAAAGATAGCAAATTATAGAGAGAATTTCTCTGAAATAGGCCAAAACCTCTCCTATTTTATGGTCGCTATTTTATGCTATTTGCGGCGATATTTGCGCAAATTCACGATCGAAATAGCGCATTAAATAGAGATACTGGGTCCTCACCTTAAATTCTTAAACCTCTAACCTATAATTTTTCATTGACAAGGCTGGGGTGTGTGCTAAAATTGTTATGAACATTTGTTCATAACAATAAAGGGGAAGGGGCATTTATGAGGCCAAAGAAAACAAGATGGGTAAAATGTGTTCCAGGGGAGCGTTGCTTTAAGCCGCAGTGTAAGCCATTAAATAAATGTCAAGGCGTTTATTTGTCTCTTGATGAGTTTGAGGCTGTTCGTCTGGCTTGCCTTGAGGAATTAAAACAAATAGACGCCGCTAAATTAATGAAGGTATCACGGCCGACCTTTTCAAGGATCTTAACTTCAGCCCAAAGAAAAATAGCCGATGGGCTCGTTAACATTAAGGCCATCCGCATCGAAGGAGGCTGTTGTAAAATTACAGGAAAGGCTAAGTAATGAAAGAGTGGAATAAATTCTTATATATTGCTGCGGCATTTCTTGTTTGTTTTTATCTACCTATTGAGAATTTGCGATTTAGTAATGCTATTTTTGAGGCCCTTGCGCTTGTCAAATGGTACGCCCGGGAGCATGTGCTTCTTTGTCTTGTTCCCGCGTTCTTTATAGCAGGGGCAATTTCCGTATTTGTCAGCCAGGCATCGGTTATGAAGTATTTCGGGGCCAAGGCAAATAAATTTCTTTCATATAGCGTAGCTTCAGTTTCGGGAACAATCCTTGCAGTATGTTCGTGTACGGTCTTGCCGCTTTTCTCCGGAATCTATAAAAGAGGAGCGGGACTTGGCCCAGCTGTAGCTTTTCTATATTCAGGCCCTGCGATAAATGTTTTGGCTATTATTCTAACGGCACGTATCCTTGGTTGGCAACTTGGTTTGGCAAGGGCGATAGGAGCGGTGATATTTAGTGTAGTTATCGGGTTAATAATGCCCCTTATATTTTTAAAGGAAGAAAGAACGCGCCACGCAAACGGAGATTTTAATGTCGGAGAAATAAAAGAAACGCGTTCTTTAGGTAAGACTATTCTTTATTTTGCCTCAATGATCGTATTTCTTGTATTTGCTAATTGGGGAAAACCACTTGAAGGCGATCACGGCGTCTGGTCAATGATTTATCACTATAAATGGTGGATAGCTGGTTTTTCTCTTTTGAGTTTAGCGGTTATGCTTTTCAAATGGTTCAAGAAGGATGAATTAAAAGAATGGGCTGGCGCGACATGGGGATTCGCACTTCAGATATTACCGCTTCTTTTAGGCGGGGTTCTGGTTTCAGGGTTCTTACTTGGCCGGGTAGGACATGAAGGTATTATTCCTTCGCGGTTTGTTGAGGCTCTAGTAGGAGGGAATTCTCTACGCGCAAATTTCTTTTCTTCAATAGTGGCCGCATTTATGTATTTTGCCACGCTTACCGAAGTGCCTATTTTACAGGGTCTAATCGGATCTGGCATGGGGAAGGGGCCTGCATTGGCGCTTCTTTTGGCTGGTCCTGCGCTTAGCCTGCCGAGCATGCTGGTTATCCGCAGCGTCATCGGTACGAAAAAGACCGTTATATATGTATGCCTGGTAGTTATTATGGCGACAATAAGCGGCATGATTTTCGGGTTTATCGTTAAATAAGGGGGAGAGATTATGAAAAAAGATATTAAGGAAATCAAAAAAATAGTCAGAGAGGGATATGCAAAAATAGCTAGGCAGGGTACGTCCTGCTGTCCTTCAAGTTCATGCTGTGGAAGCGCGAACCAGGCAAAGGATATTAGTAAAGCAATCGGCTATAGCGATGATGAGATGAACGCGGTCCCGGAAGAGGCCAATCTTGGCCTTGGATGCGGTAATCCGGTTGCCATAGCATCTTTAAAAGAAGGCGAAGTTGTTCTTGATCTTGGAAGCGGGGCCGGTTTCGATGCTTTTCTTGCGGCGCAGAGAGTCGGAAAAACCGGACGTGTTATCGGCGTGGATATGACAGAAGAGATGTTAAAAAAGGCAAGGTCAAACGCTAAAAAGGGTGGATATGATAACGTAGAATTTCGGATGGGAGAAATAGAAAAGTTGCCAGTTGAAGATAGCTCGGTAAATGTGGTCATTTCAAATTGCGTTATTAATCTTTCCCCGGACAAAAAGGCGGTATTTCAGGAGGCATATAGAGTATTAAAAGCGGGTGGTAGGTTGATGGTTTCAGACTTGGTATTAGTAAAAGACCTGCCAGAAGCTATCAAGGAATCTGTTGAGGCGTATGTCGGATGCCTTGCTGGAGCTATAAAGAAAGAAGAATATATTCGTTTTATTGAGCAAGCAGGATTCCAAGATATCAAGATTATCAGCGAGTCGAGTTATCCGGTGGATGCTATGTTCGAGAGCTTTGAGAGTGTCCAAGATGCAATTGTAAGTATAAAAATTTCGGCGGTAAAAAGATAAGGGGACGCACTATGAAAATAGAGATTTTAGGCGTTGGTTGTCCTAAGTGTAAGCAGCTCACGGCTAATGCCGAGGCAGCGGTTAAAGAATTGAACATGCAAGCCGAGATCGGAAAGGTAACAGATATCGGCAAGATCGCTGAATACGGCGTGATGATGACTCCGGCACTTGCCGTGGATGGTAAAGTGGTTTCGTCCGGCAAGGTATTAAGCAAAGACGCAATCAAGAAGCTTCTTACGAAATAACGGGAGGGAAAGTTGAAGAAATCTCTTTTAGTAGTTCTTACATTTTTAATGGTCATTGGCGCATATTCTTTGGCCGTGGCTGCTGAGAATAAAGCGGCAAGCAAGATCATAGCCTATTACTTCCATGGTACTTTTCGCTGCTTTACGTGCACCAATATGGAAAAATATTCAAGAGAAGCTATTGAAACTAATTTTAAAGATGCGGTCCAATCCGGGAAAATTGAGTTTAAGGCGATAAATGTTGAGGATAAGGGCAATGAGCATTTCACAAAAGACTATCAGCTGTATACTAAATCGCTAATCCTTTCAATGGTAAAAGACGACAAAGAAGTTGAGTCGAAAAATCTAGATAAAATTTGGGAGTATTCCCGCAATAAGCAGAAATTTATCGATTATGTAACTTCTGAGATAAACACATTTATGAAGGACGCGCAATAATGGAAGCATTGGTTGTTTTTGGTTCGGTATTATGGCTTGGGATTCTGACTTCGATCAGCCCTTGCCCTTTAGCTACTAATATCGCTGCTGTTTCCTATTTGGCTAAGAAAATAACCCACCCGGCAATGGTCTTTATTTCGGGGCTTGCTTATACGATAGGGAGGATGATTGCATATGCGCTACTCGGATGGCTTATTATCTATTCTCTGTTAGGTGTTCCGCAGGTTGCGCAATTCCTTCAGAAATACATGGTAATAGTATTGGGTCCATTTTTGGTTATTACGGGCCTATTATTATTGGAGGTGATTCCTTTAAAGTTACCGGGAATAACATTATCCCAAAAACATCAAACCAAGCTTGTTGAGTCCGGAGCGGCCGGCGCTTTAGCTTTAGGATTTATTTTCGCCTTAGCCTTCTGCCCTGTTTCTGCGGCGTTATTCTTCGGAAGCCTTATCCCCTTGGCTCTTAATAGTAAGGCTGGAATCTTATTTCCGTTTATTTATGGGATAGGCACAGGTCTTCCTGTGCTCATATTCGCAGTAGCGATTGCTCTAGGGGTTACTTCGATGAGTCATTGGTTTCACAGGATTACGAAACTTGAATATTATACGCGAAGAATTACCGGGATTATCTTTATTCTCGTAGGGCTGTATTATGCAGGTATTTATATTTTAAGTTTATTTTAAAGAGAGGGCAAATGGAGCACATTGTTCATGAAGAACGGCGATTAAGTTTTTTTGAAAAGTATCTTACCGGTTGGGTTTTGCTCTGTATTGGGCTTGGGATAGTACTTGGTAAGGTATTTCCGCAAGCCGCGGTAACGCTTGATCAGTTATCGATATGTCAAGTGTCCATTCCTATCGCTATTTGTCTGTTTTTCATGATGTATCCTATCATGGTCAAGATTGATTTTGCTGAGGTTATTAAAGCAGGCAAGACTCCTAAACCGGTCATCCTTACGCTTGTAGTAAATTGGTGCATAAAACCATTTACTATGCTTGCTATTGCATGGTTGTTTCTTGGATTATTGTTTAAAGGATGGCTTCCGGGAATGGAGATTGTGAAAGGCGGGGCGCAGGTAGAGTTGTTTAGGTCATATATTGCCGGGTGCATTTTACTCGGCATAGCTCCTTGCACGGCCATGGTCTTAATCTGGGGGCATCTTTCAAAGGGTAACGATGGCCATACGCTGGTGATGGTCGCTATTAATTCGCTTACGATGTTGTTTCTTTATGCGCCACTGGGGGGATGGCTCTTGGGCGTAAACAAGATGCCTATACCTTGGCAGACGATCGCGTTATCAGTGGTGATCTATGTCGGCCTCCCGTTGTTGTTAGGGTATTACTCAAGGAAATGGTTAATAGCTAAGAAGGGGTTGAAATGGTTTGAGGAGAAGTTTCTGCATTATCTAACACCGGTTTCAATATGCGCCTTATTACTTACGCTTGTTTTATTGTTTTCGTTTAAAGGCGAACTTATTATTAATCAGCCTCAAATTATCCTTCTGATAGCGATCCCGCTTTTTATCCAAACGTGTCTGGTTTTTGCTATCTCATACGGATTGGCTAAATGGCTGAATTTATCTTACCGAGATGCGGCGCCGTCAGCTTTAGTGGGTGCGAGCAATCATTTTGAAGTTGCCATTGCGACTTCGACAATACTTTTTGGGTTATCTTCGGGTGCTTCATTGGCAACGGTTGTCGGTGTTCTCATAGAAGTTCCGGTTATGTTGATGTTGGTGAGAATTTGTTTGAAAACCAAGTATTGGTTTAAGCAATCAGGGAGCCAACATGTATAAAAAGAATGTTATTTTTGTGTGTGTGTGACCTGCCCCCTAATTAGTTCGAATCCCTTAAAGGAACCGTTAAGGGATGCTTACCTCGCTGAATTCGGGTCCCTTCAGGAACCCCAATTCTTTTAGAAGTATAGTGTAGGAAATAAAATAAGGGCGTATCAATATATTTGATACGCCCTTATTTACTTACCAGTAAGGCAGATTATTTAACGGCTGCTATCTTTATGTTTCGAAAAACATTCCTTGCAGTATACCGGACGGTCTTCTCTAGGTTTAAAAGGTACTTCACATTCTTTTTTGCAATCCGCACAGATTGCCTTGTGCATCTCTCTCGGGCCACTGCCGAATCCACGGCCACCTTGGTATCCCATGTTACCCCTCTTTCTTATTCTCCGGCAAGCTCAGTTTCTGGGCTTATCGGAGGGTTTTTTACTTCGTTATCAGACTGTATATTTTTTTTATCCAGCCTGCGCTGTTCTTTTTTTTCTTTCTTTTTTTTCTTTGCCAGTTCTCGAGCGTTCTTCTTATATGAATAATTATCTCTTGCCAACGTATGCTCCTTTTAACTCAGGGGAAATCCCGAGATTCATTATTATACCTCTAGAAGCGCTAAGCGTCAAGCGATAGATGCGATTTGTCAAGCCAATTTTAAAATGTCCGGGGTTCTGCTTTGGCCATAGTTTTTTTATTTAATGCCCCTGTCAAAGCGTTATAGCTCTTCCCGCAGTTAAGTGTTATAATATATTTCGTAAAACAATCTAAAAAAGGTGTACTTAGAACATGAAAGACTTTTTACCGATATCAAAAGAGGATCTAAAGAAGCGCGGATGGGACGAGATCGATATTATATTGGTCACTGGTGATGCCTACGTTGATCATCCTTCGTATGGCGCTGCGCTTATAGGGCGGGTGCTGGAGAAGGCTTCCTTTAAGGTCGGCATCATAGCGCAGCCGGATTGGCGGATACTTGACGATTTTAAGAGGTTGGGCCGGCCAAGACTATTTTTTGGCGTTACAGCAGGCAATATTGACTCTATGCTTGCTAGGTACACTGCGAATAAAAAGATCCGTAATGCGGACGACTATTCACCTGGAGGACAGGAGCTTCTTAGACCCGAGAGGGCGAGCATTGTATATGCAAATAAGTTACGGGAGGCGTTTAAGGGCGTTCCGATCGTCCTGGGTGGTATAGAGGCGAGCATGAGAAGGCTTGCTCATTACGATTACTGGTCGGACAAGGTGAGGCGTTCACTCCTCATGGATTCAAAGGCTGACATACTTGTTTATGGAATGGGCGAGAAACAGATCTTAGAGATAGCCTATCGCCTAAAAGATTCAGTTGGCGTAACTGACCTGGAAAATATCAGCGGCACGGTCATTGCCAGAAAGTCTTTGGACAACCTCAAGGATTATGTTTTAGCTCCCTCTTTTGAAGAAATAGTCCAAGATAAAAATGCGTTTAATACTGCATTTAAGACTATTTATTCTGAATCCGATCCGATCTCCGGCAAAGCGATAGCTCAAAAGTGCGGCGACAGGTTCCTCGTGCAGTATCCCCCCGCGCCTTCTCTTACCACGGAAGAGATGGACAGGGTATATGACTTGCCCTATATGCGAGATTGGCATCCTGTATATAATCAGGATGGCGGCGTCCCTGGATTTGAAACTGTAAGAAATTCTATCACTTCTCATCGTGGATGTTCAGGCGGATGCAATTTTTGCTCCTTATATCTGCATCAAGGCAGAGTTATACAGAGCCGCAGTATTAAGTCCGTAGTGAGAGAGATAACTACGATTGCCGAGGATAAAAAATTTAGAGGCACGATCACCGATATTGGCGGCCCGACGGCAAATATGTATATGGCAATGTGCCCTTCATGGAAAAAGACCGGCGCATGCCGTAACAAGCGATGCCTCATGCCAGAAAAATGCAAAAACCTTACATTAGGCTATGAGCACTCGGTCCAACTATGGAAGGAATTAAAAAAGATACCCAGGATAAAACATGTGTTTGTCGGAAGCGGCGTGCGGTATGATCTATTGATCGACCGCTCTTCTGATGGATATTTGCATGAATTGTGCGCCTCCCACGTAAGTGGACAGCTGAAGGTCGCTCCAGAGCATTGTACTGCTTCAGTCCTGGAGCTTATGAATAAACCTGCATTTACGAAATATGAAAGGTTTATCGACAGGTTTGAGGCTGTCAATAAGCGGTTAGGCAAGAAGCAGTACCTTGTGAATTATTTTATATCAGGCCATCCGGGAGCGCGCCTGGATGATGCCCTTAGGCTGGCGGTGTATCTAGCAAAAAATCATATTCATCCAGAACAAGTCCAGGACTATATACCTTTGCCTATGACTATCTCGAGCTCCATGTATTATACTGAAAAAAATCCGCTTACAGGTAAAAAATTGTATGTAGCTAAGGCCCAGGGTGAGAGGGCGATGCAAAGGGCGCTATTGCAATACAGGAATCCGCAGAATAGAAGATATATACTTCGAGCCCTTAAGACATTGCATAAAGAGAGCTTGAAAAAACTTTTCCGAGTGACTTAATAGAGGACGTGGCCTAGAATTCCAAAATTGATGATAATGTTTGACAAAGCATAAGAAAGAGGTATAATAAAGACAATAACTCATATAAAAGATTAGAAAGTCTTGAACCGCGGGGTAAGATAACTAACCTTTGCGGTTTTTTTATAATCTATGAAAAGGAGAGGCTATCAAAAAGATAAGGACTTCATCAAAAGGAAGGAAATGTAAATTTCCAAGCTGCAGGCAGGCCTTAAGTATATATAATCATGAATCTTTTTGTTTTGTTCATTTAAGACAACCTGATTGGAAACGGAACCCCAAGGAAGACGCAGTATTATGCCAGACAAAGTAAACAACGCGGATGATTTTAATCATGCGGCTAACCAGCCTGGCCAGGGTTTTTATGGCCTGGGCATAGCGCCAAAGATACTTGATATACTTGAAAATATAAAATTCAAGGTACCTACGCCTATTCAGATAAAAGCTATTCCTATAGGCCTTCAGGGTAAAGACATCATAGGCATTGCTCAGACAGGGACAGGAAAGACCCATTCTTTCGCGATCCCCATGGTCCAGCGTTTAGCGCAAAAAAAAGGCATGGGCCTGATACTTGCTCCTACCAGGGAGTTGGCTATCCAGATCGACGAGGCTTTTCAGGCAATTGTACGTCCGTTCGGTATGCGTACAGCGTGTCTTATCGGAGGCGCTCCTATGCATCCTCAGGAACAGGCGCTTCGTAAGAACCCCAGGATAGTGATAGCTACCCCAGGAAGGCTTATTGACCATATAAAGAGATGGAATGTCATAGTAGAAGAAGTGGTGATGCTGGTCCTTGATGAGGCTGACCGCATGCTTGATATGGGATTTAAGCCGCAGATAGAGCAGATCCTGCGTTTAATACCAAAAGAAAAACAGACCATGCTTTTTTCAGCAACTATCCCGGACGAGATCATGCAGATAACATCCAAATACATGAAACTTCCCGTATGCGTTGAGGTAGCGCCTTCAGGGACCACTGCTGAAAAAGTCACCCATGAATTATTTATAGTCAAGAAAGACGCCAAACTGCGTCTTCTCGGAAAAATACTAGCGCAATATCAGGGTTCCATACTTTTATTCTCTCGTACAAAACATAATGCAAAAAGGATCGTGAGAGAGATCCGAAACATGAAGCACACTGCCGCAGAGATACATTCAAACCGTTCTCTTGGCCAACGCCGTGAAGCGCTAGAGGGTTTTAAGTCGGGTAGATACAGGGTCCTTGTTGCTACTGATATAGCCTCCAGGGGTATCGATGTCAGCGGGATCGAACTTGTGATCAATTATGATCTTCCGGATGATGCGCAGAATTATGTACATAGGATCGGCCGTACAGGAAGGGCGGGCCAAAAAGGCCATGCGATCTCATTTGCCATGCCTGATCAAGGCCGAGATGTCAAAAGCATAGAAAAGCTTATCAGGATCTCACTGCCTGTTTCAAAACACCATGAGATGTCTCAAGAACATTTTATACAAGCTCATCATAAATCCTCCGGTGTGTACCCAAGACACAATCGTAGGCAGCACCATCGGCGCCCCAGGTCATAACCTATCAGAACCAACCCAAGGTTATAATCCATTTTCATCAATAAGCTTAAATAATATAGAAACTATTTTCTTGTCGATCCGTCCATTGTTTGCAAAATCCTGGAGGATCTCTTTGGCTTGTTCCATGGGAAGGGCTTTTCTATAGGGCCTGTCAGAGGTGATCGCTTCAAATATGTCAGAGATAGTCAGTATCCTTGTGATAGTCGAGATATCATCTCCTTTCAATCCGTCAGGATAACCTGATCCATCAAGTAGTTCATGGTGATGCCTTATAGGTTCAAGCAGATGCTGGAAATTTTTAAGAGGCTTTACTATGCTTTCTCCTACCTCAGGATGTTTTTTCATTATCTCTCTTTCTTCCGGCAGGAGCTTGCCTTCTTTATTGAGGATATTGTCAGCTATGCCTATCTTACCTACATCGTGGAGCCGCGCAGCGTATCTTAAAGTCTGCACGTCTTCTTTTGGTATGTTTAATTCCTCGGCGATCTTTATAGCGTATCTTTCTACTTTTTCTGAATGCCCTCTTGAATAATAATCCTTTGCTTCTACTGCCAATGCCAAGGCTGCCATGGTCTCAAAGTATGTCTTTTCTATATCGTTGTTTAGTTTGGCATTTTCGAATGATATAGCGATCTGAGAACTTAGATTCGCTAATATCTTGGTCTCATCTTCTGAAAAATTGATGTCTTTTTTCTTACCGCTCAAGGCTATCGCGCCCCATACCTTGTCCCTGAATATAAGGGGCATACATACTAGGGGAGGGCTGAACAGTGTTTCTCTTTCATATTCATAGCCTTTTATCGTAGAAGGTATGAATAGAGGTTTTTTCTCGTTTATAGCAAAATTAATATAGTTCGATACAGCATCAAGTATCTCTTTTTTGGAAAGCCCTGTAAAGCCCATATACGCTTTTAACTCGGAATCCTTATCTTCTTTTAAGTATACTATGGCGCCTTTTTTTGTAGAGAGCGCATCCATAGTAGTCTCTAGTATCAACTGGATAAGTGAGTCAAAGCTTTCTACAGAGGTAAGGGCCTTGCCTACTTTTGAGAGCACTTCATGAAGCGTCTTTTTGGTCTCTTGCAGGTCTTCGATATTCTTTTGTAATTTAGATAGTATATCCCCAAATACTTTTGCCAGGTCGCCTACTTCACCATCATCCCTGGCGAAGTCCATGATGATCTCCCTGTCTATTTTTTCAAATAGCTGTTTTTTGAGGTTCTCACTTAATAGATGGATCCTATAAAGAGCCTTCCTTATTACAAAAAAACTCAGGATCGTCCCCATGGATATCAATATGATTATCCATCTTGTATTTTCCTTGGAGATGGTTATTGTCGTTTCCGCCTCGTATTGAAAGTAGAGATACGCAAGAAAAAATAAAGGGAGTATGGAAAATATTAAAAAATATAAGCTGAACCTCTTTAATATATAGCTAGATGAAGAAATAGGTTGTTTCTTTTCCATAATATGCATATATTATACCATAGATTTTGTTTTGGTCTAGCCTGAAAAATAATATATAGAATATCATTGCTATTTTAGTTATATGTAATATAATGAGTTAAATAAAAATCTTTACAAGGAGCATGGCATAATGAACTTACAGGATGCGTGGGAAAAGGCATTAAAGAACACCAGGATACTTCGTTCTCGCACTCAGGAACTAGCTACTTTTTCTGATACTGAACTGCCTTATGTATTTCTTTCAAAGGCGATCGTAAACAGGGGGGATACTATAGTAAGGAAAGGCAAGATACTGGTAGAAAAACCTTCTATCGTGCTTCCTTCTAACCTTCCGCAGTTTGACGGCTTTGATTTTGAAAAGGAACTTGATTTCAGGCATGATACTATTATAAATTTCTTTTTAGTCAGAGGAGTGAGCTTTCCTTCCATGAAATACAACAACAAGACCTCGTCACTTGATATATTCGAAGGCCATATCGACAAGGCAATGGGGCATTATTCTGATCTATTGGAGAGAAAAGAAGATGTCAGTTCAGGACTGATAACAGGCCCTGAAGATTGCTGGCAGTTTTCAGTGATGCTTTTTGTCTGTATGCAGGTCGCTAGATCTGGAAATACTGACATAAAGAGGATCTTAGACAGGTTCAAAGGAAAAGATAATTCCCGCTGATATTGCTTTCCTAATGTACTAATAATTTTTTGCATCAAACTTATGGAAAAAATAGATATCAAATCTATTAGATTAAATAGCCTTAAAGAGGACTTGGGAAAGATAGGTTTTCCTTCATATAGGGCTTTTCAGATATTTGATTGGATATACAAAAAAGGCGTAAGTGAATTTAGCCAGATGGATAATCTGCCTGGTACTTTAAGGGAAAGATTAGACAGGGCTTATTATATATGCAATATAATGCCTAAAGAACACCTGAAGTCTTATGACGGGACCGAGAAGGTATTATTTGAACTGCTGGATAGGAATCTCATCGAGACGGTCCTTATACGTTCTTTTAATAGAAATACTATCTGCTTATCTACTCAGGTCGGGTGCAGGTTTAGATGCAGGTTTTGCGCAAGCGGAGAGAAGGGGTTTGTAAGGAACCTTTCATCATCGGAGATAATAGATCAGATATTGTTTTTTAACCACTATCTGGATCGTAAAATAGACAATTTCGTGTTCATGGGCATGGGTGAGCCTCTGGATAATTTCGGCAGCCTTTCAAAAGCTATCTTGATCATGAATTCTCCTTCTATGCTGGGCATCGGGGCTAGGAGGATAACAGTGTCTACTTGCGGAATAGTACCTGGCATAGAAAAGCTAAATGATATCAGCCTGCAGATAAACCTTTCTATTTCATTGCATGCATCAAATAATACACTCAGGGATGTATTGGTCCCTGTCAACAGGACGTATCCTATTGAAAAGCTTATAAAGGCCTGTAAGTTTTATCTAAAAGATTCAAACCGTAAGATCACTCTGGAGTATGTTGTGATAAAAGGAGAGAATGATTCACAGGAGGACATAAAAGGGCTTTCCAAGATAGCCAGGACCCTGAAAGCAAAGGTAAATCTGATACCATACAGTCCAGTCCCTGGAAAAAAATATATCGAACCTACTGAAAAAGAGCTAGACCTTTGTAAGAGCGCTCTTGAAAATAGCAAGATCAGTGTAACTATAAGAGAATCTAAGGGTAAGGATATTTACGCTGCATGCGGCCAGCTGGCAATGAGGAAGTTATAATCTGTTGAACAACTTATCGCTATATGGTAGTATAACTTTGAACCTTAAACTTTTAGACTTTCTTGTCCCGAGCAACACTTGTTTACGTTAGGTTGTGAGGGATAAACTAAATTTGCCCCGATAGCTCAATTGGATAGAGTGGCTGGCTTCGAACCAGTAGGTCGCAGGTTCAAATCCTGCTCGGGGCACCAATTCTCTTTTGTGTCGTTTTTGGCAACTATGTCAAACGGCGAAGTGTAAGTAAATAAAAGCTTTCGGTCTTTTAAAACAAAATTCGAACCCACGGTCTTTAAAAAATCACGCAAAGGCGGGGGATTTTCTTATTCCGACAAAGTCGGAATAAGAAAACATTTTTGAGATATATCAGGATCTCAAAAAAGTTTTATTTGCCAAGCGACAGATTCCCGCTTTCGCGGGAATGACATAAGGAGACACCATGAATAAATATTTTATTTATGCTCGTAAGTCCACTGATGAGGAAGATAGGCAGATACTCTCTTTAGATTCACAACTCCATGAACTCCGAGAGTTCGCCCAAAAGGAAAATTTAAGTATCGTTGAGGAGTTTGTCGAAGCTAAGACAGCTAAACAGCCCGGTAGACGATTCTTTAACTATATGCTTAAGCGCATAGAGATAGGCGATGCTGATGGAATACTTGCATGGCATCCGGACAGGCTTGCCCGAAATAGCGTAGATGGCGGTAAGATCATTTATCTTATTGATCAGAGCTTATTGAAAGACTTAAAATTTCCTACTTATCGCTTCGATGACTCTGCTCAAGGTAAGTTTATGCTTAATATCGCCTTTGGCCAGAGTAAATATTATATAGATAATTTATCTGAAAATGTGAAGCGTGGCATACGTGAGAAGTTAAGGCGTGGCGAATGGCCTGGATGGGCGCCTCTCGGATATATCAATGATTATAAGAATCGCACAGTCATTGTAGATGAGAATAAATCTATATTCGTAAAGAAGATCTTCGAAGTATTTGCCAAAGGCGATATATCTGTAGCAGAGTTATATAGACAAGTTACAGCGTGGGGCCTCTTAGGTAGGACAGGCAAGCCTGTCTCTCAATATGGCGTAGATGATATGCTAAGAAATCCCTTTTACTATGGCATGATAAGATATAAGGGCGAACTCTACGAAGGAAGCCACCCGCCGCTTATCTCTAAGAAACTTTTTGACGAAGTCCAGGAAGTCTTGCGAGGCAATATGCATCCACAGGTAAGGAACCGGATCAAGTTTGACTATGTAGGGCTTATGAGATGCGGTGAGTGCGGACGCATGATCACTGCCGAGAGCCATGGAGAATTTATTTATTACCGGTGTACAAAGAGGCGCGTAAAGTGCTCACAGAAGTTTCTTAGAGATAGGGCTTTGCTTTCCCAAATTAAAGAATCTCTAAAGAAAGTCTACATTGATGATGATACAAAAAATAAAATCTTCAAAAGGTTAGATAGTTATGCCTTAAGAGAAAGCAAAGCCTCCATTTCTCTATCTGGCCAGATAACTAATAAGATAAGTGAGGCAGATTTAAAGATTGAGAAACTCATAGAATTATATATTTCACAGGATATATCAGCTGAAGAATACCAGAATCTAAAGGCAAAACTACTCAATGAAAAGAAAGATTTACAGGAGAAATTGGGCCAGATAGAGAAATTAAGCGGCGGATGGCTCGAAATCGCCAAACGATTCGTAACTACCTGCAATGAAATTGGTTCTGTCGCTTGGCAAGAAAATCCCCCGCCTTTGCGTGATTTTTTAAAGACCGTGGGTTCGAATTTTGTTTTAAAAGACCGAAAGCTTTTATTTACTTACACTTCGCCGTTTGACATAGTTGCCAAAAACGACACAAAAGAGAATTGGT
>JBDRJN010000024.1:0-2277 GCA_043814965.1 Candidatus Omnitrophota bacterium
GCGTTATGCTTCCATAACGGCATACCTCCTTCTAAAGCCCCTCCCTTCATCATACGTGAACCAAAGACAGCATCTGCTTTCCCCAGTTCTATAGGCGCTATAAGTTTAGGTAATGTACTAGGATCATATTGATAATCCGGATGAACCATTACTATGACATCAGCGCCTCTTTTTAAGGCTTCTTTATAGCATGTTTTTTGATTCGCGCCATAACCTTTATTTTTTTTATGGACGAGGATCCGAAGGCCTAATTCTTTTGCTATATCAGATGTGTTGTCCCGGCTTGCATCGTCAACACAGATAATTTCGTCAACAGATCCCTTGGGGATGTCATCCACTGTCTTTTTTAAGGTCATAGAAGCATTGTAAGCTGGTAAGACTACGATCTTTTTCATTTTTTTCTTAAGGGGCATGTACGGTACTTTTTCCAGTTCGTTTAAAAATTGTAACTTCCGTGCCTTTTTTGCATAAACTTCGATTTGATCTCCAAGGTTTATACGAAGCAGCTTACTACGAATGATCTTGTGTTTCGCCAGGAATTTCAAAAGATTGCAGAGAGTTTTACTATAGCCTTCTGACTGGCTAATCAAATAGTCTAGCGTAAATATTCTAACATGCGATTTAGATTTTAGAGGTATAAGGCCAGATTTATCTAACATTTTATATAATGTATTGCGGGTAAAATAATACAGGTGCGAGTGTTTGATTCCCCACCACTTTGCTTTTAAAATCTTACTTATTAGGCTATCAACATTAGGGGTATTAACGCATAGTATGCCATTCACTTTTAATTTTTTTCTTATTCCAATAAGTGTTTTGCGCGGGTCTTCCAAATGCTCGATTATATCTTTCATGACTATTACATCAAAAAAGTTGTCCGGATACCCTGCGTCTTCAAAAGAGCATTGTAGAATAGTACCTATTCCTAGATGATTTCTAGAAAAGTCAACTGCCCACTTTGAGAGTTCTACCCCATATACCTGCCACCCTTTCTTACGAGCTTCGTCTAATAAAAATCCTGTAGCACAACCAATATCCAAAAGCCTGCCCCTTTTTCTATATCTCTCGAAAGTCTTAAGTATGGATCTGGCAGATAATCTATGTCCTTTTTCTTCTTTTAAATAAGCATCATCTACCATATTAGTATAACCATATACAATATCCTTGTGTGGCGGTTTTGGACTTGCGTATATAAGGCTACATTTTTGGCATTTCACAAGACGCAAAGGCAGTATTTTAGAATGATCCGTAATTCTATACGTGTTCACTTGAAGGGTCACATCCCCCGAGTATGCCTTATATACAAGAACATACTTATCTGAACCACACAAATTACATTTTTCTGGCGTCATATATTCCATATCTTATCGTCCTTAATATAGATAAAAAAGTAAATGAGGAAAATATCATGATAATTGGCTCTATGACCCATCTATGGCGCCCTTCTATGTAAAACAAGCTCTGAACAGCAGCCAATGCTAAACAGCACATGACAGCGAATGCGACTCCAGAGACATACACATTCTGAATCTGTGATCTTTTTTTAGCTATAATATATAGTCCTGAAACAGCCGAAAAAATTATGATAAAATAAAAAAGCTTGTATATAAATAAAAAATTAAAATGATATAAAGATCCGACTTGCGGCGAAAACCACCAGAAGTAATAAAATTTTTTGAAATATCTCGATAGAAAACTCAAAGGCCTTTGCTTTACAAATAACAGTGCCGTTTCTTTAAAATATTCATTTTGGCTGAGCTCATCCATGGTTTTTAGCTGCGATAAGGTATCCTTGCCTAGCGTATCAAGCATAGATTGATTTTTGTCAAACATCGCTGAGCCAGTAGAGTTAGGATTATTGCCTAACCAAAAAAGATAACCTGTTGAAGAGCGGGATAAGATGAGTTTATGAAATAGACTATAATTTCTTACACCCCATACTGCAACAGCCAGCGAAGCAATCGTAAGAGTCAATATAAATAACTTTAGTTTGGTCTTTAGAGGTGCTTTTATTTTAGGCATTAATGTAAAAAATAGTGGAATAAATATAAGTGCTATGGCCCTATCGAAAAATGCTATACCTATAAACACCCCTGACAGCAAAGCATCTTTTATTCTATGAGTCTTGGACAGCCTTAGAAGAAATAGCATGACTATGCTAAAGAAGAGAGCATTAAATGTCAATGGATGGAATTCTGTTGAAAAATAAATTAGGCCTGGATGGAGGGCTACGAGAAAAGCTGACAAAAGAGCAATATCTTCATCAAACAAGAGACG
>JBDRJN010000025.1:0-2643 GCA_043814965.1 Candidatus Omnitrophota bacterium
CTTTGGTGTCTAGCTTATTGAGCTTATCCATATATTTTAGAATATCATTAAGCTGGCTGGCAAAGAGCTCTTCTTCCTCGGGCTTTAACTTAAGCCTTGCCAGCTCTGCTACGTATTTTATTGTATCTTTTTTTATAGTCACAACCACTCCATATTATATTTATACATAAAATAACATAAATAATAAGTAAAGTAAAGATTAATTAAAAGGGAAAGCTTTGGGGTAACCTTCGCAAAAATGCGAAAAATCTCCCATCCGGCGTTGGTCTTGTAGAAATAAAAAAACAGTTGGGGAGGTTTTCACCTCCCCAAATGTAACGTCTTTGATAGACTTGAACTGCCAATATATATCTCTTTGTAGAATATAATGTTGTCTTATCCTATGTTCGTGACTACTGCTCGTTCTTCTCAATATTCATAGACTGCATCTGTGATCTCTGTCACTACTGCGGGGTCATCATAGACTATATCTGTGATCTCTTGAACTACCCCGGGTTCATCATATACGATGTCTGTGACCTCTGTCACTACACCGGGTTCTTCATATGTTATATCTGTTATTTCTGTTTCTACATCGGGTTCCTCATATACGATGTAATGGGGGCCGTATTCTATGTCTGTAATCTCTGTCTCGACTGAAGGGCCGTATTCTATGTCTGTAATCTCTGTCTCGACTGAAGGGCCGTATTCTATGTCTGTGATCTCTGTATCTACTGCAGGCTCACTAGGCTCAATTATTATAAATACGGGACCTGGGGTAACTTCCACTTCCCCATAATTAGGTTCTATTATTGTGACATCGGTTTCGTGGGTAAACCCTTCATCTCTCGGTTCATCCGGAAGGGTTACATCAGGGATATTCACGCCATCATACGGGCCACCTCCCTGGATTCTGGATCCAATGCTGTTGATGTAGTTTCCCTGTAGATCATATATGTCTATAAGACATCCTATCTTTCTGCCAGCGTCGTCATATTGGTCATTTCTTACCATCACAACATCTACCATAGGTATATACCCCTCGATAGGTGTGCATGGGGTTTCGCTGATTAGATTGTGGTCTGAATCGTATTTATACTCAATATAGCCTAAGTTCCCCTGGTTATCACCAATGCCTATCCTTACTATAATCTCATCTCCTTCATACTGGGAAATATCTACAGGATAATAGTCGTTTACAGGATCATCAATTGGACCATCTATTGGTTCATCCTGAGGCGGGAGACCAGGTCCATCTATCGGTTGATCCAGAGGCGGGAGACCAGGACCATTAATTGGATCATCTAATGGTTCATCCTGAGGCGGGAGACCAGGTCCATCAATTGGATCATCTATTGGTTCATCCTGAGGCGGGAGACCAGGTCCATCAATTGGTTCATTCGGAGCCGGCTCCTCTTCTGTTCTCTTTTTGATACCTAAGAACTTACCTCTGTTTTTTTCGGAAGCATTACGATTAGTTATGAAAAGTTGGTTACTGCAGAGACCATTCTGATAATCCTCTATAGAAGATCCTCTCTCATCAAAACAATCTTTAGAACCACTTCCAGGCATTGGAAGTTCAGCTCCAAGTGCAACTTGCTGCCAGGCAAAGGTAATTATTATAGACCAGCATAAAATCCTGTACAAAATACCGCTTTTTTTTATAGATAACCCCTTCGTCACATTATCTCTATTTCTCAAGATAAGCACCCTCCATTTACCTGGGTTCATAAACCATTTTATAAAATCTTTTATAATAGTGCATAAAAGTAGGCAAAAAAATAGCGCTGTTTCCAACGCTTTTAATCTATTAGAAAAAACCTCTTTTCATGCTTTTTATTGCCTCCATTTAAATATACACAATAAAATCAAAAAGGTCAAGGCACTTAGTGGACTTTCTAAAGATTTGTTAGAAGCTTGCTGAGAGCTCTTCCGATAAAAGGGCGAATTGCTGCAAGCTTAAGTCTTCGCCCCTTATTCTAAGGTCAAGGCCCGTCTTAGTAAAGGCCTCCTTAAGAAGCAGCCTTTCTATTTTTACGAATACGCTTTTGGAAAGGGCGTTGTAAAGGGTTTTGCGGCGCTGGTTAAAAGCAGATCTAATAATGCCCATAAAGAGTTTCTCATCCTTTACGCTGACAGCAGGTTCCTTGCGAATTTTAAGCTCTAGCAGGGAAGCGTCAACCTCAGGAACAGGGAAGAAATATGTCTTTGACATATACATCTTTATAGATGGCATGGTATGATACTGAACGCTGCATGATAATAACCCGTAATCCTTGCTTCCGGGTCCGCTTATGATGCGCTTTGCGACCTCTTTCTGCACAGTTATGATTATTGATTCTATATATTTTTTGTATTCAAGCAGATGGAATATTATAGGTGATGTAATATAAAATGGCAGGTTTCCAATAACCTTTATCTTCTTCTTATGCTTTCTATATAAAGATGCTATACTGTACTCAAGGATATCTTTGTTGATAATATCAAGCTTCTTATTATCATGAAAAATATTTTTTAGACAAGCTGACAGGCCCCTATCTTTTTCAACAGCTATTAATTTGCTGCATAGCGGCATAATATCTTCTGTGAGCGCTCCAAGGCCCGGCCCTATCTCAAGAATGATATCATCCTTTTCTATGCCGCAAAACATGGTTATCGCGTCCC
>JBDRJN010000026.1:0-12178 GCA_043814965.1 Candidatus Omnitrophota bacterium
CAGGACCCAGAGGTCTCTGTAGAAGTGAACAAAGAAGCTATTAGCGATTATTTAACTTATGGATATACTCCTACGCCTTATAGCATGTTTAAAGGTATAATGAAGCTGCCGCCAGCGCATTTTATGGTGTATGAAAAAGGCAGTATCCGGATAGAGAGATACTGGTCTCTTGATCTTTCCAAAAAAGTAAAATTATGTAAAAAAGAATATTGTGACGAGATAATGAGATTACTCGAAGAGGCAACGCGGATAAGGCTTATTAGCGATGTTCCTTTGGGGGTTTTTTTGAGTGGGGGGATTGACTCTAGTGCGATTGTATATGCTATGAGGAAAATAAATATTGGTAAGATAAAGACATTTTCTATAGGATTCAAGGATCAAACTTATAATGAATTAAAGTATGCCAGAATAATAGCTGATAGATTCCAGACAGAACATCGTGAGTATATCGTTGAACCAGATGCTATTAAAATGTTGCCTAAACTTGTCTGGTATTACAATGAACCATACGCTGATTCATCAGCGCTTCCCAGTTATTATGTGGCTAATATGGCTCGACAAGAGGTCAAGGTGGCTTTGAATGGGGATGGTGGCGATGAAAGTTTTGGGGGGTATGAGAGGTTTATGGCAGCAAGATTCGCTGAATTTTTACATATGATACCTGGAAAAATAAGGAAACCAATAGTTAAACTTATCGCAGATAAAATTCCTGAATCTTTGGCTATAAAAGATTTTTATACAAGGCTGAAGCGATTTATGCTCATGTCTGATAAACCTTATAGAGAACGACATTATAACTGGGTATCTATTTTTAAAGATCCTGAAAAGGATAATTTGTTTAGAGAAGATTTTAGAGATGGACTTAAAAATAAGCAGTCTTTTATATTTTTAGATAAAGTATTTAATGATTACAGGTCAAAGGATGTTGTAGATTCTGTGATGTCAACGGATATTAAGACCTATCTTTTGGATGACCTACTTGTAAAGATGGATATAGCTACTATGGCTAATTCTTTAGAAGGAAGATCCCCATTTCTGGACCATAGGTTAATGGAGTTTGCCGCAACTATCCCTAGCAATATTAAAATAAAAGGAGTAAAATTGAAATATATTTTAAAAGTTGCTTTAAAGGATAAATTGCCTAAAGAGATACTTTCGCGGGGAAAGATGGGGTTTGGAATACCTATAGATGTATGGTTTCGGGGTGAACTTAAAGATTATTCACATGATATATTAACAAATGAAAAATGTATAGAAAGAGGCTATTTTAAAAAAGAGAGCGTAGAAAGACTATTAAAAGACCATTATTTGGGTAACGCCAATAATGGCAGTCGTATCTGGACTTTATTGAATCTGGAATTATGGCATAAGATGTTCATAGATAAAGAGAATATATTGTAGTGGATTGAAAGATATTTTTATAAAATACAAAAGAAGACCTAGAAAATTGACTCTAATGGATAACATTCAAAGATGAAGCCAATTACTTTTTTAATTATAGTATTAGTTCTTTTCAGGATAATTTTTATCTCTATAATAAATCCTAATTTGTCATGGCCATATGATGAAAATAGAAGTTATGAAATAGCGTCAAATTATAACAAGGGCTTGGATTATACATATGAGGGTAAGAAGACAAGCTTACAAAATACATTCCTTGTTTATCTATATATCTGGATACAGCGTATTGGAATAAGCAAGAAAGCCTGGTCTCTATTTGTCTATGCCATAAGTCTTTTTGTATATGCTGTATCGCTTATATGTTTTTATAGGATGCTTTCGAGATTTCGTTTTTTGGGGACATTACTTTATGGTATTTACCCTTCATTAATGTTTTATATAGGAACTACAATTTTATATGAGAATATTACGACTCCTTTAATGGTCATAATAATGTATTGCCTAGTAAAATCTGAGAAACTATTTATAGTTCCTATATTGATACTTATATCTTATTTTTTTAAATATTATTTTATCTTTGTATATTTCGGAGTACTTTCGGTTTATTTTTTTATAACTAAACGAAAAATTATCCCAATAATAAGTATAGCATTAATGCTTTTGATTACTATCCCTGTTCTCAAAAAGAATCATGATATGTTCGGGGCTTATATGCTATCTACTCAGAGCGGGCTTGAATTATTGCAAGGACACAATCCTTTGGCAAGAGGTAGTTTTCATGGAGCTTTTAAAAATCCTAACAATGTATTCTATGGATATATAAGAAAGGAAATACCTGATTTTGACGACCTTAATGAGTATGAACAAAGCATTGCTATGGAAGATCTGGCAAAAGACTGGATAAGAAAAAATCCATTAGCGGAATTAAGATTGATAATAAGAAAACTTATTATATATTTTCTGCCGAAAAATTTTGATTTTCTACCGAGCCATGTGCAATGGAACCCTATTAATCTTATAGTTCATCTGGGCTTCTTGATCTCGTTGATTAGGTTCAAAAAAGACTGGTTAATTTTAACTCCTGTGATATGTTCCATATTAATGTGTGTGATGTTAGCTGTATGTTATAGATTAAGATATTTTGCCGAACCTTTTATGATACTTTATATGATAAAAAGATTTAGTCGAGGAGCAATAATCGAACCGCAGCTATAGTAGAAGAGGGCGTTGTAATAGATTGTTTAGAGCTTGGCTAAAGAGAATATATTATAACAAACCAAAAGAGATCTTGATGGAATATGAAAGAGGGGGATCGCAGAAGGAACATTATAGCGTAGAAGAAACAACGATACGCAACTGTCCTCTATGCGATAGCAATGATTATTTAGAGATATACAAGGAAAGAGGTCCTCTGGGTATAGTGAAGTGTAATAATTGCAGTTTTATATATGTAAATCCTATGGTTAAAGACCCTGGGAAGAACTATTGGGGAGATGAGGAAAAATATTTTAAAGAGGCAAAGCTTGTATTCGAGGGGACTGGCAGGCATCACAGAGACCCTAATTATCTGGAAGATCTAAAAATAATAGAAAGCATAAAACCAGAAGGCAATTTTTTGGATATAGGAACAAATATTGGCTTTTTCTTAAGAAATACCAGAGGTAAGGATTGGAATGTTTTTGGAGTAGAGCCTTCGCCTGCGCTATCTGATATGGCTCGTAAATATTTTAATCTGAATATAAAGACATGTTATCTAAGTGAAGCGGGTTTTGAAGAAGACTATTTTGATATTGTTACCATGACGGATGTGTTTGAACATATAGTCGAGCCTAAGAAGATCTTAGAAGATATAGGGAAAGTCTTAAAAAAGAACGGGATATTATTTATAAAAGTCCCTAATGGCAAATATAATCTATTAAAATTGTGGCTTGCCAAAGTTACTAGAAAACTAAAGGATCATGATATATTTGATTCTTATGAGCATGTATCTCATTTTACCCAAGAGACTTTACAAAAGATGCTCAATGAATGCGGCTATCGCATAAAGAGAGTTTTTATAGGCAAGCCTATCCAGATCCCTGTATGGCATAAATATGTCGGGCATTATTACCAGTATCCAAGCCCTGCTATATTAGATCTTAAAAACTATGCGCTTAGACAATTATTCTATTGGATATCTAAGGTAGAATCTTTATTTATACATGGAAATATCGGTTATTTCGCGCCAAATATCATTGTGGTAGCAGAAAAAAAATGAAAAATAATAATATTAAGATCATTAGAATAATTGCCCGTCTCAATATAGGCGGGCCTGCAAGGAATGCGGTACTTTTGACAAAAGAACTCGAGACCAGGGGCTTCAAGACCCTGCTTGTATGCGGCGAGATCTCGCAAGGTGAAGGAGATATGCGTTATATTGCCCAGGAATACGGGGTAAGGCCTATTACAATAAGATGGCTTACAAGAGAACTTTCTTTAAAGAAAGATTTTCAGGCATTCTGGGATATCTTCTCGATCATCTGGAAAGAAAAACCAGATATCATACATACCCATACTGCAAAAGCCGGGACATTGGGCAGGCTTGCAGGCATATGTTATAATCTTATAAATCTTATCATGCTTAGAAGGAGAAGGTGCAGATTGGTCCATACATTCCATGGGCATGTGTTCCATAGTTATTTTGGAAAGAAAAAAACAGGATTTTTTATCTTGGTAGAGAGGTCCTTAGCTTTTTTTACAGATAGGTTGGTGACAGTAAGCAGCGCTCTACAAAAAGAGCTTACAAGCGATTTTAGAATAGCAGAAAAAGATAAGATCAGCGTAGTAGAGCTGGGGTTTGACCTGGATGAGCTTTTGAAGCTGCCGCATAAAGAAGAGGGGGAAGTCATTGTAGTAGGTACAGTAGGCAGGCTTACCTCTATAAAGAACCATGCGATGCTGTTTAACGTAGCGTATAATATAAAGTCGAGAGGGCTTGGTAAAAAAGTAAGGTTTGTAGTAGTTGGTGACGGTGAATTGGGAGAAGAGCTTGAGAATTATGCTGAAAAACTCGGGATAAAGGATATGATAGAGTTTAAGGGATGGATAAGGGACCTGCCAAAGATATATAAAGAACTGGATATAGTGTCACTCACATCCCTTAATGAAGGCACTCCCGTATCATTGATCGAAGCCATGGCTGCGGGGAGATCAGTTATCAGTACTAATGTGGGCGGGGTCTCTGATGTTATAGAAGATGGTAAAAGCGGCTATCTCGTAACCCCGGGTAATGCTGATGAATTTACTGAAAAGTTGATGGATCTGGTCAAGGATCCTGCAAAAAGAGAAGAGTTTGGCAGGAATGGCAGGATCTTGGTAGAAAAAAGATTTTCTAAAGAGAGGCTTGTAAATGATATGGCTAAGTTATATAATGATATCTTAAAAAAGGAGCAAAGATGAGGGCATTGATAACGGGCGGCGCGGGATTTATAGGGTCGCATCTATCAGATAGGCTTCTTGAAGAGGGCGATGAAGTAACTGTTCTTGACGACCTATCTACCGGAAGATTTGAAAATATAGCTCATTTAGAGGAACGCGAAGAGTTTACCTTTATAGAGGGCACTATTCTTAATGAGGCATTGGTCGATAAATTAGTAGAAAAGGTAGATGTCATATATCACCTTGCGGCAGCCGTCGGGGTGGATCTAATAGTAAAAAAACCTCTTGAATCATTGACCACTAATATCAAGGGAAGCGAGATAGTGCTTGAGATGGCTCATCGCTACCATAAAAAGCTTCTTATCACTTCTACTTCCGAGATATATGGTAAAAACACAAACGGCCCTTTAAAAGAAGATGATGACAGGATATTAGGGTCTCCCCTTAAAACAAGATGGGGGTATTCTACTGCAAAAGCAGTTGATGAGATGTTGGCTTATATATACTGGAAGGAAAAAAAGGTCCCGACAGTAATAGTAAGGCTTTTTAATACAGTGGGCCCGAGACAGACAGGCTATTATGGCATGGTCATCCCCAGATTTGTAAATCAAGCTCTCAAAGGCGAGGACATAACTGTATATGGGAACGGAAAGCAATCGAGATGTTTCTTGTTTGTCATGGACGCGGTAAATGCTATTATAAAACTGATGAACAATAAAGACGCTGTTGGTAATGTATTTAATATTGGAAGCCAGGAAGAGATAACCATAGAGGATTTGGCCAAGAAGATCGTAAAGATCACTAAAAGTAGATCCAAAATAGTCTATATACCCTATGACCAGGCATACGAAGAAGGGTTTGAAGATATGCAGCGCAGGATCCCTGATACTGGTAAGATCAAAGGTTTAGTAGGTTTTTCTCCCACAATATCGCTTGATAAGATCATACAAAGTGTCGTCCAATACACCCTAGAAACAAACATATGACCTTTTTAAGCAAGAACTTCTTATGATAAAGCAGTATATTATATCTTTCCTTGTTGCTTTTGTCTTATCCATTATATTGACCCCTTTAATAAAAAAGATGGCCCTGGCTAAAGGCTTTGTCGCCAAGCCCAGGGAAGACAGATGGCATAAAAAAGAAGTAGCGCTTTTCGGCGGAGTAGCTATATTTATTTCATTTATCATACCATATGTCTTTCTTGTCCATATTACTGTTGAAGGTGTCGGTATTATAGTATGCGGCGCAATAATGTTTTTGTTTGGGTTATTTGACGACATAAGACACATCAAGCCTTATACCAAGCTGATAGGACAGATAATAGTCGCATCATTATTGGTAGTATTCGGCGTGAGGATAAATATTATCCCATATGATATAGTAAGTGTACCCCTGACTGTTCTATGGATGCTTATCATAGTCAATGCGATAAATCTATTGGACAATATGGATGGCCTGGCTGCAGGAGTAGCCGCGATCATAAGCGCTATTTTATTCTTGTTCACGTTTTTAAATGGGAATTTTACAGTCTCTTTACCAGCCTTGATACTTGCCGGGAGCCTGTTTGGTTTTTTGAGGTATAATTTTAGCCCTGCCAAGATCTTTATGGGAGATTGCGGAAGCATGTTCATTGGTTTTATGCTTGCTACGATAACTCTCCAGGGAAGCTGGAAGGAGTCGACCCACCTATTGATGGTACTGGCTATACCAGTATTGGTACTGGCTGTCCCTATATTTGATACTGCGTTCGTAGCTCTTATGAGGGGCCTGTCCTCGAGGAATGTATTCCAGGGAGGAAAAGACCATATTTCCCATAGGATGGTCGTCTTGGGCCTGTCTGACAAAAAAGCAGTAATGGTGCTTTATATCATTTGTATTGTTTTTGGCGCTATAAGCGTATTGTCCATGTTTGTGCATCCATTGGTGACTACTATACTGGTGCTTCTTGTGTCTATATTTTTTATATATTTCACCGCTTTTTTAGGAAAGGTCAAGGTCTATAGTGATGCTGATATAATAAAAGTCAGAAAAAAAGAAAATAATGTCGTACTCAATAGCATTCTTTTGCATAAAAGAAGGATACTGGAAGTATTCGTTGATTTTATATTGATATGTGTAGCATATATATCTTCTTATCTATTGAGGTACGAGGGTATATTGTTACCTCAGAACCAGGTGCTTATCACAAGGTCCCTACCTATAATCTTAATAATAAAATACATTGTCTTTGTTAGATTCGGCCTATATAGAGGATTTTGGAGATATATAGGCATACCTGATATGATAGATATCTTTAAGGCGATCACAGTGAGTTCTGTCATATCTACTGTGATATTACTTTTTATATGGCGGTTCCAGGATTTTTCAAGGGCTGTCTTTATCATAGACTGGCTTTTATTGTTTGTCTTGATCAGCGGGGTGAGGATACTGGAAAGGATATATAAGGAGATATTTGACCAGGTGGGTTTAAAAGGAAAAAGAGCCTTGATATATGGAGCAGGGGATGCCGGAGAGTTTATAATCAGGGAAATAAAAAATAATAAGCTTTTAAATTATAAACCTATTATATTTTTGGATGATGATGAAGAGAAGATAGGCAAGCGTATACATGGTATAACTGTATTTGGCCCTAGAGGAGAGTTGCCGCGCCTGGTAAAACACAATGATATCGATGAAGTCATAATAGCCATACCAAATATCCCAAAACATATATTTGACGAGATCGTCGGTTTTTGCCATAGCTTAGATGTACCTTATAAAAGAATGCACGATATCCTGCCGGGTTAAGGCTAATATGAAAATAGGCATAGACATACGCTCAACACTTAAAAAGACGAGAACAGGTATTGGTAATTATACACTAGACCTTGTCAGTTCTCTTGCAAAGATCGATAGCCTAAATGATTACTGTCTATATGGCAGGAAAAAGCTGATAGACCTCAAAAGAAAGGCCTTTAAGCTGCCAGGCCCAAATTTCAGGTATATAATGGACTATCTCAATAGAGGCCCTTATAAGATATTTAAGGACCTGGATGTATTTCATACCTCAAGTTATGACCTTAAAAGGCCAAAAGGGGCTAGATTTTTTGTTACTGTGCATGATGTAATAAATAAGGCATACCCTGAAGGCCACGATACCAAGACACTTAAAGAGATAGATGAAAAGCTGAAATACACCTTGAGTGAAGCAGATACTTTGATAGCAGATTCCTTAAATACCAAAAAAGACCTTATAAGATTCTATGATGTTGAGGGATCCAGGATAAAGGTGATCTATCCCGGGATAGACAAAAGATTTAGTTCTATGGATACCGAGCCTGGTAATAAAAAAGATTATATACTATTTGTCGGGACGATCGAGCCAAGAAAAAATATCAAAAATCTTATCAAGGCCTTTGAGCTATTAAAAAAAGAACATAGTATAAAGGAAAAGCTCTATATAGTAGGCATGAAAGGCTGGATGTACGAGGATGTATTCAAGGAATATGAAGGGTCAGAATTTAAAAAAGATATAGTCTTCAAAGGCAGGGTTGACCATGATGAACTTATAAAGTTATATAAAGAGGCATTACTTTTTGTATACCCGTCTTTTTATGAAGGTTTTGGCTTTCCTGTAATAGAGGCTTTTTTATCAGGTACAGCTGTTGTGACATCCAAGACTTCTTCATGCGGCGAGATAGCGGGGGACAGTGCAATGCTTATAGACCCGTATGATCATAAAGATATTGCTAAAGGTATGTTTAGCCTGATACATGATGAGGCCTTGAGAGAAAAAATGATCATAAAAGGTAAAGAAAGGGCCAGGGCTTTTGATTGGGCTGATACTGCAAAGGAATTTTTAGGACTTTTTTCTGAGGGCAGGGTTTAACTCGGGGTCATTGTATAGCTTGTGTTCTTTGTATGATTTTAGCTTCTTTTTCCCCCCGTAGTAATCATCCATAAGTACTTCCAGGCATTTTAATAGGTCTATAGAGCGGGCTTTGACTTCTTCTAGCATGCCAAGGCATCTTTTTTTGTGAGGTTCTGATGCATCTTTACGGCCCAGTTCTTTTTTTAAATGGTAGCTTCTTAAAGCAAGTACCATAAGCCTGTCAAATATACTTCCCGGGGCTTCGGAGTTTAAAGGCGTATCTTTAGGTATATTGGGTATATTTTTTTCAATATCTTCCCTTATAAAGGCATCCATGGTATTTATGATGTTATGCCTTATCTGATTGAATTTATCTATATTTCTTTTTACGTTTGCTATTACTGCGTCATTGACATCAATTCGCCTTGCCTGGTCTTCATATTGCCATATGGTGAGATTTGTTTTTAGGAGGTCATTTAAAAGGCCATCTAAAGAAGAATCATTTATATCAAGAACCTTATTGTTGTATAGACTGTCTATTAAGCTATCGAGCGATCCAAACCAACTGGATATATTTATAGGTAATTTATTCATAAATGTATTATAGCAATTTCATATGAATAAGTGAAGTCTTAACTTTATATAACAATAGTAAGGCTTTCCTATAAGCTCAAGGTGAAAGTTTCCCCTCGCAACATAGTATCATAAGAGTGTTGCTCGGGATCGTCTTTTAAGGAACATTTTATATAGGGCTAAAAAAACTCGGCCTATTATCTATATATAGCCTCAAACAGTTTTTAGCCTGTAAGTAAAAGCTAAAATGTACACAGTAAAAGACTAAACTTTCAATTCGCTTATTAGGAAAGTCTTACTATGATTAGCCTAGCTAGTTAAATTAAGGTTAGAACTGTCTACTTGTGTGTGCTGTTTGAGAGGCCTTTTTCTTTTGAGCGGGCATGGTTCGCTCTCGTATATATCGGTAGGGGAGCTTTAAAGCTCCCCTACCCTAGATAAGGTTCAGGCGAGAGCGAAAAAGAAAACGGAGTACAATTTTCACGCTGGGAAAATTGTACGTCCTTCGAAAACAGTACACACAAGTAGACAGTATTTAATATTTAGCAAGATAGATATTTAGCTGGGGATAGTTAGATTTATATTGACAATCTCGAGGGTATTGCTATAATGATCTCAATAAGTTAGAGATCTTCGGGAGAGGGTGAAATTCCCCACCGGCGGTAAAGTCCGCGAGCTTTGCAATAGCAGGGCAGATCCGGCGAGATTCCGGGACCGATTGTTAAAGGCTAGATGATAGAAGATGGAGTAAGCGATAAATATACGCCCGAAGACTCTTTTCGGGTTTTTTTATGAATAGAAAATTTTAGGAGGTTTAAATGAAATTATCTATAGTAGTACCGGTCTTCAACGAAGAAAAGACAATAGAAAAGATCATTAAAAGGGTCCAGGCAGTTGATATCGAAAAAGAGATCGTGGTAGTGGATGACGGGTCTACTGACAATACCAAGCAGATATTGCAGGGCCTGGCATCCGATAGTATAAAGGTCTTATATCACAGCCGCAACCTTGGTAAAGGCAGCGCGTTAAAGACAGGATTCAATAATATAACAGGCGATATAGTGATAATCCAGGATGCTGATCTTGAATATGACCCTAATGAATATTCTAATCTTATCGCGCCTATCATTGCTGGAGCAGCTGATGTGGTATATGGGTCAAGGCTGTCTGGCGGAAGGCCCCAGAGGGTCTATATGTTTTGGCATAAAGTAGGGAATAATATCTTAAGTTTATTGACCAATATTATCTATAACACTACCTTGACAGATATGGAGACAGGTTATAAGGTCTTTAAAAGAGAAGTTATCAAGGATATTGATATTAGATCCAAGGATTTCACGGTTGAGGCTGAATTAACAGCAAAGATATTCAAAAAACACAAGATAAGGGTCTACGAGATCCCGATCTCATACTATGGAAGGGACTATTCAGAAGGTAAAAAGATAAAGTGGTATCATGCGATATCAGCTTTGTGGGCTCTTATTAAATATAGATTTGTAGATTAAATAGATCCGGGAGGTTAGTGCGGTGTTCAATACTATTAAGGAAGCAGTCAATGACCTAAAAAGAGGAAAGACCATTATTGTCATAGACGATGAAGACCGTGAGAACGAAGGCGATCTGGTCTGCGCTGCTCAGTTCGCGGATAAAGAGGCTATAAATTTCATGATAAAACATGGAAGAGGGCTTGTCTGCATCCCTATGGAAAGCAGAAGGCTTGATGAATTAGGGCTGCATCCAATGTTTGAAGATACAGAAGACCCTTTTAAGACAGCTTGGACCATTTCTATAGACGCAAGGCATGGCGTAGATACTGGTATTTCTCCTCATGATAGGTCGGTTACTGTAAAGACGCTTATAGATCCTAAGACAAAGCCATCTGATCTAGTAAGGCCAGGACATATATTTCCTCTTCGCGCAAAAGAGGGCGGGGTGCTTACGCGAGCTGGGCATACAGAGGCATGCGTGGATCTCATGAAACTGGGAAGCCTTTATCCATCAGGAGTGATATGCGAGATAATCAATGAAAATGGCACTATGGCCCGCACACCTGATCTAGTGAAGTTTTCAAAAAAACATAAATTTAAGATATGCACTATCAGGGATCTCATAGAATTTAGGAGAAGGACAGAAAAGTTAGTAGAAAAAGTAGTATCAACTGAGCTCCCAACAGATTTCGGTATATTCAAGATGCATCTTTACAGGTCAAAGATAGATGATTCTCATCATATAGCGCTTGTAAAGGGAAAGATAGATCCTAAAAAAGATATTGCTGTCAGGGTGCATTCGGAGTGCCTTACAGGAGATATCTTTAGGTCAAAAAGATGTGATTGCGGTGAGCAATTACATAGGGCTTTAAATGTAATAAGCAAGAGAGATTGCGGGGTGCTTCTTTATATGAGACAGGAAGGAAGGGGCATAGGCCTAGAAAACAAGATCAAGGCATACGCATTGCAGGATAAGGGCCTTGATACAGTGGAGGCCAATGAGGCGCTTGGTTTTAAAGCAGATCTTAGGGATTATGGGATAGGCGCCCAGATACTTTCTGATATAGGCGTTAAGCGGATAGAGCTTATGACCAATAATCCTAAAAAGATAGTAGGCCTCGAAGGATATGGCCTTAAGCTTACAAAAAGGATCCCGCTTGAGATAGAACCAAACGACTTAAATAGAAAATATCTAGAGACAAAAAAACAGAAATTAGGGCATAAATTAACCACAGTAAAAACATGATCCCTCGTCACATAACATCAAGCAACAGTGACTCGGGATAAATTCGGCCATATTACTTACGTTCACTATCGTTCCGTAAGTAATGGCCTAGCTTATAGACAAAACATGATCCCTCGTCACATAACATCAAGCAACAGTGACTCGGGATAAATTCGGCCATATTACTTACGTTCACTATCGTTCCGTAAGTAATGGCCTCATTTA
>JBDRJN010000027.1:0-2163 GCA_043814965.1 Candidatus Omnitrophota bacterium
TTTTAGCGGTATAATCTATCTGCTCCATAATCTCTCCTCTGTTTATTTTGTTGGTTCGTCACCTTACAAAATAACAGATTTCAAGAGATATGGGGCATTTTTATTCCATTATTTTTCGCACTTATAATTACAATCTACCACACTTTATTTTGGCTGTTTTGGGCTAAATTGGTGGATATCGCTCCAGTTATAAGATGTCTCTAGAAGCAGGGCTGTCTGGATAAGCGCCAGGTGAGAATAGCCTTGTGGAAAGTTGCCTGTCAGCCTGCCTGAAGAGGTCTCTATATCTTCTGAAAAAAGGCCAAACCTATTGGCGCGTTCTATGATATTCTCGAACATCTCATAGGCCTTTTTTTCTTCTCCTATCAGGTATAGGGCATTTATCATCCAAAAAGTACAGACAATAAACGCATTTTCCGGCTTACCAAAACCATCTTCCTCTATATATCTAAAAGTAAAACCTTCTTTTGTCAGGTTCTTATATGTCTCTTTTACTGTACTTATGATCCTTGTGTCATCTTTTGGTAAAAACCCGTAGTGAAGCATCAATAGATTGGAGGCATCAAGCTCGTCTGACCCGTAGTACATAGTAAAAGAGTTTATCTTGGGGTTCCATCCCTTATCCAGGATATCTTTTTTTATCTCATCTGCCTTGCTTCCCCATAGATCAGAATATTTAGCCCTTCCTATAGAAGCAGCTATCTTGGTAGCCCTGTCCATAGCTACCCAGCTCATAAGCTTGGAGTGCGCATAGTGCTTCATCTCCCCGCGCCTTTCCCAGATACCACTATCAACACCCTGCCATGTCTCTATTACAGAATGAGCCAAAGACCTTACCATGGTCCATATCTCTTCTTTCAAACCTGCTTTTTCTCTCTGATTGACCACAAAATACGTATAAATAGCCTCTATAAGCTGGCCGTATAGATCATTCTGTTTTTGACGGTACGCATCATTACCTATCCTGACAGGCCTTGAGCCTTCATAACCGCTCAAATGCTCCAGTATTTTTTCAGTAAGTACTTTTTCTCCGTTTATGCCATAAAGTACGGATATATTATCGTGTTTTAGGAGCATCCTATTCAATACAAAATTCATATATCTGGTGGCGGACTTCAGGTGCCCTATCCTTGCGTATAGGTCTACTATCATCGACGCATCCCTGATCCAGCAATACCTATAATCCCAGTTCCTGCCTTTGCCTATGATCTCAGGAAGCGAGGCCGTAGGGGCAGCTATCAGCGCCCCTGTCCTCTGGTATGTCAAAAGCTTGAGAGTGATCGCAGAACGTATGATAAAATCCTTATAGTTGTCAGGAAGCTTCGTCCTATATACCCAATCAAGCCAATAGGTCTTTGTCTTCTCGTATTCTATATAGATCTTGTCTGTATCTATCTTTTCTAATTTTTCATGATATGAGAGAAGAAGGAATGACGTTCCTTTAAGTTCTATCGGCTCATTCTCGATTATTTTCTTAAGGTCAAGATTGCTATATAGATAAAAACTATTATATTCCCCTTTTTTGGATATTATCTTTATAGAATCCTTTTCATATATAAAATCCGCCTCACTCATCGCATAGTTGGGCCTTGGTTTGATATCGACCAATATCCTGGGGTTGCCCGATATGAGGAGTATATCTCTATGTATCTCTGACGGACAATAATACTCGCCTCTTGAGTCAATAAAACGAGGCATATAATCCCTTACCTCAAAGACCCCTTCTCTTGTTTCAAAGGTAGTTCTGATTATTGGAGTGTGGGGGAGGTAATTCTGCTTTATATTTATTATATTAGCTGCTTGGATCTTAAAATACCCCCCGATATCTTTATCAAGAAGCCTGGCAAATACAGACGCAGAGTCAAAATATGGCATACAGAGCCAGTCAATACTGCATTCTGAGGATACGAGGGCAGCGGTTGTGCAGTTTCCTATAATGGCGTAATCATAGTTATTCATTGGGGCATGCCTTTTTTATTGTTGCTAGTATAAGTAGGCTACATCATGTGTCTCGGGGTGTCAAGGTAGATTGTAATTATAAGTGCGAAAAATAATGGAATAAAAATGCCCCATATCTCTTGAAATCTGTTATTTTGTAAGGTGACGAACCAACAAAATAAACAGAGGAGAGATTATGGAGCAGATAGATTATACCGCTAAAAC
>JBDRJN010000028.1:0-21501 GCA_043814965.1 Candidatus Omnitrophota bacterium
AAAGAATAGAAGAATGGATGAATAACTATCCCCGTAAAATACTGGGATACAAGACAGCAAACGAGTTGGTGTCGGAAGTTACGAATAACAGATCAGGGGTTTTGAATTGAAAATTTTCGCAATATGAGTTACAATGCACCCGCTGTAAAATAAATTATAAAAATCCTTGACAGGATTATTTTTTTGAGTATAATTACTACTAATTCTATCTGTTTACTAGTGATTAGGAGGAAAGATGAAGATATCGACAAGAGCAAGATATGGCGCGAGGTTAATGTTGCAGCTGGCATTGCACTATGACAAGGGCCAGTTATATCTTAAGGACATAGCTAGGTCAGAGGATATTTCTGAGAAGTACCTGAGTCAGATAATCATGCTTTTGAAGGGAAAAGGCCTTGTAAACTCTTTTAGGGGTGCTAAGGGCGGGTATATCTTGTCAAGATCTCCTGACAAGATAACCATGAAAGAGGTAATAGAAGCCCTGGAAGGGAAGCTAACTCTTGTAAGCTGCGTAGAAGATAAGGCCAGGTGCCCCAGGTCTACCATGTGTGTCACTAGAGGGCTTTGGAGTAAAGTCGGCATATCTATAGCTAATACGCTTTCAGGCGTTACATTGAAAGACCTGGTCAGCGATTATAAAAAGACACAAAAAAAGGAAATAGCATACGCTATCTAAAAAAGGAGGATTACAATGTCAGAGATAGACAAAGAATTAAGAGTTGAGAGCCTGGCGCTTCACGGCGGCCAGGTTTCGGATCCGACAACAGGGGCTCGCGCAGTACCTATATACCAGACAACATCCTATCAGTTTAAGAGCACTGAGCATGCTGCAAACCTTTTTGCATTAAAGGAATTCGGTAATATCTATACGCGTTTGATGAACCCGACAACTGATGTCTTCGAAAAAAGGCTTGCTGCTATTGAGGGCGGAGTAGGCGCGCTGGGCGTGGCAAGCGGCCAGTCAGCTATCACGATCGCTCTTTTAAATATAGCGCAGGCAGGAGATGAGATAATCTCGGCTGACAATCTATATGGAGGCACATACACACTTTTTCATTATACCTTTAAGAGGCTTGGTATAAAGGTAAAGTTTGTAGCATCAGAGGACATTGAAGGTTTTCAAAAGGCTATAACACCCAAGACAAAGGCGATATATGCTGAGAGCATAGGAAACCCGAAGCTCAATGTAACTGACCTGGAAGCGCTTTCAAGTGTAGCGCATAAAAACGGGATACCTTTAATATTGGATAACACTGTTTCTCCTTATCTTTTGAGGCCTTTTGATCATGGGGTGGATATCATAGTGTATTCAGCAACAAAATTTATAGGAGGCCATGGTACTTCCATAGGCGGCGCTGTAATAGATTCGGGCAAGTTTGACTGGACAAATGGAAAATTCCCTCTGATAGCTGATCCGGATCCTAGCTATCATGGAGTGAATTTCGTCGAGGCATTAAAACCGCTCGGGAATATAGCGTATATCATAAAAGCAAGAGTGACTCTTCTTAGGGATATTGGGCCAGCGCTTTCACCATTTAACGCGTTTTTATTTTTGCAGGGCCTGGAGACATTGCATTTAAGGATGCCGAGGCATAGTGAAAATGCATTAAAAGTAGCAGAGTTCCTGGAAAGACAAAAGGATGTCGAATGGGTAAGTTATCCCGGCCTTAAAAATAGCCCTGAAAAAAAGAAGGCGGATAAGTATCTGCCAAAAGGAGCTGGCGCAATATTAGGGTTTGGTATAAAAGGCGGGGCAAAGCCAGCTGTAAAGTTTATCGATTCCCTGAAGCTGATATCGCATCTTGCCAATGTCGGGGATGCAAAGACCCTTGCGATACATCCGGCTACCACTACTCATCAGCAGCTTTCAGAACAAGAACAGCTTGCAACAGGGGTTACACCTGACTATATAAGGTTATCAGTTGGAATCGAACATATTGATGATATAATAAGAGATATTGAACAGGCATTAAAAAATAGTAGGAGGTAGTTATGGCTAGGATATATGAAGATATTACAAAAACTATCGGCAAGACTCCTCTTGTAAAGATCAATAAATTAGCTGAGTCGTTGGGCGCTACTATCCTGGCAAAGATGGAATCTTTCAATCCTCTCTCAAGCGTTAAGGATAGGATAGGGCTTGCAATGATAGAGGATGCTGAGAAAAAAGGGCTTATCAATAAAGAGACTGTCATAGTCGAGCCTACAAGCGGAAACACAGGCATAGCGCTTGCGTTTGTATGCGCTTCAAAGGGGTATAAGCTTATGCTTACCATGCCGGACACGATGAGTATTGAGCGCAGGGTGCTTCTTAAAATATTTGGAGCTGAATTAGTGCTTACAGATGGCGCAAAAGGCATGAAAGGCGCTGTTGAAAAAGCCGAGGAGATAGTGAAAACTACAAAGAATAGCTTTATGCCTCAGCAGTTTAATAATAGCGCTAATCCTGAAGTGCATAGGAGGACTACAGCAGAGGAGATATGGAGCGATACAGATGGTAAGGTAGATGTGTTTATTGCAGGAGTAGGTACGGGAGGGACTCTTACAGGCGTTGGGGAGGTATTAAAAAAGAGAAATCCTTCAATAAAGATAATAGCGATCGAACCTGTAGAGTCAGCTGTTATATCTGGTGAAAAACCCGGCAGCCATAAGATACAGGGTATAGGAGCTGGATTTATCCCAGAGGTCTTAAATAAAGAGATAATAGATGAGATCATAAAGGTCTCTCATGTAGATGCAGGCGAGACAGCAAAGCTTCTTGCTAAAATTGAAGGTATACTTGTAGGTATATCAAGCGGCGCAGCAATGTATGCAGCATTAAAGGTTGCAAAAAGAAAAGAGTTTGAAGGAAAGACTATAGTCTGCGTTCTTCCTGATACGGGTGAGAGATATCTTTCTACATGGCTTTTTAGTTGATATTGCAGAAGGTGATAAATGATGTCGAAAGCACCGGGTATTGTAGAAACTAAATATTTTGATCTAAAAGAGCCTGTCAGGCTTGATATAGGGGATTATTTTCATCCAATAAGGCTTGCTTATGAGACCTATGGAGAGTTAAACGCTGCAAAGTCGAATGCAATATTGATACTTCATGCGCTTTCAGGAGATCAGCATGCAGCTGGTTTTTATGAAGGAGATGATAAGCCTGGGTGGTGGGATATGTTAATAGGCCCAGGCAAGGCATTTGATACTGATAAATATTTTGTTATCTCCTCAAATATATTAGGGGGATGTAAAGGCTCAACAGGGCCTTCTAGTTTGGACCCTGCAACACAAAAACCCTATGCGCTTAGTTTTCCAGTCATTTCTATAAAGGATATGGTTGATTGCCAGAAACATCTAATAGATCATTTTGGGATAGAAAGATTATTGTGTGTAGCTGGCGGATCCATGGGTGGTATGCAGGTCTTGGAATGGTTCCATAGCTATCCTGATAGGATACATAGCGCCATACCTATAGCTACTACTATCAAACATTCGCCTCAACAGATAGCTTTTAATGAAGCTGCCAGGCAAGCTATAATGTCAGATATAAGTTGGAATGATGGGGATTATTATGGTAACGTTTTTCCTTCTAGAGGTTTATCAGTAGCTAGGATGATAGGCCATATTACATATATGAGCGATGTCTCGATGATGGAAAAATTCGGAAGGCAGAAAAAAGGGGATGCGCCTGCATTCAAATTTTCAGCGGATTTTGAAGTGGAGAACTACCTGCGTTACAAGGGAGATAAATTTGTAAAAAGGTTCGATGCCAACTCTTTTTTATATATCACAAAGGCTATAGACAATTTTGATCTATTAAGGGATAAACCTATAAACAAGGTGTTCCACAAGTCCAGGGCCAGGGTCCTAGTGATAGCATTTAAGTCTGATTGGCTCTATCCGTCCTACCAGTCCAAAGAGATAGTAAGGGCCTGCAAGCTTTCAGGGGTTAAGGCTAGTTATTGTGAGATAGATTCTACTTATGGCCACGATGCGTTTCTCCTTGAGGAAAAAGAAGAGGCCCATCTTATCGGCCATTTCTTGAGGAATGTGTATAATAAGATAGGAAGTTAAATCACTAATTTTGGCGTAGCGTCTTTTTGAAGAGCTTCACCAGTTAAGGAGATACTAAGAATAAGAGTACATTTTCAAGAATAGCAGTGTAAAAGTTGGCAAATTAAGGCGGTTTAATTATGTCGAAAAAAGATATCAGATTGGATCATGAGGTTATTTTAGGATTGATAAGAGAGGGGTCTACTATCTTGGACCTTGGGTGCGGGGGTGGGGAGCTCATGGAACTTTTAGCCAGAAAGAAGAATGCGGTAGGCCAGGGGATAGAGATAAATGAAGAGGCTATCTATAAGTGCGTAGAGAAAGGCCTCGATGTCATACATGGGGACATAGATACTGATCTCTCTGAATATCATGACAAATCCTTTGATTATGTGATCATGAATGAGAGTCTGCAGCAGGTTGTGCATCTTGATAAGGTCTTGAGCGATGCCTTACGCGTAGGCAGGAAAGTGATAGTAGGATTCCCGAATTTCACGTATTATAGATCAAGGTTCCAGCTGTTTTTTAAGGGAAGAACGCCTATCACGCCGTCTCTGCCTTATAAATGGTACGAGACGCCAAATCTACATTTTTTAAGCATATCAGATTTCATCCTTTACTGCAGTGAAAAAGGCATCAATATAGAAGAAAAGATGTTTTTAGATGCAAAGAAAAAGATACACATACTTCCAAATCTATTTGCCAATATAGGGATATTTCTTATTTCAAAATAAAAGGAGGGATGCAATGCCATATGTCAATCTAAAGGTATTGGGTAAGCTTACGAAGGAACAAAAAGAGACTATTGCAGAAGAATTCTCAGAGACGCTTCTTAAGGTAGCAGGAAAACCAAAAGATGCCACCTATATAGTCATAGATGAGGTTGATAAGGGTAATTGGGCTAAGAGTGGTAAGATAATATGATAAATTATCATAGATTTAGCTTACTATAAAATAACAAGTTAGAAGTTATATATTTTTTAACTTATTTACTAGTAAATAGATAGAATTAGTAGGATATGAGGTGAAGATATGGAACAGCATAAAAGAACAATATGTAAGACAGTGACATGGCGGGGGCTTGGGGCATGCTTTACTATTGCGCTTGTTTACTTATATAGTGGAAGCATAAAGGAGTCTTTTGCTGTTGGTTTTTTAGTGGAATTGGTAAAAATGGGGTTATATTATATGCACGAAAGAATCTGGAACAGGTCCTCTTTTGGAAGGCCTAAGCAGCAGCCGGAATATCAGATATAACCTAACAAAAAAAGGAGGAAGTTATGGGAGTGCCGGAAACAAAGGAAGATCTGAAGATATTGGTAGAGACATTGAATTTTAAGGAAAAGGTCGATAGGTCTTTACGCATCATAGAGGAAGCTTACAAAAAATACAAAGACGGGTTAGTAGTTGCCAATAGCCTAGGTAAGGATTCTGTCGTAGTTTGGGATCTTGCCAAACGTGTTAGTCCTAACATAAGAGGTTTTATTGTAACTACAAGGTTCAAACCAAAAGAGACAGTTGAATTGATGAACGAGACAGTAGCGCGTTATCCTGAATTAAAGGTGTATAAGAACAATGCAGATATGCCTAATGAGTTATACAAGACAGATCCTGATGGATGTTGTGACATCTTAAAGGTAGAGCCTGTTAAAAGGGCTGTTAAAGAGATGGATGTGGCCTGTTGGGTGACTGGATTGCGCTGCACAGAAGGCCGCACCAGGACTGATTTCAAGGAGATAGAAGAGCGTGACAAGGGATTGATAAAACTCAACCCTGTGCTTATATGGAAAGAAAGGGAGATCTGGCAGTATCTTGCAGTGTATGGCGTTAAGGTCAATAAGCTATATGCTGAGGGGTATCGTTCTCTGGGTTGTGCTCCGTGCAGTAATATCACCAGTGAAGATAATGAACGCGCAGGACGATGGATAGGGACAAGTAAATGCGGCGGAGAATGCGGTATACATACAAGGCCCTTAAAGACACAGTAGATAAGATGAGATATTTTCCTATTGCTCTAAATATCAAGAAAAAGAAAGTACTTATTGTGGGTGGCGGCAGAGTTGCAGAACGTAAAGTCGTATCTTTTTTAGATGCAGCTTCTGATATTAAGGTCATAGCTCCAAAGGTAACCAGGAGATTGCACCTTCTTTTTCTCAATAAGAGGATAAAACTGCTTCGCAGAAAAGTAAAGAGCTCTGATATTCATAAAGCAGAACTTATTATAGCTGCTACCAGCGATGAGGATACTAATAGGAATATATATAGACTCGCGCGTAAGCGCAATATACCCGTGAATGTAGTGGATAAGACCTGCCTTTGTGATTTTATCACTCCAGCCATAGCAGCTGTAGATAAGGCGCTTATTGCGGTATATACAGATGGCTTTGATCCGAGGCTATCGCGTGATCTAAAAAAATATCTCAAGGAGAAATGGGATGATTTTCTTAATTATAGGCTTCGACTATAAGGCTACTCCTATAAAGGCAAGAGAATATATTTACAGCATCAGGAAAGAACTGGAGAACTTCTGGAGAGGGTTAGGGGTAAAGGTAGTGACCCTGACTACATGTAATAGGATAGAGCTCTATCTTGTCTTTCATGATGTTTCTATATATTTTGATTCAATAGGCCTGTTTTATTATAGGTTCGGCTGGATATTAAAGACAGCTTATTTTAGATTTGGGCTGCATGATATGGTAAGGCATGTCTTAAGGCTTTCATGCGGTTTAGAATCCCAACTTATAGGAGAAGGTGAGATATTGGCTCAACTATATTCCTGGATCAAACAGGAATCCTTTCCCGCGATGCTCAGGGAAATCTTCTATGAAGCGATAGGATCGGGGGAATCTATCAGGATCAGGTCAGGCTTGAACGAATCAAGAGAGGACATCAGTAGTTTTATTTTTAAGGATATAACCGAACATCTTGATATAAGTACTAAAAAAGATATTGTAATAGTAGGTACTGGCAAAATAGCGCAGTTATTCAGCAAGAGCAAGCCTTTGTGGTGTGATCTATGTTTTGTTTCACGGAAGAAACATAAAAAGGCAAGGCATCTTGCCAGGATATCCGGCGGCAAAGCAATAACGCTGGATGATATAGAGAACCTGCTATTGAAGGCAGATATACTGGTAAGCGCTACAGCTAGCCCTCATTTTGTATTTAAAGCCGAAAGATTAGCTGGCATCTCAAAAAAAAGAGATGGGCCTCTTTATATTTATGATATGGCTATGCCGCGGGATGTAGAGCCGTCATCACGGGATGTTGAAAGGATCTTTCTCAAAGACATTAGCGGCCTCGAGCCATTTTTTAAAAAATACAGAGAAGAGAACATTTGCAATATTAACATTGCGGGATCTTTTATCGATGAATATGTGGATAGATTCAGGGGAGAGTCTGATGGGTGTTTACATAAGAGCTGGGACTCGTCCGAGCTTATTGGCATTAAAACAGGTTGAGATCATACAGGGTTATTTAGAAGGCCTTAAGTTCGACATCGTCCCTATAGAGACAAAAGGCGACAAAGATAAGGTCAGGCCTCTTTTTTTGGAAGACGGCACTGATTTTTTTACCTATGAGATCGAGCAGGCTCTTTTAGATAGAAAAATAGACATAGCTGTACATAGCGCCAAGGATCTGGAAAAAAATATGCCAAACGAGTTAGTCGTGCCCTGCATCACAAGATCCCCTGAAAGACGGGATTGTCTGGTCTCATCCAGGGGTTTTACCCTCGACGAACTTCCTCAGGGCTCGGTTATAGGAGCTAGCAGTAAGAATCGTAAAGATTCAATAGCAAGATATAGAAAAGATCTGGTTGTAAAAAATATAAGGGGCAATATTGATGAGCGGTTTGATCAATTGCATAGAGGGGATTTTGATGCCTTGATAGTTGCTTATATAGCTTTGATCAGATTGGGATATGAAAAAAAGGCTAGTCAAGTCGTACCATTTGATATTATAGAACCCCATCTTTTACAAGGCAGTATCGCTATACAGGTGCGTAAAGATAGGTATGATCTATTGGAGGCGTTTAGGGGGATAGATGGCAAATAAAAAAGGTAAAGTATATATAGTCGGCGCTGGGCCGGGTGATCCGGAGCTGATAAGCGTAAAGGGGTTAAATGCTTTAAAAAAATCTGATTGCGTGCTGTATGATTTTTTGTCAAGCCCTTTGCTCTTAAGATATGTCAAAAAAGGCGCCCGTAAGATCTGTGTAGGAAAAACAGATGGCCTGCATCTTAAAGAGCAGGGTGAGATAAACCGCCTGCTTTACAAATACTCCAAAGATTATAAGCGTGTTGTGCGTCTTAAAGGAGGGGACCCGTTTATATTTAGCCGCGGGCCTGAAGAAGCAAAGTATTTATCGGATAAAAACATAGGATTTGAGGTTATCCCTGGCATAACCTCAATGATCGCTGGCCCAGAGAGCTTCGGGATCCCGCTTACAATAAAAAATAAGTCCCAGTCTGTAGCTCTATTAACTGGGCGAAAAGAGGACCCTGACGCGGAGATCGATGCTCCTGGCTGCCATACGCTTGTGTATGCCATGGGCGTAGCCAATATCAGGAATATAGTGAAGGCATTGCGTAAAAGTAAAAGGCCTGATTCGACTCCGTGCGCGTTTATCGAAAGAGCTACTACAAAAAAAGCAAGGGTCATTAAGGCTACAATAAAAACCATAACTAGAGAGGCTATAAAGCAAAATGTAAAACCACCTGCTGTTTTGATCGTGGGCGAGGTAGTAAAATATGCAAGAGATAATTATTAATATAAAAGACCTGATCTATCCCGTATTTGTAAAAGAAGGAAAGGCTGTACGCGAAAAAATACCTTCCATGCCTGGTATTTACAGGCTGCCTCCTGATACTATTGTCCGGGAGATAGAGGAGCTGGTAAGGCAAGGCGTAGGGGGAGTTCTGCTCTTTGGTATTCCTGAGAAAAAGGATAAATTTGGCTCAAGAGCGTATAAAAAAGATAGTGTTGTCGCCAGAGCCATAATAAAATTAAAAGAGAGTTTTCCAAAGCTCATAGTGATGACAGATGTGTGTTTGTGTGCATATATATCTCACGGACATTGTGGTATTATCAAGCCATCATACATCAGCTGTCAATCATCAGCAAAGATTGACAATATTGCTACATTAAAGGTATTGGCACAGATGGCGCTGTCTCATGCTGAAGCTGGTGCGGATTATGTGGCACCATCAGCTATGGCAAAAGGCCAGGTATCGGCTATAAGAAAAACATTGGACGCGCATGGCTTTAAGGGTACTAAGATAATGGGGTATTCCGCGAAGTACGCTTCTAATTTCTATGGGCCTTTTAGGGATGCCTGTGATTCATCCCCGGCATTTGGAGATAGAAGTTCGTATCAACTTTCTTATTCTAAAAGTTCTTCCGCTATAAAAGAAATAGCAGCTGATATAAAAGAAGGCGCTGATATAGTGATGGTCAAGCCGGCATTATCTTATCTGGATATTATTAAAGAAGCGAGCAGCCGGTTCCGAACCCCGCTCGCAGCCTATAATGTAAGCGGCGAATATGCCATGGTCAAACATAGCGCAAAGCTGGGGATATTGGATGAGAAAAAAATCGTATTTGAGATCATGGCTTCGATCAAACGCGCAGGAGCTGATCTGATTATTACATATCATGCAAAGGATATTGCAAGATGGCTAAAGAAAAACTAAAGAAAAAACAGGGTTCGGAAAATAAGGCGTTATTTGAGCGCGCTAAAAGATATCTTGTAGGGGGCGTCAATAGCCCGATACGCTCTTTTAAATACGTCGGCATTGACCCTATTTTGATCAAGGAGGGGAAGGGCCCCAGAGTATATGACTATGATGGGAATTCTTATGTAGATTATGCGCTTTCATATGGAGCTATTATTTTGGGCCATGCATATCCTGGTGTAATAAAGGCCCTTAAAACTACTATAGGAAAGGGACTGCATTTTGGCACAACAAATATAGGAGAGATAGAACTGGCAAGTATAATACAAAAGGCTATTCCATCTATGGAGAAGATGCGTTTTGTAAATTCAGGTACTGAGGCAGTCATGTCCAGCGTTAAGCTAGCCAAAGGGTATACGGGTAGAAAAAAGGTAGTAAAATTCATAGATTCATACCATGGCCATGCAGATGATATTGCTAGTCATGCTATATCAGTAGAGTTTAATAATAAGCCTGTTATAAAAAAGGTATTTGAAAGGTATGGCGCTGATATAGCTTGTTTGATAGTAGAACCCATTGGGGGCAATCATGGGGTTGTAATACCGAAAGCAGGGTATCTCAGGTATCTAAGAAATTTAACCAGAGAATATGGGTCCTTGCTTATTTTTGATGAGGTTATCACTGGCTTTAGGTTCGGATTTGGTTCTAGCGCGGATATCTTCGGAGTAAAGCCTGACATATTCTGTCTGGGCAAGATCGTAGGCGGAGGCCTTCCTATAGGAGTCTATGGGGGAAGAAAGGATATAATGGACAACCTGGCCCCATTAGGAAAAATATACCAGGGTTCTACATTTTCCGGGAATCCTGTAGTTATGCGATCAGGCATAGCTGCGCTTAGGGCGCTATTTTCTTTAAAACATAGATATCAAGCTCTTGAGCTTATGGTTAAATACCTATGCGATGGTATAAACAAGATCGCAGAGACCGATAATATCGATATGAAAACAGTTTATTTCGGCACAATGTTCAGTATAAGGTTCAAAAGGCCGGAAGAATTCAGGAGTTTTTATAGATTTATGATACAAAACAGTGTATATTTTGCCCCCTCAGAATACGAGGCAAATTTTATATCTTTTTCTCATACAAAAAAAAATATAAAAGAAACGCTTATTTTAGTAAAACGAGCCTTAAGGAGTATAAAATATGACTAATATCGACTATGATGATCTTAAAAAGAGAGGGTTTTTACAGGCAAAAAAAGTTGGATATTTTACTTTAAGGACGAGGGCTTCTTGCGGTAACTATAGCGTAGGTGAATTAGAAGAGATAATCAATATTTCAAAGATATATGGCAAAGGTTTTATACATACGACAGTGCGCCAAGGTATAGAGATACCTCATATACGCTTTGAGCATATAAAAGACATAGAAGAAAGGTTAAGGCTTTCGGGGATCCAGGCAGGTACTTCAGGGCCCAGGCTCAGGGCTATTACATCCTGCCCAGGTAATAATTGGTGTAAACGAGGCCTGGTGGACACTTTTAATCTTTTTAATAGGATAGAAACCGAGTTAGGTATAAAATGCAGTATGGACCTTCCGCATAAGTTCAAGATAGTCATATCAGGCTGTCCAAACACTTGTACCCGTGCCCAGGCCTCTGAGATAGGGCTTTATGGAGACGTCAGCATGCTTAATAATGAGAAAAAGACAGGCTATTCAGCCTATATAGGAGGGTGCGGAGGCAAGACGCCGTATACAGGGTTTAAGCTTAGCAGGGTTTTTTCGGAGGATGAGGCCTTGTCTTTAGTCGGAAAAGTAGTCAGGTTTTATAAAGAAAATGCCAAACCAAGGCAGAGGCTTGCGTTATTGATAAAGGAAACAGGAAAAGATACTTTTTTAAAAGCAATAAATGAGGCCTGATATTTATGAGGTTTTATTTATTGTTTTTACCTTAACATACCATAGGGTGGTATTGTATACTTGAATCAGAAAGAGAGGTTTTTATGTCCAAAGCCAAATATCCTGACCATACTAAAAACCTAATAGCCTTAAAAAGGATCGAGGGGCAGATCCGAGGCATACAGAAAATGGTCCTGGACAGGAAGTATTGTGTTGATATCCTGACCCAGGTGCATGCTGTCATAGGGGCTCTTGCCAGAGTAGAGGACAGTATTCTTTCGCTTCATTTAGAAGGATGTGTTACCAAGGCTATAAAGGGCAAGTCCTTCAAGATGAAACAGGAAAAGATAGCAGAGGTACTGGGTCTTATGGGTAAATTCAGGAAGGTTTAAGTTATTGTATTTTATGCGGATGAGTGGTAAGATAAGAAAGGTATAAAGATATGAAAAAAATATATATCATATATCTTAAAAGTATATTTCTAATAGCTTGTTTTATTCTTACAGCCAAACAGTCCTACCCTGAAGAACCTCAAGATACCCTGAACACATTCATAGACAAGGCGCTTAAGAACAATCCTTCTGTACAGTCTGCTTATAATGACTGGAAGGCGGAGGAGTACAAGATAAGATATGTAAAGGGCCTTCCTGACCCTATGGCCAGCTATTCTTATTTTGGAAAAAACGTAGAGACAAGGATAGGCCCGCAGGAATCTAAATACGGGCTATCTCAAAAAATACCTTTTCCAGGGAAACTGGCTATCAAAGGGAAAGCCCAATCTAAGAGCGCGGATATATTAAAAGAGAAATACGAAGCTATTAAACGCGAAGTCATAAAAGAGGTCAAGTTCGTATATTATGATATTTTTTGGGTGGACAAGGCCATAGCTATAACAGAAGAAGAAAAGGCCATAATAGAGAGCTTGGAAAAAGTTGCCCAGCGCAAGTTCGAATCGAATCTGTCTCCTCAGCAGGATGTCGTCAAGGCCCAGGTAGAGATATCTAAGTTGATAGATGAATTATTTAGGTTAAGACAGAATAGGTCAAGCCTTAACTCAAGGTTGAATTCCATTATTAATATGCCGGACCCTATTGAAATAGACAAGATAGGCGATGTAGCTATATCGAATTTTGATTATGATCTTGAGAAGCTTCATAAAACCGCCTTAGGCTCTAAACAAGAATTACTGGCCGCTAATCTAGAAATAGAAAGAGCGAAATACGAAAAGTCCCTTGCAAAACTGGGGTACTTCCCTGATTTTACATTTGGAGTGGACTATACGCAGATAGGAGGAGGCCATACTACCCAGCTTAATGACGGAGAAGACGCTTGGATGGGTAAAGTCGCTATAAATGTCCCTATATGGTTTGATAAATTGAATGCCGATCTGAATGAAAAAAGATCCAGGCTGGAAGCAAAGAAGGATAATTTTAGGAATATCGAAAACAACATAGATTACGAGGTTGATGACTTGTATTTTAAGATCAATACCTACAAAGATATAATCTCGCTATATAAAACAGCCCTTGTTCCCCAGGCAGAACAGGCTTTTGAAGCCGCTAGAATAGGATACGAGACAGGCAAAGTAGATTTTTTGAACTGGCTTGATGCAGAAAGAGTAATTTTACAGATAAGGCTGGCTTTTTATAAGTCAGTTGTGGATTACCAGAAGTCTATTGCTTATCTTGAAAGAATTGTTGGTAGAGATCTTTAGTCGGGTAATGGGCAGCGTATATTAAGCAACAGACCGCGAGTATAGTAATATGAATAGGGGGTTTTGATGAAGAAGATTAATTTTTTAATATTGATTTTCATTATAGTTATATTCAGTACTGGTATTTTGCTCTCAGGCTGCAGTAAAAGCAAAACCGACGCGACCCGCGACCCGCAACCCGCAACCCGATACTATACCTGCGGTATGCATCCAAGCGTAAAGGTGTCAGCGGAAGATTATAATAAAGGTAGTAAGAGTTGCCCGATCTGTAATATGTATCTTACACCTGTGTACGAAGAAGAAAAAAGAGATACATCAGTTAAACAAAGTAAGGTACTTTTTTATCGGAATCCCATGAATCCAAGCATTACTTCCAAGGCTCCCGCTAAAGATGAAATGGGCATGGACTATATTCCAGTTTACGAAGAGACAGAAGGGGATGATGTTTATTACGGCTGCGGCATGGAAGGGGCTGAACACGTATTTTATATGAAAGAAGCAAAAGGTATGAAGTGTCCCATGTGCGGTATGGAGCTAAAGAAGTTATCAAAGGAAGAAACCGAAGAATTAAAAGGAGTGGTAAGCAAAGTCAAGATAAAAGGAGACCAGGTAAGGCTTGCTGGTGTACAGACTGAGCCTGTAAGATTGCTGCGCCTATACAAAGAGGTCCGTACTGTAGGAAAAGTTGCCTATGATCCTAACCTTGCCATCGCTCAGGAAGAGTTTATCGCTAGTCTTAAGGCCCTGGATAGAACGCAGGGGGGTAATATCGAAGAGATCAGCGAAAGGACTATGAATCTTGTTGAGTCCTCGAGAAGAAAATTGAGATTATTAGGTTTAAGCGATGCGCAGATCAAGGAATTAGAAGAAAAAAGAGAAGTAGAAACAAGCCTGATCTTGCCGGAAGAAAAAATGTGGATCTATGGGGACGCGTATGAATATGAGCTTAGCTGGGTAAAAGCAGGAGAAAAAGTAAAGGTTATCGCAACCAGCCTTCCTGGTGAAGCGTTTAGCGGGATCATTACCTCTCTAAATCCTGTACTCGACCCAAAGACGCGTTCTGTAAGGTTTAGGGCTGAAGTAGACAATGCTAATCTAAGATTAAAACCAGAGATGTATGTAGATGTTGTTATCATGAGTATGTATATGGGAAGAGACGGTGAGGAAGAAGTTCTCGCTATCTCAAAAGACGCGGTCTTGGATACGGGCATGCGTAAGATAGTATGGGTAGATAAAGGTGAACAGGAATATGAGGGCAGGATCATTGATATTGGGCCGGAAGCTAAAGGGGTTGTTGATGGCCGCGAATCAAAATTCTACCCTGTTTTAAAAGGGCTTGTAGAGGGCGAAAATATTGTTACAAAGGCAAATTTTCTTATTGATTCTCAAAGCCAGATATCAGGCGTAGCTTCATCAGCCTATGGCGGAACAGTAGGAGCCCTAGAAGAAAAAGCCCCTGCCATGCATCAGCATTGATCAAAGGAGTAAGCCGTGATAAATAAAATCATAGAAAGCTCTCTAAAAAATAGATTCCTGATCATAGCGAGTTTTGTGCTTATAATTGTCTGGGGAATTTCATCAATGAAAGATACGCCTATTGACGCGATCCCTGACATAGGAGAACTCCAGGTTATTATATACGCTGATTGGCCTGGAAGAAGCCCAAAAGACATAGAAGATCAAGTAATATATCCTTTAACAACAAGGCTTATGGGCACCCCAAAGGTAAAGGTAGTGCGTTCTACTTCTGCGTTTGGTTTCGGCTTGGTAAATATGATATTTAAGGAAGGCACGGATTATTACTGGGCAAGGACTAGAGTGCTTGAGAGGCTTGATTTTGCAAAGAGGGATCTGCCTAAGGATGTAAATGTTACGCTGGGGCCTGACGCAACAGCTCTAGGCCAGATTTTTTGGTATACAGTAGAAGGGGATGGCTATAGCCTGGAAGACCTTAGAAGTGCACAGGACTGGTACATACGATACCCGCTGACTTCCGTAGAGGGTGTTTCAGAGGTCGCATCTGTCGGGGGGTATGTAAAGCAGTACCAGATAGATATCGACCCCAACAAACTTTTAGCGCATAACATTAAGATCCATGAAGTCATAGATTCCGTGGAAAAATCCAATATTGATGTAGGCGCCAAAGTGTTTGAAGAAGGCGGAGTAGAATTTATTGTCCGCGGCATTGGTTTTATAAAAAATATCTCTGATATTGAAAATATTGTCGTCGGAGTAAAAGAGGGCACACCTATATATATAAAGAATATCGCCTCAGTGACGATAGGCCCTGAGTTTCGTAGAGGGGCGCTGGATAAAGAAGGAAAAGAAGTCACAGGCGGCGTGGTTCTGATGAGGTATGGAGAAAACCCGCTTAAAGTGATAAAGGGTATTAAGAAAAAGATAGATGAACTTTCAGTAGGGCTTCCAAAAGGCGTGAAGATAGTCCCTTTTTATGACAGGACAGGCCTTATTATGCGGGCTATTGATACATTAAAAAGCGCGCTTATACAGGAGATACTTATAACTGTTTTTGTGATACTTGTATTTCTCCTGCATTTCTGGGGGAGCATAGTTGTATCAATAGTCTTGCCGATAGGCGTCTTGATTTCTTTTATATTGATGCATAGGTTCGGCGTAGACGCGAATATAATGTCTCTAGGCGGCATTGCAATAGCGATAGGAGTAATGGTAGATTCAGGGTGTGTGCTGGTAGAAAATATTTACAGAAGATTAACCGATCGAATTAAAGAATTAGGAGGGGAAATACTTTCATCAACAGAGAGGCTTGATGTCTGTATTTCCGGAGCGCAGGAAGTAGGAAAGCCTGTTCTTTTCGCGCTTCTGACGACTATTATAGGATTTATCCCTGTTTTTGTTTTAACAGGGCAGGCAGGCAAACTTTTTAGGCCGCTTGCGTTTACAAAGACATTTGCTATGATAGGAGCGGCTATTATAGCTTTAGTGCTTTTACCAACGCTTTGTTATTATCTTTTGAGAGGAAGGCTTCGGCCTGTTGAAGAAAATAAAACAGCTCAAGCCCTGTACAAAGTATATAACCCTGCTATCAAATGGGCGCTTAAAAATAAGATAGTGATAGTGGGTATTGCTGTCGGTGTTATTCTGATCGGGTTATTATGCGGCTCTATCATGAGCCAGGAATTTATGCCTCCTTTGAATGAAGGAGATCTATTATTTATGCCTGTTTTTCTGCCAGGAGCGTCTCTAACGCAAGTAATGGAGGTCATGAAAAAACAGGATATTATCATTAAAAATGAATTCCCGGAAGTTGAGTGGGTAGTAGGAAAGCTTGGGAGGGCTGAAACAGCTACTGATCCCGCGCCTATTGTCATGATCGAAAGCATAATCCACCTAAAGGACAAAAAATACTGGCGAAAAGGCATGACGAGGGAAAAGCTTATCCAGGAGATCCAGGAGAAGACTCGGATGCCTGGTGTAAGCCCTATAATGACACAGCCAATAAGAAATAGGATAGATATGCTTGCTACAGGCATACAGACGCCGGTTGGGATTAAGGTCTTCGGGGCTGATCTTAACAAAATAGTAGATATAGCTGTCAAAATAGAAGAGATAGTAAGCAATGTCGAAGGCGCGGTCAGTCCATACGCTGAAAGGACATCCACCAGGCCTTATTTTGAAATAGAAATAAATAGAGAAGAGATAGCTAGATACGGCGTAAAGATCGGGGATATCCAGCATATTATTATGACAGCGATAGGAGGGATGAATTTAACTACTACGGTCGAAGGGAGAGAAAGATATCCTGTAAGGGTTAGATATTTAAGGGAATTAAGGGATACCCCGGAAGCATTGAACAGGATATTTATACCTACGCCTGAAGGCGAACATATACCTCTTACCCAGGTAGCTTCCTTGAAGAAAGTGCCTGGCCCCGCGGTTATCAACTCCGAGGATACCCAGACTTATGCGAGAGTGTTTGTAAATGTCAATCAGGATAAAATAGGCCTTATTGATTTTGTAAATGAGGCAAAAAAAGCAGTGGATGAAAAGATCAAAAACAAAGAACTGATACTTCCTCCAGGATATTTTATTTCCTGGTCTGGCCAGTTCGAATCAGAGATGGAATCCCGAAAAAAACTTATACCGTCACTTATTATAGCTCTTAGCGTGATACTGATGCTGCTTTATGTAGCTTTTAAAAATTTTAGCAGCCTGTTCATCTTATCTACAGGAATACCTGTTTCGCTTATGGGAGGCATAATCCTCTTATTTATCCTGGGGTTTAAGTTTTCTACCGCAGTATGGGTAGGATTTATCGCTCTATTTGGCGTAGCGACCGATAATGCAGTGGTTCTTCTTTCGACCCTGGACGATTTATTCGAGAAAAAAGTTCCGAAAACCATAGAAGATATTCGTAAGACTGTTATAGAGGGAGGGCTCTTAAGGGTAAGGCCAGCTATGATGACGGCTGCCACCACTATATTAGCGCTTATTCCTTTAATGCTTTCTACTGGAACAGGTTCTGAGATCATGAAACCAATGGCATCGCCTACTGTGGGAGGCCTGGTCACCGCGACACTTTCTAACCTTATCTTAGTACCAGTTTTATATTGCTGGATAAAGGAAAGGCAATTTAAAAAAGGAGGATCACATGTATAAGAGAATGAATATTTTGTTGTTTATTCTGCCAGGAGTTTTTATTAGCATAGTTTTAGCAGCCGCGCCGCTTGTAGCTGAAGAGATGCATAGTCATATGCATAATGAGATGGGTGAAACAGAAAATAATAACGAAGAAGAATTAGGCATATGCCCTGTAATGCGGGGAGAGGCTAGCAAAGATTATTCTTATATATATAAAGAGAAGGTTTATAATTTTTGCTGTCCTTCATGCGTAGAGGCTTTTAAGGAAGACCCTGAAAAATATGTCTCCAAAATAAAGGAAATAGAGTTTGAAGCCTATCAGTTCGGATTTTCTCCGGAGCGCATAACAGTCAAGAAAGGAGATATAGTCAAGATACGGGCCGCTTCCAGGGATGTTCCGCATGGTATATATATTAAAGAATATAATATCAATAAGACAGCCAAAAAAAGCGGGACCACTAATATAGAATTCGCAGCTGATAAAGCCGGAGAGTTTGACATACTCTGTTCGGTTTATTGCGGGCCAGGGCACCACAGCATGAAAGCAAAGCTTATAGTATCTGAATGAAAAATCTTTTAGTAGATAAGAGAGACCAGGTAATAGTTTTTTTAAGCATACTTTCTCTTATAAGTGTATTGCAGGGAGAGACGCTATTTTTTTTATGGGCAGCGGCAGGGGTATTTGTAGCAGCGTCCAGCGATATATTTATAAGATATATTTTATACCGCAGGTTTATATTCCCAAAAAGCGCTATAATAACCGGGCTGATAGTATCAGGAATAGTAGATTATAATGAAAACTGGCTTGTATTGTGCGTATTTACTATATTAGCTATTGTCTCAAAGAACATAATAAGATACAATGGCCGCCATATCTTTAATCCTGCTAATTTCGCATTGTTCATAGCAATGCTATTCAAGATACCTCTTACATGGAATATAGAATCAAATATATATCTTATAATAGCCTTCGGCCTTTATATAGCTTATTCATTAAAGAAGCTGCCTCATATTATTGGATTTTTGTTGTTTTTTTCATTATTATTTGGCCTGCAAAGATTGAATCCTCTCATGCTTGCGGGATGGTTTTTTATCTTCATAATGCTCATAGAACCCAAGACTTCAGGGTTTGGACGCATTAGGGGGTTTATCTTTGGTAGTATCGCAGGTGTGTCTTCTTTTCTGGTCTTTAAGTTCTTTTCTTCATACGATATGTTTGTCGCATCCTTGTTTATGGCCAATCTTACCAGGCCTTTTCTGGAAAGAATAAAAGAATAAAGTATACGGAGGATGTATGGATATAAAGATATTTTTAGCTACGTTCAGTGCTATATTTTTAGCTGAACTTGCGGACAAGACGCAATTTGTCGCTATCGCGATGTCCAGTAAGTCGGGAAAGCCCTTATCAGTATGGCTGGGCTCTGTGTCAGCATATATCATAGTCACAGCTATCTCAGTATTGATAGGAACTGTCATGGGTAAATATTTAAAACCCGAGCTCATTAGATATGTAGGTTCATCATTATTTATCTTGATAGGTTTACTAATGTTCCTGGGAAAGATATAGCCACTTCACTTTTATAATTTCCTTGAATACCTTCTTTCAAGGAGCTATACTTTAGATTATGAAAAAGAACTCTCCTGAACTAATAGCCCCAGCCGGGGACCTGTGCAATCTCTACACTGCCATAGAAAATGGAGCGGATAGCGTGTATTTTGGCTCAAAGTGCCTTAATATGCGTCATAGGGCATCTAATTTTGAACTTAAAGAGTTAAAAGATGTGATGAATATTCTTCACGATAAAGGCAAAAGAGGTTATCTCGCTTTAAATACTATTGTATATAATAGAGAATTAAAAGAAGTCGAGAATATACTAAAAAAGGCAAAGACCAGCAATGTGGATGCTGTGATACTGTGGGATATGGCTGTATTGGAGCTGGCAAAAAAGATCAAACTCCCGATCCATCTATCAACGCAGGCAAGCGTGTCGAATTTTGAGGCATTAAGACACTATGCCAGGCTTGGCGTAAAAAGGGTTGTCCTGGCCAGAGAGACATCTTTAAGTGATATAAAAGATATAGCAAAGAATATAAAAAAAGAAAAGCTTGATTGTGATATAGAGGCGTTTATACACGGTTCTATGTGTGTGAGTTTATCAGGAAGGTGTTTTTTATCTCATGATGCTTTTAGGGAATCAGCCAATAGGGGCAGGTGTATCCAGCCTTGCAGGCGTAAATACCTGATCAAGGATATCGAAGAAAAGGGTAATGATTTTATTGTAGGAGAAGATTATATATTGAGCCCAAAAGACCTTTGCACTATTGATTTTATAGACCAATTGATCGGATCAGGTATAAGCGCTTTTAAGATAGAGGGCAGGATAAGGGCCCCTGAATATGTCAAGGAAGCAACATCAGTATATAGAGAGGCTATAGATCTGTATTACAGGGGAGGCCTGACCAAAAGCAAAAAGGCCTTCCTTAAGGACAGGCTCAGTAAGGTATTTAATAGAGAATTTACAGACGGATTTTATTATAATAGGCCAAAGGACACAGGCGCTGCCAGAAGGCCGTCAAAAAAGAAGATTTTTTTGGGAGATGTGGTAAATTTTTATTCGGATAAATCAGTAGCAGCTATAAGGATATGTAATGATAAAGTCAAAAAAGGCGAAGAAGTATTGATATACGGCGAGACTACTCCTGCAAGATATGTAAAGATAGAAGAGATGCATATAGACCGTAAACCCGTTAATTCAGCAAAAAAAGGGGATGAAGTAGGCATAAAACTTTCTTTTAAGGCAAGGCGCAATGACAAGGTGTTTATAGAAAGGAGTTCTAAATGATCAGTTCTTTTAAAATAAGGATGTCCTTGTTTTTATTGATAGCGTATATCATATTCTTGTATTCCACTGTTTTTGTTGCGTATGATATAGTCAAATTTATAGAACAATATATATCGCTTAACATTTTGATAAATATCATAGGAAGCATTTTTGCGCTAACAATATCAACTGTTTTCTATATAAAATTCAGATTTAAAGTAAAGTTGATATACTTACATTTAGGGATATCTCTGCTGGTAATTATATATTCTCTTGGTTTTATACATTTTGAGATAGAAAAGATACATTTCATAGAGTATATAGTCCTGGGAGTCCTTATATACAGGGCCTTTTCATTCAATACAGAAGGTTCTATGCTTATAATACTCACGTTTATACTGTCAGGTTTTATAGGCACGACCGATGAAATAGTCCAATATTTCTTACCCAACAGGTTTTTTGATGTCAGGGATATCATGCTCAACTGGATAGGCTCTTTATTGGGGGTCTACCTTGTCTCAGTATATACGATGAGCAAGTTTTCCAAGCAGACTTCGCGTATAGAAAATTGAAAAATTTATTATTATGATGCGAGAGGTAGATTGTAATTATAAGTGCGAAAAATAATGGAATAAAAATGCCCCATATCTCTTGAAATCTGTTATTTTGTAAGGTGACGAACCAACAAAATAAACAGAGGAGAGATTATGGAGCAGATAGATTATACCGCTAAAAC
>JBDRJN010000029.1:0-40824 GCA_043814965.1 Candidatus Omnitrophota bacterium
CCTCGAGTAAATCCTCAGGCAAAGATTTTATGCCTGCCTTTTCTTTTTCCTCTTCGCTCATGTGGTAAATATTATCATTGGCTGGTTCGCTTAATTTGTACTTTTTATTTATACCTTCTAATCCTGCCGCAAGCATTACAGAGAATGCGAGGTATGGGTTGCAGCTCGGGTCAGGTGAGCGGTATTCAATGCGGGTTGCTTTTTCCTTGCCAGGCTTATACATAGGCACGCGCACTAATGCTGAACGATTCATCTGCGCCCAGCATATATAGACAGGCGCTTCATACCCAGGTACCAGCCTTTTATAAGAATTAACCCACTGGCTTGTAATCGCGGTAATCTCAGGCGCATGCTTTAAAATGCCTGCTATATAGGCTTTTCCTATGCTGGACAAATGATATTTCTCGCCTTTTTCAAAAAATGCGTTTTTATCGCCTTTAAATAATGACTGATGCACGTGCATACCTGAACCATTTATCCCGAAAATCGGCTTTGGCATAAACGTAGCATACACCCCGTGCTTGCGCGCTATCTCTTTAACCACAAGCCTGTATGTCATTACATTGTCAGCCATTGTAAGCGCGTCTGTATAACGCAGATCAATCTCGTGCTGGCTAGCTGCTACCTCGTGATGGCTATATTCAACAGTAATGCCCAATCCCTGTAAAGTAAATATTGTATCACGCCTTAAATCCTGCGCTACATCAAGAGGAGCAAGGTCAAAATAGCCTCCGTTATCAAGGGGCTCTGGGGTTTTTGAATCTTTAAAATAAAAATATTCCAGTTCAGGGCCTACATTATAGGTAAACCCTAATTCCTTTGCTTTGGCTAAATTGCGCTTTAAAACAAACCTCGGGTCTCCCCCAAAAGGTTTCCCGCTAGGTTCATAAATATCGCAGAACATCCTGGCTACGCTATAGTCTTCGTCTGAACGCCACGGCAATATTGCAAATGTATCAGGATCAGGCCTGGCAATCATATCTGATTCTTCTATGCGCGCGAACCCTTCGATAGAAGATCCGTCAAACCCCATTCCTTCTTCCAATGCGCCTTCTAATTCAGAAGGAGTAATAGCAAAGCCCTTTAAAAAACCCAAAACATCAGTAAACCATAAACGTATGAACTTAACATTTTTTTCTTTTACCACTTTTAAAATATCTTTATTGGTCATTTTTGCCATTATAGCCTCCTATGTTAGATATTTTTGGCAGACTAAAGTCTGCCCTACAATATTGTCGCAAAGGCCTCCATAAGCAGGCAGGTTAAAACCTGCCTATTCTCGGCCTTTGCCTTTAATTGCCGTCTTCAGCGTATCTATCTACAACACTCTTTTCCCAGAGCTTTACCTTTGACTTATGAGCAGCCCTGGCCAACGCATGGGCAGATACAGGCGAAGTCAAAAGCAGGAATATCATGCAAAGCAAGGCCTTCATCCCAGAACCTGTAAACCCATGTATAAGAAATACGCCGAATAGAATACTGCAAGTCCCCAATGTAATACACTTTGTAGAGGCCTGAAGCCTATTATATACATCTGGAAGCCTTACCAGGCCCAGGCATCCTACAAAATCAAAAAATAGCCCTATTGATATAAAAACTATGCCTACAATATCTACATTAATCATCCAATGATTTTCCTTCCAAAAATTTAGCAAGCGCCAGGGTAGCTATAAAGCTTTGCAATGCCCAGGCTATTGCTATATCAATATACCAGCCTCTTCCTGTGCATAATTCCATGATAGCGCAAAATCCGACTATAAGTACTCCCAGCATATCTATTGTAACAGCCCTGTCAGAAGAAGTAGGGCCTTTTAAGATACGGCATAGGCATAAAAAACATGACAAAAGCAGGATATAAAAACCTCTCTTCAAGAAGCCTAGATAAGGAACATCTTGATAGAACAATACATCCATAGGACGGAATATAATAGCATAGAACGCCAGCAATATAACGATCGATCCGATATAATATCTAAGTCTATTTTTTTTCATTCTTCAAATATCCTGCCAAGTATTCTTTCAAATTTTTCAACTATGATCTTGGTAGCTTTTTCTGTGGATTTCTCTTTTACCTCGATCCAATGTATATATAAGGCGCCTTTTTCCCTATCAACATCCACTGTAAGAGTCCCGGGAGTAAGAGTGATGGAGTTTGCCAAAAACGTAAGCGCCATATCTGTCTTGAGCTTGGTGTTTACTTTTACTATGCCCGGATGTATAGGTAGATCGGGATGAAGGACCCTGTAAGCGACATCCAGGTTCGCTTTAAAACACTCCCATAAAAACACAGGCACATAATACAAAAACCAAAGATACCTATACGGGTGCTTGAATAGATGCAGCCTTCTTACAAAGAAATCCCCTGTAAGGAACGCGGCCAAGGCCGAGACTACTATTCCTATAAAAAGATGCTGATTATCCGGTACCCAGTTTAAAAGTACCCATATAAAAAAAGCCAATAAAAATAATAATATCCTGCTCTTCATTATTTAACCACTCCCAATACTAAAGTCGCGTAATCATCCGCCCTAAGCACTGCGTCTCTTGCTACCTTAAGAAAGACCTGATAAAATTCAGGCACCAAAAGCAGCGAACTGGCAATACACATGATAGCCAGGATGACCATGGAAAGCTTCATAAAAAACGGTACTTCTTTTATATTAGACATCTTCTCCCTTAATTCTCCAAAAAATCCATAACGCTGTACTTTCATAAAAGAAGCCAATGTCAAGATACTTGCTAGGACCGCCCAAAACGCATAACCAAAATGCTGCGCCTCAACGCATGCAACTATAATAATAAGCTTGCTCCAGAACCCATTAAAAGGAGGAATGCCTGCTATTGACATAGATGCTATAAGTGAAGTCCCTGATGTGACCTTCATCTTGTCTTTAATGCCTCCCATCTCCTGTAGATCTCTCGTCCCTGTAGCATATTCTACAGCTCCTGAATTTAAAAATAATAAAGACTTAAAAATAGAGTGATTAAAGAGGTGAAAAAGCCCTCCTAATATTCCAAGAGGGGTCCCAAGCCCCAGGCCTAAGACCACATAGCCTATTTGACTTATTGAATGATACGCGAGAAGCCTTTTTAGGTCCCATTGGCCAAGAGCAAGGCATACGCCTACTACCATAGAAAATGCGCCTAAAAGCATCAGTACATTTAATACCTGAGGAGTTATCCCTATAACACTAAAAAATATCCTTATGATCGAATAAATACCTAAAGACTTTATAATAACGCCTGAAAGCATAGCTGATATAGGCGCGGGAGCTGATGGATGAGCATCTGGAAGCCATGCGTGAAAAGGGACCAATGCTGATTTAAGCCCAAATCCCATCAAAAACATGACACTTACAAAAAGTATCAGATTTGGGCTATTTTTCTTTGCAAGCTCCAATGACATATCAGCCATATTCAATGTCGATGTAATACTATACAAAAACACGATCCCCAAGAGGATGAAACTGGATGCTACAGCACCCATGATCGCATATTTAAAAGATGCTTCAAGCTCTTCATGCTCAGTCCCGTAGGCTACCAAGGCATAGCTTGCAATAGCTGCTATTTCCAGGAACACATATAGATTAAACATGTCTCCGCTTATTATCACGCCATTCATGCCAGTTATCATAAGCAAAAACAGGCAATAAAAATTCCATTTCTCGGTATATTTTTCCATATAATCTATGGAATAGATACTGATCAAAAACGCTACTATATTTATAGTGACCAGCATAAAAGCTGTCAGGCCGTCAAAGACCATGGCTATGCCTATAGGAGGGGCCCAACCGCCTACTTTATATACCATGATGCCGGTATCCTTAAATAAGAACACTGAATACACAGAAAGAACTGCCAAAGAAAACGTAACAAGCCCTGAGACTATATCAGAGATCTTTTTTGTCTTCTTTCCTATAAGTGATATCAGGAATGTACCAAACATCGGGATCGCAATAAAAAGCGGCAATATATTTGATGTCATACTTTAACCTTTAAGTTTATTGATCTTTGTAATATCAAAAGTGCTGTATTTTTCATATATCCTCATCGCAATAGCTGCCAAAAGCGCAGTGACTGCAAGGCCTATGACTATAGATGTCAATACCAGAGCCTGAGGAAGCGGGTCCACCATGCTGAGTATCTCGTCATTTGGAGAATGTATAGGAGACCTTCCATTCATCCTGTATCCTACCAATACAAAAAATAGGTTCACTGAAAACTCTATTATAGCTACACCTATTATTATCTTTATAAGGTTCCTTTTTCTAAGGATGCAATAAAGGCCTATACAAAAAAGTATCAAGCACAAAAAATAAACTCTCATTTATTATTTTCCTTTTTTGCTATCTTAAGAAGCACCATCACGACTACTATTATAAATAAGCCCGATCCGACCTTTAGGGTTATCGCTATATTATATAAAGGCATAAGGCCGGATGAAAAAAGCTTAAAAGGCTTACCCTTTGATAAAAAGTTAAAAAAGAAATACCCTGTGCCAAGGCCTGTCAATGCAAGAGTTACAAAAATAAGGGCTCCTATACTCTCCAGGATAGACGCAACGTTTTCATTGATCTTCTTGAATGCAAAATCCTTTCCAAAAGCAAGCATTATATGTATAAATGACAAAGCTATTATGACCCCTCCCGCAAAACCCCCTCCTGGTGAGATATGGCCATGCAAGACTATATATATACCAAATAGGAGTATTAACCCTACTGTCAAGCGGGTTATTGTCTTTACTATCAAGCTCATACCTTTTTCTTGTCCGTTCATTTCTTCCTTCCAATATTTCTCATTACTGCCAAAACTCCTATAACTGCTGTAAAAAGTATGGTTGCCTCGCCTAAAGTATCGTACGCCCTATAATCTAAAACCACTGAACTGACCAGATTGGTGGCTCCAGTAAGCTTTAACCCATTGGCAATAAATGAACTTGCTATCCTCATCGTCGGATATCCAAAAGGAGTGAGTTCCTTAAGACAAAAATATCCGAATATCGAAAATATGACTATAAAGATAAATGTGATAAATGTATTCAAAAACCACCTTCCGCTAGTTGAAAACGGGAGGTCTTTTCTGATAGTCGCCCTTATCAGTATTATTACGCACAAGATCTCTACTACCAGCTGGGCTATAGCTAGATCAGGTGCTTTTAATATTAAAAACGTAAGTGATAAACCCAGGCCCACTGTACCCAAGGCTATAACTGATGAGAGTAGATCCTTACCCCCGACTGCTATTAAAGCCCCTATGATCATAAATAACAATAATAACTCTAGACCTACCATATTACCTCATTAAACTAAAAAAGAGTATCATCATTCCTATTAAACACCAGGCCAGATAAGTAGGAAGCACCCCATTATGTAAATACCGAAATATCTTTATAAAGAAAAATACAATATTTTTTCCGGACTCATATATATCAAAGGCCTTTTTCTCTGCCTTGGCATAGATAGACCTTATAAAAGGAAGCTCTTTTATTGTACCATAAAACTCTGTCCCGGAAAGCCGCATATTTTCCTCAACAGCCTCTCCTCCTATATAAGAAGAGCTCTCTCTTATCCCTTTAAAATTACCGCATAGATAGATCAACCAGCCAACGATCAGCCCTATACCTAAGAATATAGTGGCTTTCAATGAAGGCCATGTGCCTAAAAATTTAAATCCTTCAGGCAGAGCAGGTGTTATTAAATATTTTAAAGGTACTGCATATGCAAATACTCCGAATACAATACAAAGAAGCGATAGGATCACTGGAGCAATAAGCATTGTCACCGGAACTTCTTCCCGTTTCCCGTTTCCCGTTTCCCGTTTCCCGTCTTTGGCCTTGCCAAGGAATATTGCGTGTATGAATTTTATAAAACTGGCTAGTGTGAGGCCACTTCCTACCATTGCTGATATTATAGCAAAGACCCACAGATTTCCCCCGGACCTACCTCTCTCTATAAGGCCTTGGTATACCATCCACTTGGAGACAAACCCATTAAAAGGCGGGATCCCTGATATTGAAAGCGCTGCAATAAGGCTGCAGATAAAAGTGATAGGCATCAGCTTGGAAAGGCCTCCCATTGAATCCAGGTCAGACTTATTTGTTTTAAACTGCACATTACCGCCTGTCAGGAATAAAGACGATTTATATATGGCATTATTTACCATATGGAAGAGGCCTCCTGCTATACCAATAGGATTTCCAGTCGCCAGGCCAAGTACCATATAACCTACCTGACTGACTGCGTGATAACCCAAAAGTTTTCTAAAATCATGCTGTACCAATGCCATCATTACTCCGGCGATGATCGTAACAGAACCTAATACCATCAAAAGATTATACGAAACTTGATCCAATATAAATACACTGAACATCAATCTTGCCAGAAGATATATGCCGAGCAATTTATCAAGAGAAGCTGGTAAAAAAGCGCTCACTGGTATAGGCGCTTCTTTTGCCATATCAGGTATCCATGTATGAAAAGGCATAAGCCCTGCCTTTGTAAAAGCCCCTATAGCTATAAGTAAAAATGCCCAAAAAGAGATAGAGTCTTCTATAACCACTCTAGGGCCTATTATATTAAGCGAACCTGATATAAGCCAATATAATGCAAATCCCAGGATCATCAGGCTATCAGAGCCGCCTATTATTATAAAGGTCTTTTTAGCTATACCTGCTGCGTTTACTCCTCCCGTATTGATAAGCATGTAAAGCGTAAATCCCAAGACACCCCATGCTATTAAAAGTAATATTATATTATTCGAGAGCGCGGCTAACATTGAAAAACCTATACTCCAGATAATATATGAATAATAAGCCCTTGTACTGTCATTATTTTCCATGAAACGGATAGAATAAAGTGTCACCAAAAAACCGAATAGGCCTATACCGAGCACAATAAATCTCGAAAGATTATCCAGATATAAGAGTCCTCCATTGAACGAACCCAAAAGAAATATCTTTATAGATGAGACCAGTAAATAAAAACTGGCTAGAATACTAAAACCTTCCATGAGCTTCTTGAGTCTTTTAGGGAATACCAGTATCAAGAGCCCTGCAAATATAGAAAATAGTATTGGGTGTAAAAGTGTCTTCATTGTTTCTTGAGTCTCTCTGTCTTTTCTTGAGAAAGCCTTACCAGGTCATGGCCATCCATGATCTTTTTGCCGCTCTTATAGTCTACTACTGCCATCCTCTCCGTACAGCAGTAGCATGGATCGACTGCAGCAAGTATGATAGTAGCATCTGATATAGTTTCTCCGACCACTGCCTTTTTGTTCGATGCTATGTTCACATAGCTGGGGGCCCTTACCTTGTGCCTTGCAGGAGAGTTACTGCCATCGCTCATTATATAATGGAATACTTCTCCTCTCGGTGCTTCGTGCCTTCCTATCCCCTCGCCTACAGGCATGTCTTTGATATTGAGATCTATCTCGCCTTTGGGTATTTTATCAAGGCATTGCAAGACTATATTAGTTGATTCATAAAGTTCTAATATCCTGACAACTGCCTTTGCAAACACTCCTCCTCCAGGATGCGTGATGACCTTCCACTCCACCCTATCATAAGCAGCATAAGGATCATCTTTTCTGACATCAATAGCTACGCCCGAAGCCCTTGCGGTAGGCCCGACAACAGAGTAATCATGCACGTCTTCTTTTGTAAGGACGCCCACTCCTTCTGTACGGGCTCGAATAACAGGGTCATCTATGACTGCCCCCTTAAACATATCAAATTTAGGTATCAAATCCTTGAGAGTCTTTTTTATCCAGGGAAAATCCTCTTCATCGAGATCTCTCCTTACTCCGCCTGGCTTAAACATCGCATAGTGATTCCTGTTCCCGGAGATCCTCTCAAATATATCAAGTATAGGCTCTCTATACCTCCAAGCCCACATCCATACAGTATTATATCCCAGGAAATGGCCCGCTAACCCAAGCCATAAAAGATGTGAATGTATCCTCTCAAGTTCTCCTATAATAGTGCGTATGTAGAGCGCTCTCTCAGGGACCTCTACTCCCAATAGATCATCTATCGCATTGCAATATGCAAAAGGGTGAGACGTAGAGCATATACCGCAGATCCTCTCGACCAAAAACGTTACCTGATCATAGCTCTTTGATTCAGAGATCTTCTCTATGAGCCTATGGTTATAGCCTATCTCTATATCCATATCAACCACTGTCTCCCCATCTACATGAAGCCGGAAAAACTCCGGCTCTTCCTGTAATGGGTGATATGGCCCTATCGGGATAATCTTACGTGACATAAATTTTACCTTTTTTAAATATAAGTTAAAATCCTAAATCCCTGCCTGCCGGTAGGCAGGCGAATATCGAAATCCGAAACATGCAAGTTTAATGTTTAGAATTTATAATTTCGAATTTGTTTCGAATTTCGGGTTTCGCGCTTCGAATTTAATTGTCTCTCCTTAAAGGATAATTCTTCTCCGGCCAATCGTCTTTCAAAAGTAAATGCTTGAGGTTCGGATGGCCTTTAAAATCTACTCCGAACATTTCATGTATCTCACGCTCTATCCACTCAGCGCATTTCATGATACCAGTAAGGCTTTCGATCTCCAATTTCTCTTTCTTGTCTAAAATAACTCTTAAAGTGATTATAAGACCTATACAGTCAAACGAAAAATGATATAACATCTCTATTGTACCCCTCGTATCTACTCCAGAGGTTGTCACGAAACGAGCTTTTTCATCATTACAAAGATATCTCGCTATCTTTGTAAGTATCTCTTTTTTGATATCAACATATATACGCTTTTTTGATCTGTCTAAAATCCCTATCAGACCTTTACCCGCGCGCACTCTTATGTCTTCTATGATCTCCTGTTTTCTCATATATCCTAGCCTTTGACACACTAAAGTGTGCCTTGCATCAATTCTTCTTACCTGTCAATTTATTGATCAGGATTTATATTGTATATTGTAGGTGACCCTTAAGGGTCACCTACCCTAAATATTAGCCTTTGCCTCTAAGCTTATTTATCAACTTTACCACACCTAGTATCATCGCTTCCGGCTTTGGCGGACAACCTGGGATATATATATTTATAGGCAAAACCGAATCTACGGGATTAGGCGTATTAGGCCCATTCTTAAACATGCCCTGCCCGCAACTACATGCACCTACTGCTATCACAACACAAGGCTTTGATGCCTGTTCATAAACTGTCTTCACCCGCTCAAGAGACTTTAAATTCAATGAGCCCGTGACTAAAATAGCATCTGCATGCCTTATACTTCCTACTAAAGTAATACCAAATCTTTCTACATCATACCGCGGCGTCAAAAGATCTAGTATTTCTATATCGCAATTATTACAGCTGCCGCCTGTACAGAGATGAAATACATTTATCGATTTAGTAAGTGCTTTTAATTTAAAACCCATATTCTCTTTCTGTAAAAATCCGAAATCCGAATATCGAAATCCGAAACTGGAAATCTTAATATTTAAGATTTATGATTTCGAATTTGTTTCGTGCTTCGTATTTCGAGTTTCGAATTTATCATTTATTTTCCTGCTATTGCCAGTAATATTGCTAATAAAGCAATCCAGCTCATTTTTCCCCAAAAAAATCTTATTGCCTGGTCTATCCTGACCCTCGGATTGGTATTGCGCATAAGCGTGATGATGACCAACAAGGCCACATACTTATATATGCCAAAACCTCCCCAGAATATCGTAGCAAGAAATACTGGTATAGCTACGAGCAGAAGGGTCTTTGTCAGTTTTAATATACCAAGCAGCATGCCTGAATATTCTATCTGTATCCCTCCCATTATCTCTGTCTCAGCTTCGCTCATATCAAATGGCACCAGGCCTAATTTTGCCTGCATACAGAATATTGCCACGATAAAAGCCAATATACCTGATATACTTGTCACAAAAGACCCGTTTAAAACCTGATATTGTATTATGCCGGGTAGATTTAACAATCCTCCACTTTTAATAATGGGGACAAGGATAGCAATAACAAATGGCAATTCATATGCCAGGACCAGTTTTATCTCCCTCGAAACACCCAAAGACGCCAGAGGATTCCCGCTTGACGATGAACCCAATATCAGCATAGTCGCTGGTATTGTAAGAAGATATAATATTACTATAATATCCCCTGTGAAGATATTTATTCCTTTTTCAATATTCGGCATCCAGACAAAAGTAGACACCAGGATCGCTGCGCTCAATCCCAGCATAGGCGCGAACATAAAAACCAGCTTATTTGCCCCTTTTGGTATAATGATCTCCTTTATACTTAACTTCACCAGGTCCATAAAAGGCTGATACCATGGAGGCCCGACTCTCCACTGGACGCGCGCAGTGACTTTCCTGTCTATCCAGCTTGCTGCTAGGCCCAAACAAGCTGTAAATAAAAATCCAGGGAATATAATAAAGTTGAACAAGTATTTTAACATAAATTATGGATGATACTTCTTCCACGGTTTTGCATGGACAGCTATATTCTTACCTATTAAATAAATATCTTCTTTTTCAGATTCTTCTATTTCTACAAATCTCACTGCTCCCTCTACCGAACATGTCCTTGAACATACAGGATCTTCGTCCTTACACCTGTCTATACAGGCGTCGCACTGGGATGTTATATAGGGGAGGGTGTCCGGAGCTATCGTACCGAACGGGCATGCAATACTACAGGATTTGCACGATATGCATCTCATAGTATAACGCCTTATTATGCCGTCCTGGTCTTTTTCCAGGGCATCCTTTGGACACGCTTTTACACAAGGGGCTTCTTCACATTTTCTGCATATATAAACAAATTGCCCTAGTTCTCTTAAACGAAGCACACCGTCATTCCCAGGCCTGTAATAATAACTACACTGGCACGTTATATCCTTTGATAAATGTAATTTTTCTAGATCTATGAATAAACGTTTCATAATGTTTCCTCAACGGCTTTATATCGTAGGTGACCCTTAAGGGTCACCTACGATAATATTAGTCTCTGCTTTTAATCCCAGATCTCGGGAATGTTCATTATCTTATCGTACCTGAATACAGGGCCTTCTTTACAACAGTAATAATTGCCCAACCTGCAATGCCCGCATTTACCAATACCACAGCTCATGTTCTTTTCCATCGATAAGTATATCTGGTCTTCCTTGTACCCTATTTCAAGAAGTTTAAACGTTGTAAACTTCATCATTATAGGCGGCCCGCAGACAATTGCAACGCTATTTTTAAAATGTACCTTTAGATGGTCCAGTGTCGTAGTGACAAGCCCGACTTTTCCCTTCCATGACTTGTCTCCCTTATCGACCGTGACCCTGAAACTTATTCTTTTATCTAGTTTTTGCCATTTATCCAGGACACTTTCTTTATATATTATATCCTCGGGAGTCCTTGAGCCGCAGCAGAACAATATATTCTTATATTTATCAAGGCCATGTACCAATGCCAGGAATAAAGCTCTAAGAGGCGCTAGGCCGACCCCTCCGCCAACAAGGAGTATTTCCTTGCCTTCAAATTCATTTAAAGGATATTCAACTCCATATGGGCCTCTCAATCCAACTATACCCCCCTTTTTAAGATTATGTATCTTTTCAGTGACAAGGCCTGCCTTCATTATAGATATCTCCATCTTGCTCTTTTCGTACGGAGAAGATGAAGGAGTAAAAGGCGCCTCGCCTAAGCCGGGTATGCTCATCTCTATAAACTGGCCTGCTTTAAAATGTATAGGTACTTCAGGTTTAAGAGAGAATGTCTTTATCGTAGGACTTTCTTCTATTACGTCCAAAACTTCAGTTTTTATTAATTGGTAAGGATTTTCTATCATGATAGTTTACTTAATACCTCTTCTATCTTTATCTTCCCAGGACACCCGTCACTGCACCTGCCGCAGCCAGTACAGCCGAATCTTCCAATTTTTTCAGGGAAAAAATTAAACTTTTTATCAAATCTATTTCTTATGCGTTCTGCCAGACGTTTTCTTGGGTTAGCTCCTCCAGCAACTCTTGCAAATGACATAAGAAGGCATGAGTCCCAGAGCCTTAACCTTTCGTATCCATCGCTACTTTTCTGATCCTTTAATATAAAACAATGGCATGCGGGGCATATCATATTGCACGCGCCGCACTCAACACATGTCTTTACTGTCTCTTCCCATAATTTTGAATCGAATTTACCTTTAAATAAGGTTTGTATCGAATCTTTGGAGGGGATATTCTTTTTCTTTATATGCTGTAAGATCTCTTTTTTTAGTATGGTTCTCTTTTCGTCCCTTTTCTCATCATACAGATCTGCCTTCTGGAATAATTTCGCGTATTCCTTTACTATTTTTTCGCCTTTTTTGGACCCTACTTCCACGACATACCCTCCATCTACCTCTGAAAGATTTATATCAAAATCCTCAGTAGGGTACGGCAGGATATCCAGGGCCATGCAAAAGCAACTCGCGCCAAAAGAAGTGCAATCCGTTGATACAATAAGCCCCTCTTCTCTTTTTGATATATAAAAAGGGTCTTTAAAAGAATCCTGGCTAAACACGTAATCCATCACCTTTAAAGATGCCAGATCGCAGGACTTGGCCCCAATAATAGCTATGGGCCTTGGTTTTTTTTCTGATATATCTTGATTGAAATAGTTCGATACCTTTGATCTTGAAGGCAGGTAAAAACTCTTTATACTTTCTACTGCTCTGTATTCTCCTAAGACTATGCCCTCTATGCCCTCATCTCGTACTCTGCAGTAGGTCCTATTGCCCTCTGTTTCTTTCGGGGCATAGACCCTATATGTCTTTGTAAGAGATTTTACAAACCTATCAAGATTTGGCCTGTTGATAAAATATATGTCCATGTATTTAAAAAATCTATTGGGTTTATAACTTTGTGAAAATTATCACAAACTTTTAAAAAAAATAATAGGAACTTAATGTTTGACTATAATACAAATCACTCTTTGTGTCAAGTTAAAATTTAAAAATTAAAAATGCAGCTCCATCGCTCTAGGAGGACAGGCCTTTATGCACAGCTCACACGCGATGCATTTTTCATTATAAAAATCTACCTTGCGTGTCTTAGGGTCTATGACCAGGGCCTGCGTAGGGCATATTGGTACACACGCGCCACAATGCGTACATATTTTATCGTTCCTCTTTATGTCCTTGGAGAGTTCCTCCACCCTGACTCCTATGGATTTTGCAAATTCTATGGCTTTTTTAAAGTTCTTGTCCTCTCCTTTGAGCTCAAGCACCATAAGCCCTTCTTCTTTAGGAGTGACAAAGGCCTTTAATATATTAAAAGATAGGTCGAAATCCTTGACCATCCTATATACTATAGGCTGGTCAACAAGCCTGTGAGGAAATTTAAGTACTATACGTTCACTGATCATATTGACCCCCTGCTTATCTCTATATCCCCTGATAACCCAAGTTCTTTCTTGTATATTATGAGGGCTCCTTTTACCCCATCCACTGACATTGCAAACTTCAAAGCGCCCTCTATATCTTCTTTAGCCCTGACCCTATTTGCTGCAGCAGTTGCAACAGTATCTGCAAGTATTGTCGACTTTGATATTATAACACACGCATCCGCGTTTCCAAAGCTTAAAGAATGCCCTACTGTCCCTGAAGAAGTGCATACGCCAAGCGGAGCAGGCCCAGGGGTTATTTTTATAGATATCTTTCTGGATAATATGGACTCTCCTGCGAATACAGCGATATTTCTGGTCTTTTGAGAGGCTATAAAGATATCGCCTCCATTTTCTACTATGATCTCTTTGGAATATTTAAGGAGCTCTTTTCCTACGCATTCAGCTATTGCGCCTGCTACCCCAGCCATAGGCCCTACACCAGCTAATCTGGAATAATATATCATATCCTTTATAATGACAGGGGCAAGATCATTGTTCTCTATTGGTTTGAGGGAATCTCTGAAATCAGGGTCGGCTTTTATATGATCTTCTATATAGGACCTATATCTTATTATGCTCTCCCGAGCTTGTCCTTCGACATTCACAGAACTGGAAATATATAGATCAGTCTCATCTACTTTCACTTCTTGTAATATCAGGTCATCTGATCCTACCCATTTCCTGTAAAAACGGTCTTTATAATCCTTTTTCATATCCCTCGTCATTAGAGACGTTTTCCGAGCTGTTCGGGAAACTGCCCTTTTTCCAATCGGGAAAGTGTCTTCTACTATATAATGACACTATTCAACCTCTACTGATTCCACTTTTATACATGTGCCTTCTGTGACATCTACTAATTTACTGCCACAGGCAGGACAGACTATCTGATCATTCTTAGGGATAAATTCTCTGAAGCAATCCTTACATTTAAATTTTGCCGGGATCTTTTTAAAAGCCAGCTCTGCTGTTTCCAGAGCAGTGCCTTTTGTGCGCTCCTTAAAATGAAATTGGAAGTGTTCTGGGCTTATATGTTCTAATTCCCCTATTGATATAGTTATATTCTTTATCTTAAAAGGCCCTTTCATATCCTTCAGCTTGGCTTTTATACTAACTAAGATATCATCTACAATACCTATCTCATGCATGATTACCTCTCATTTTTTGAACTAGTTATCCACAAATGTAGCTACCCCTTAAGGGGTAGCTACTAAAAGTCATTTAGCAGATTCTTGGGACCTGTTCTCCTTTTAGCATATCAATGATCTTGGTCCCGCCTATCTTGGTCTTTAAATAAACTTTCTTATCTTTTTGTCTTTCCACTTCACCGATGATCCTGGCGCCTTTTCCAAGCGGATGTCTTTTTATAGCCCTTAGCGCCTTGTTTGCTGCTTCCTTGGAAACTATGACTATGACTTTTCCCTCATTTGCCATATATAAAGGATCTAGCCCTAATATCTCGCATAACGCTCTTACAGAGTTCTTAATGGGAATATCCTCTTCCTTTATATATATACTATATCCTGCGCTAATACTGATCTCATTTAAGGTGGTCGCTAAACCGCCCCTCGTAGGATCTCTCATAAATTTTATGTTAGGGCTTATGATAGAAGCTATAAGCCCATTAAGGGGAGCACAATCACTAAGTATACGGCCTTTGAATTTCAAGTCTTCTCTCTTCACCATAACAGCTGCTCCATGATCTCCAACAGAACCGCTCACAATGATCTTATCCCCTGGCCTTATTTTATCAGTCCCTAATCTTGCGTTAGGGAGTTTTTCTCCTATGCCCGAGGTATTTATGAATATCTTATCCGCTGCTCCCCTTTCAACTACCTTAAAATCCCCTGCTACTACCTCTACCCCGGCATCCCTGCAAGCAGCCTTGATAGAAAGCGTTATCCTTTCCAGGTCTTTATAAAAAAATCCCTCTTCTACTATCATACCGCATGAAATAAAACGCGGCCTTGCGCCTGAGACTGCAAGATCATTGACAGTCCCGCAGATCGAAAGTTTCCCAATATCCCCTCCTGGGAAAAATATCGGATTTACCACAAAAGAATCTGTAGTATATAATATATCCTTTGTACTTACCTTGAGTTTGGCGGAATCATCTAACTTTTTTACATATGGGTTGGACAGGTGCTTCACAAAAAGATCCTTTATGAGGTCCTGCATCAATCTTCCGCCGCTTCCATGGGATAAGGTGATTCTATTCATAGTCTATTTTTATCCCTCGTCCCGAACGACATTTGTTTGACATTATGTCGCGAGGGACTCGGGATAAGCTCGGACATATAAGTTATATCGCTGCTATTTAATATAAAGCTCTATAACTTATGTCCTTGCCTATAATATGCTGCGCATGTGCCTTCGCTGGAGACCATACACGCTCCTTGCGGCTTTATAGGAGTGCATCCTTTTCCAAAAAGTTTGCAGTCGATCGGCTTCTTTATGCCTTTAAGTATGCTTCCGCAGATACATCCCTTGTCAGGTTTTGAGATTATCTTAGGGACTGAAAAATTGAGAAGCGCGTTGAACTTAGAATATTTTTTGGAGAGCGCGAGGCCGCTTTTCTTTAACATCCCTATCCCTCTCCACTCAGTATCAACTTCTTTAAAAACATCTTTTAGTAAATTCACTGCCTTGACATTGCCCTCTCTCCTTACTACTCTATTATATTGGTTCTCTACCAAAGCTTTACTATTTTTTATCTGTTCAATTATCATCAATATGCCTTGCAATATATCAAGCGGTTCAAACCCCGTCACCACGCAACTTCTCTTATATCTTTTGGCAATAAATTCATAAGGCCTGGTACCTATAATAGCGCTGACGTGCGCTGGGCATAAAAAACCATCTATATTCAGCTCTTTATCCTCTACTAAAGCCTTCATCGCAGGCATTATTATCTTATGCCCTGAACACACAAAGAAATTTTTTATCTTTCTTTTTTTAGCGTACTCTAAAGACGCAGCTACTGTAGGCGATGTGGTCTCAAAACCTATTCCTAAGAATATTATCTTCTTGGATGGATTATTCTTTGCAATATCCACTGCATCGAGTGGAGAATATACTGTCTTTATAAACCTGCCATCTGTACGTTCTTTTACAAGGCTAGAATCTGAACCAGGAACCCTCATCATGTCCCCAAAAGTAGCTATAATAACATCTTTAAGTCTTGCTAGATATATAGCGCTATCTACGTATGACTTTGGAGTAACGCAGACAGGACAACCTGGCCCTGAAATAAGGTTAATGTTCCCTGGAAGAAGGTCCCTTATGCCAAAGTTACATATAGACATTGTATGTGTACCGCAGACCTCCATTATATTTATTGGCTTCATGCCGCATGCCCTGTCATGGATAGCCTGCGATAATTTTTTAGCTACACGATCATTCCTGAATTCATCTACGTATTTCATAAATGAGCACATCACTTAGCGAACAAAGCGAAGCTAAGTGATAAGTGCGAATTAATCCCGAGCAGCCTTTGTTTTGCATGAGGCCGCGAGGGATAAGTTTGGTTACAAGATATCCTTGAACATATCTAAAGTCTCTTTTGCTTTTTTAGGGTCTATTATTTCTATGGCAAATCCAGCATGCACGATCACATAGTCGCCTATTTTAGGATCTTTTAAAAAATTAATAGAGATCTTGCGCTCAACTCCAGCGCTGGAGACTATAGCCCTGTCGCCCTCTATCTTCTTGATTTTCATTGGTATGCCTAGACACATTTAATGAGGCCATGACTTACGGAAGCTAAAAGCTGACGTAAGTCATTTGGCCGAATTTAATCCGCCGAAGCTAAGCGCGAAAGCTGCTTAGCGTAGGCGGATATAAGTTAATACTCTTATGAGCGGGTCCTGCCTGCTGCGCCACCCCGCCGTGCTCGCGAAAAGCTGCGCGCGGCAGGGGGCCTCGGCTCCGCAGTCACCCGCTCCTAATGACTCGAAAGTACTGCCTGCCCCACTGATATCCCTCCGTCATGCGTAGGGATGTTTCTGTGTAAATATACTTTAAAATTTTCTTTTTCCAAAAGCTCTGGGGTATGTCTGGTTAAAAATTTATTCAGGAACACGCCGCCGCTTAAAGCCACTTTATCTATTTTATACTCTTTTCTCAAAATTTTACACACATCTTTTATCATTATGGCAACTGCATTATGAAACCTTAGAGACATCTCACCTTGTGTTATTTTATTTTTCACATCCTTCATTATATCTTTTATTACATCATCTGCTTTAATTATATAAATATCTTTTTCTTTTTTGATTTTGAATTTGTATTGTTTACCTGCGGCCTGTGACTTGTGACTTGTGACTTCGTGCATTTTTTTCTCTAGCATTATCGCCGGCTCTCCCTCAAAACTCGCTTCACTGCACACACCTATCAAACTCGACACTGCATCAAATAATCTTCCCATGCTCGAAGTAAGAGGAGAATTTATTTTTTTATCAATAGCCTGCTTAAGTATTTCTAATCTGTCATTTTCTAACCAAGTTAGATTTGCCCTATATAGATAGCTAAATGCCATGCGCCATGGTTCGATTATTGCTTTTTCCCCTCCAGGCATAGCTATATAATCCAAATGCGCTGCTCTTTTTAACCCTTTGAGGCTGCCTATAAAGAATTCTCCTCCCCATACAGTCCCATCTTCTCCGTATCCCGTGCCGTCAAATGCTATGCCTATCACATCTCCTTTTACATTATTATCAATAATATTACTCGCTATGTGAGCCTTATGATGCTGAATTTTTATTAAAGGAATTTTCTTAGCATTACTTATTTCTTCTCCAAGCCTTGTAGAATTATATTCAGGGTGCATATCGCAGGCTATTACGCTAGGCTTAATATTCAATTCTTTAAGAGTTTGTTCAATACTAGCCTTGAACAAATTAAGATTCCCTGCATCACCCAGATCTCCACCCGCATCAGAAACATATAAAAAGTCACCCTTAGTCACACTAAAACTACTTTTCCCCTGCGCTCCTAATGCAAGTACCCTATCTTTTATTTTACGTTCAAGTTTTATTTTTGTATATTTCATTTTTTATGCTCAACATTAGCGGGTCCTGTCTCTGGTTTACCCCATCCGTGCTCGGGCAAAACCCTGCGCGCGTTGGGGTCCCCAAACCAGAGCCACCCGCTTTGACATAATCCTATTTCATTGTCAATTAAAACACTATAAGCTGTAGTGGACACTTAAGTGTCCACTACCTAGTAAATAATTATAAAGCTAACAGAAAGAACTGCGAGCGAAATTTGAAAATTTAGATTTTATGAAGCGTTTTGACGGTTTCTATACCACATTCTATGAGGTGAAAAGGCTTAAAACCTGTCCGAAGCTGCCACGCCAGATTTTGTGGCAGCAAGTTTTTTAAGCCCCGTCAAAACGCTGAATAAAAGCGACCCTGAATATGACAGGATTAGGGGAAATTTTCAACTAAAGCGAACAGGCTTTCTGTTAGCTGAATACTTATATCCTATCTTAATTTTTCTCTTGCCAGTTTGCCTAATAAAGAGATCTTGGTGAGAATGTTTTCTACTAGATCCTCTGTAAGAGTGCCCATGCCGCAGCTTGGCGTAAGCAAACTATTGGAAACCAGTAAATCTTTGGGAATTCCCTTTTTATGTAACATTTCGATCCCAAAGGATAATTTGTTACAAAGAGAATTCTCGTCTTCCTTTAAGATCGCTTCAGATGTAGGCACTATGCCCCACGCTAAATAACCGCCTCTATTTAAAAATCGTCTTATTTCTTCTGGATAAAGAGATATGCCTTCAGCGTATTGATATGCGTCAAAATTTATGATATCTACACCTGTCTCTGCCAATAAAGACCAATCTGTATTGCCGCAGCAGTGTATGCCGCTAAAAGCGCCTTTTGAACGTATCTTATCAGCTATTGCGCTGATTGCTAATATGATGTCTTTTCTTTCAAGGCTCACAAAGCTCGAGCCAAAACTCGTTAGATACGGTTCATCTATAAAAATTATCACATTCTTTGAAATATTTTTTAGCTTTTGTATCTGGTAACAAGCCTTTATTTCAAGTAATTTTATAAGCCCTTCTTTTAACGCATCATTGTATATGATAGATTTACCTGCCTCATCTGTCACGCCAAGCCCAAAACTTATCGGGCCTGTTATATGTCCTTTTATATAATCAGTTTTCTTGCCTTTAAAAACTCCCAAAAATTCAAAAAAGCCTCTTGCTACATCCTCTGTGAGCCCTAATGCATCATGATCTTCTGATAAATACGCTTCAAATATCTTGCCAAGGCCTTCGCTAAGGTCATTCTTCGTATCAACAAATATCTTCTTATTTTTTTCATCTACTTTAAGATTTGGCAGCCCTATAGCAAACTGCGTATACATATTCTCTTTAAATCCGAGTTTGGGGAGCTGCGGCCAGAAAGGTATATCAAACTTAGAGTATACTAAGTCAATGCCTTTTTTGGGATCTAAAAAAGGTAAGCTTCCTATGCCAGTGGTTAAAAATCTTTCTTTTATCTTCATAGCAATTTATTCTAACATGCTTGGTTCATGTGGTCAATGGAGTTTACCAAAATAGGGACAGCGACCATTTATTTATGTAGTTATCAAGTTAATAAATGGTCGCTGTCCCTATTTATTATTTATACTCAAGGGCTTTTTCTATTTTTGCAATAAGGTCTTTTGCATCAATAGGCTTTGCCAGAAAATCAACTACCCCTAATTTATACATAATAAGTTTGTCTTTAACAGTATCCAGCGCTGAAAGTACGATTATGGGGGTTCTCTTCCCATAAGGATCTTCATTTAACGCCTTGCAGACCTCTGTCCCATCCATCTTTGGCATAAGGATATCAAGCAATATCAGGTCAGGCTTGAACGACTTTACAAGTGGCATTATGCCTGTCGGGTCCTGCAGGACCGTTACTTCATATTTTTCTGTATTTTCCAGGTTCATCTTTACTAATTTCAAAAAATTAGACTCATCATCCACTACTAAAACTTTTCTTTTACTCATACCTTACCCCCCCCTAGATATCTTGAAGATCATAGTCACTTTTGTGCCTTTATTTTTTTCACTAACGACATTCATCATGCCTCCGTGCATATCAATTATGTTCTTAGATACCGACAGTCCAAGCCCTGTGCCGTCTGTTTTTATCTTTGTGGTAAAAAATGGCTCGAAGATATTGTCTTTTATATCATCGTCAATGCCAAAACCTGTGTCTTCTACTTCTACAATAATGACTTTTTCCCCCAACTTAAATATATCTGACGCCCTATTACCAGCTTTATAGCCTGCGTCTTTTATCTCTGAAATATAAGACCTCACATGTAATCTGCCGTTTTCTGCCATGGCATAGACCGCATTATTATATAGATTTATGAGCACTTGTTCGATCTTTATACTGTCATACATGATAGGCGGCAGGTCATTACTTAATTCTTTAATAACTTTTATATTCTTAAGATTGATATTAAACTCTATAAGCCTTAAAGATGACTCCAATATCTCATTGATATTTCCAAGTTTAAGCGATAACTTGTCTAACCTGGAAAAATCCAATAGCGCCCGCACGATGCTGTCAGCTCTTTTAATACTGTCTTTCATCATCTGAAGCGTCTCGTTGTCAGGCGTCCCTTCTTCAGAGAATACTCTCTCAAAATAATTTATACCCTGTAAAACAATCCCGAGAGGATTCTTCACCTCATGCGCCACTCCTGCAGCCATCCTGCCGATAGCCTGCATCTTTTCAGCGTGGATCAGCTGGTCCTGGAGATTTTTTAAGTTTGTCAAACTCTTTTCCAATTCTTCTCTTACCTGGTTATTATCCTCGAGCATGCTAACCATTATCTCGCGGAATCTTTTTTCTTCCTGTAAAGCGTCTTTTATCTTTTTTTCATTATCCTTACGTTCGGATATATCGCGGAAATAGACAGATAACCCATCTTCAAAGGGATATGCATGGACTTCATACCATTTAAGGCTTCTATGAGAATTAAATTCAAAATGAACAGGCTTTTTTTCCTTAATAGCTTCTTCATACTTACTATACATTTCAAGATACTGTGCTTTCGGATAAATATTCCAAAGCATGTTGCCAATTAATTCTTCTTGAGTTTTCTTAATTGTAACTGCATAATTTTTATTGACTTCCAGTATCTTCCATTGGAAATCCACTTTATAATAAGACTCTGTGATGCTTTCTAAAATAGACCCGATTTTTTCATGAGTTTTTCGTAATGCTTCTTCTGTTTTTTTACGTTCAGTGACTTCCTCGAGAAGAATATCCCGGGAAACAGTTGTCTTTTCTAAGTTTTTTGCCATATTAGTGACAGCGCTGGCTAACAAGCTGATTTCATCTTTACTCTTTGTAGCAACATTATCCTGTAACGCAATGTTTTTTTCTCCCCTGGCAATAGCTTCTAATCTTTGTATAACCAAATGTATTGGATGGACAAATCTGTGGGACATAATAAAAATTATCAAAACACTTATTACAATTATTATGATAGATACGCCTATAGCGCCCCGCGTAAAAACAGCAATATCCTTATTTTTGTTTTGTATAGACGTTGACATGCAAAATACCCAGCCCCAGGGTTCATATGCCTTAAAGACACACCACTTTCTGACACCATGGCAATCGTATTCGATATCGCCTTGTTTTTCCTTATTTATAAACGCTAAAGTTTTTTTATCAAACACCCGTGGATGTTTTTCTGATTCAGGGTGTACTATAGTCTTGCCGCTAAAATCTATAATAAAAGGAAACGTAACGTTATCTTTTTGTTTCCTATAAATTATGCGGAATTTATCCAGGACCCTTCTTTTGGCATCAGATTCATCATCATATAGGCCCTCAAAGATCAATTCATCCTGCTCATAAGCCAGTAGAACGAGCCTATCAACTTTTTCAGAGAAAAGTTCTTTGTCTAAGGAATAGATTGCCTTGCTGAAAATAAAGGCGCTTATTGCTACGAGTAATACGCCAAGTGAAACTACTATAATAATAGTTGTAAGTGAAAATTTAACGCCTAATCTCATAGAGTATTTCCTTTAAGCTTTGCGTCCCATTCTTTAAATATCTTCTCGTACGTGCCGTTTTCTTTGATCTTTCGCATGCCGCTACTAAAGATATCACAATATTTTTTGCCTAGAGGGTGTTTCCTGGAGAATGCAATATAAAGGTCTGTAGCTTCGGATAAGCTGACTGGTTTGATCTCTGCTCGGACATTGAGGTTGGAGATCAGATAGTCTGCAACCCTGTCGTATAGCACTATAAAATCCACTCTTTTTGCAATGAGTTTTTTAAGGATGATCTCGTCGGTTTTTGAATATACTTTATTGATCTCATCATTCATATCTATGGCATCCCCATAGCCATAGCCTTGGGTCAGGCCCAATGTTCTATTGCCTATATCTTTTACGCTTGTTAGAGTGCCTATGTAATCAGATCTTGCGTAAAAATAACTCTTGCCTGTAAATAACGGCTCATCGTGCCAATGATAGACATCTTCTATCTCCTGCGTCCTCGGAGCATCAAAACACCCTACTGCCTCGCCATTTTTGACTAAAGACATGCCTCTGTCATAGTTCATGACATCGAATTCAACATCGATGCCTTCAGCTTTAAAAGCTTCTCTTGCAATATCAACTGCAATGCCTTTAACAGTATCTCCCTGCAAACCAGAATAGGGGTACCAATCGTCTTCTGCAACTATCTTTACTGTCTCTCCGTAACTCGCGAGGCATATAAAACAGGAAAGCGCAATAAAAAGTGATGCTGCTTTTAAGGTCTTCATCATAGCCCTCCTTATATTAAAACGCATAACTTACACTGATGCTTCCCCAAAGTTCGCTATCTCCGCTATTAATCTGCTCCACATGATTAATAGTATAATAAAAACCTGGAGTAATAGTAAACTTCTTGAAAGAATAACTTGTTGTAGCTGAAAGATCTGTTGCATATAATCTAGAGGGTTTTAACCCGCCGACTCCATCATTACCCCAATTAGTCAATCCTAATGAAATATTCTGTCCGTTTTGAAAAATTTTACAATCAGGAAGAGGTAACACAGTGTTAAATCCCCATGAATAATACCACCCGTTCTCTGGCCCGTCTGAAGCAGCTTCGAATTCATAGGCCCCCAGGACAGTTGCTGAGATATCTATTGGTAGATATGGTATCTTACACCAGGTTAAAGAACCCCAGACCTCATTGATATCAGAATATTGGTCTAATCTGGGATAATCAAAATACACATAGCCGCTCGTTACTTTGACTTTATCCATACAACTTCTGGATAAAGTCAATGAATAGTCCAGCTCCTCTGTAGTCACATGGCCGTCCTTTAGGGGAGTGGAATTCCATACATTCATAGACACATCTATTGCTTCGATCAGCTTGGGAAACGCTACATCAACGCTAGATTGTACCACAGGGTCGTTTTGATACGACAGGTCCTGGCCGCGCCATATATACCTGGAGACATAACTAGTAGTTGTGGTAATATTCACAGCAAAAACTTCATTGCCTGCAAAAAAAAGTACTACGCAGCCAAAAACCATTATAAATAATTTACGCACTGCCATGACTATTCTCCTTTCTTTTTGAGCTCCACTTCCAGCTCCCTGATCTTATTCTTTAACTCTATTATCTTTTCTTCCCTGCCCATATTGGCTTTGAAAAATATTTGCAGTTCTTCCAGGTGTTTTTTTGTCTCTTTTTCGATTTTTTCGCGGTTTTCTATTTCAGCTCTAAGCTTTATATCATTAGCGACCAATTGATCATTATTGGCTTTTAATTGCTGCTGGCTTGCCCTCAATTGCTGGTTAGAGGCTTTAAGCTGCTGCTCACTGGCCCTTAATTGCTGGTTCGCAGCATTAAGCTCAGCTGTCCTAGATTGGATATTTACTTCCAATTCTTCTTTCCAATGCTCGATCTGTGAAATCATTTTATTAAAAGAAGTAGCTAAAAATCCTACTTCATCATTGGTATTTACTTTAGCTCTCGCAGAAAAATCATTGTTCTCGATGCGTTTAATTGCTTCTGTTATTCTCTTAATAGGGCCAGCGATGTTTTTCGAAATAACAAAAATTAAAAAGACAGCGAACAATATGCCAATAAGTAATACTATGACTGAATAGATAATAATATCTTTATGATAACGAAAAACCTCTTGTCTATCTTGCTTGACTATCATACCCCATGTTTCATGTTCAGAAAGCTTTAAATTACGGTACGCAGCTAAAACCTTTACGCCTCTATAATCCAGGTCTTCAATAATCCCTTCTTCTCCTCTGGCAACACGAATAGCAGGGCCTCCTGTATTTTTATATTCAAAAACTTTGGCTATGCTCCCATCTTTAAGCGGATATTTAAGCGGCATTATGATTTTCCTGTCCTTATCCACCATGACTATTTCACTAGTATTTCCCAGGCCTCTCACATTATAGATAATCGGCGTTATTATTTTTTCAATGTCTATACTACCTAATAAAACCATGCTATTCATGCTAGGAATATCTTCTGATCTGATTAAATGAGTTAAGACCAGATCAAGATGCTTATCTAAAGAACCATGAAAACTTAACGTATCAACAAAAACTTCTTCTTTATCAATATTATCAAGGAATCCTTTATCTAAAAACTTTTTACCTATACTGCCTTGATCTGTAGAACTTATTATAATGCCGCTATCTTTATCCATAATAGCCAGCTCATCAAAGTCAGCATAGGCCTTCTTTCTAAATATAAGGTCATCCATTAGACCTGCGTAGGATTTTTCTTTTTGTAGCATTTTTAACATCTCGTCGTCATCTTTGCCTTGTTCCTTATAAGATTGCATCAAAATAAAAGCCTCGTTTAACAATTCTCTCATCCTAACAGCCTCTGAAAGCGCTGTAACATCCTGCTTCTTTTCATTTATCCAATCTAAAATATGGGCTTTCTGCATATTTGCTATAATTGAAAATTCCTTAAACGCATTTTCTTTTATATAACGGTTAATGCCTTTAATATCAGTGAATGGCACGCCATAAAAATTGATCGACTCTATCAGTATTGCCAGAGAAACGAAAAGAATGCTAAAAAATAAGACTATTTTAAATCGTATGCTGAATTTAATATTTTTATCCACGATCAATTCTCCCATTTATATAAAACTGATGTATTGCCATTGCCTTCAGTATAATAAGCTGCGCCAGCCCCCACATCCAAAGATACTGACCTTCTTAACACGCCTCCTACTGCCTTCATGATCACTTTTATCCCTTTTTCATCCAATATACCTACGACAGAATTTATGATCTCATCGCATAATGTGTCACTCTTGATATTAAGCACATTCCCGCCTCCGACAAGGCATGCCTCTATCGATCCTTTGACTGCCCCAAGGCGCTTCATCTTAAATAGCATATCCTCTATAGCGTCATAAGCATATTTTGAATCATATCTCATCTCACTCTTTATGGATCTTCCAGGAAGCATTATGTGCGAAAGAGAACCTATCTTGTTCTTTGAATCATATGCTGCGACAACTACGCATGAGCCTATGCCATCAGATTTTAATATTATATCCTGTTTTACAGCCCAAACTTCTCCTGATACAACAGATATAGTAGCTTTCATATCAATCATCTTAACTAAAATTATCCTTTTTTATTAAGCTCATCCTCTAACTCTTTGATCTTATTCTTTAATTCTATGATCTTTTCTTCTCTGCCTATGCTGGCTTTATTAAAGATCTCCAATTCCTGCGTATGTTTGCGCTCTACTTCTTCTATTTTTTTGCTATTAGTGATATCATGGCCTTCTGGCACTATATATTTGATATTCCCATCGTGGTCGAATACCAGATGGATGCTGAATTCGATCCAGATCAGGCCCTGGAGTGTTTTGACCTGCATCGAATGAGAAAAGCTCTTGCCAGAAACAGCTTGCTCAATGTCTTCCCTGATCTTCTTTTTTGCCTCATCAGAATATTCCCACCAGTACGTATCGTAAAACTTCTTGCCTCTTAACTGTTCCAGTGTCAAACCAGCGATCTTTAAAGCAGTATTGTTCACGAAGATAATATTCCCTTCAGGATCCAAAACCGCAAGAAAAGTAAGCATATCGTTTACTGTGCCTGAAAAAAAATTCTCCCTTTCAGTGATCTCTTTTTCCATGCGTTTACGCTCCTCGATCTCTCCAATCAGTTCTTTTTTTTGCTCAAAGAATTTACGTATAAGCTTGGATATTTCATAGAATTCATCTTTATTTTTTTCCAGCGGATACAAAAAAGAGGATTCTTCTTTTTTTAAACTAAGCGAGATCAGGCTTAAAGGCAGGTTGACCCAGCGCTGTAGAAAAAATAAAAAAATAATGGCATTTAATACCACAAAAATAAGGACAAGAAACACAAGCTGCGAGGAGGTCTTTTTTAGATCTTTCGCGATATTGGACGTGATCTGCACATTAAGGCGCATTACAGGATCTTTATCCCAGCCATTTAATATTTTTGAAAAAGAAATGACCTCTTGTCTATCCTTGGGTATGATATCAGGGCCTTTTTCCGCTGTACTCATAATCACATTGCTATTAGTCAGTTTGGAAAGCTCATTTGTATACTGTTCATCCCATAATCTGCCGACTAAGTAAAACCCCTGGGGGTTAGTCTCTCGCGCAACATCTATTGTCGGGTGGATCGTTGCCCCGAATACCTCCATCAAACCTTTGGAGGTATCTGTAAAAAAATGGCAGAACCTATTGTCTTTAGAAAATAATTGCTCGAGAGCGCCTTTTGGCAATGGTATTTCTTTAAGAGTATCGTCATCAAGGTTATTCACAGAATATACCCATGTAGAATCTGCTGTGTATACCCATACTGCATCAGCATCAAACGTCTTAAGCCCTGTCTCAATATTCTCTTCAGCCCATTGCGCGTCTTGAGCCTTGACAAAACTTACCATGTCGTCCCAATAAGCATAGTCGTTCGCGAACACTTCCATAGATTTTCCTTTTAATTCTATGATTTCATTAAAGTTCTCCTGTAGTTCACTTTTTTCAATCGCGACTAAAGAAAAAACTCTTCCTCTTTCAATATTTATATATAAAACAACCAGGATCACGGAAATAATAATAAAACTACTTAATAAAAAGATCAATTTAGTCTGTATTTTCATGGTCTAAGAACCTGCCTTTGATTCTAATTTCCTTATTTTTTCCCTTAGTTCAAATATTGTATTTTTCAGTTCGACTATTTTCCCTTCGCGGTTTATGCTGGCTTTATTGAATACTTCCATTTCCTGTAAGCGCTTCTCTAATTCTTTTTCCGCGTGCTTGCGCTTAGTAATATCCTCATAGATCCCTAATATCCCGATTTTATTCCCTTCTAGATCTATTAAAGGCACTTTACTTGTTTTTAACCAGATCTTCTCCCCTTGTGGTGTAGTTTGGGGTTCTTCATAATTTAGTTTTCCTTTTTCTGAGTTAATGACTTTTCGATCATCAGCTCGATAAATTTCAGCCTGATCCTTCCACCCCATATGGAAATCATCCTTGCCGATCAGGTCTCTAGGCTTATCTTTGCCCGCGTCTTTAGCAAATACTTCATTGCAACCAAGAAACTTTAGGTCTTTATCTTTCCAGAATATCCTTACTGGAAGAAGGTCGATTATTCTCTGTAATAAATTTGCAGTACTCTTTGTTTCTTCCTCTGTTTTCTTGCGTTTAGTAATATCCCTAAACATCCCTATAAGAGAAGTCTTGCCTTTTATATCTACAATAGCTGTAGCTATAGACACGGGTATCCTTTTTCCGTCCTTAGTAAGGACTAATGATTCCGCTGTCACATCTTCTCCTAGAGCCTGCCTTTTAAATATAGCCATTATTTCCTCTACTGCGTCTTTCGGATGAAGCTCATCAGCATGCATCGATAATATCTCTTCTTTTTGGCGCCCGATCAATTTTTCAGCCTGCAAATTACAGTCTATAAGCATCCTGGTCTCTGTGTCTGCGACAAATATAGCATCTTTACTCTGTTCAAAAAATTTTCTAAAGCGTTCTTCGCTGTTTCTTAGAGATTCTTCTATATGCTTACTTTCAGTAATGTCATTATATATAGCGACTATTTCTCCAGAAGGCAGCTTATACACATAATTCTCGACCCATTGTGAAATGCGTTCGTCCTTATACAATGAAACAGGGTGATGTTGAGACTTCCCTGTCCTCCAAACATCCTGGAATGCCTTAAATAACCCTAATTCTCTTACTCCCGGGAATACATCCAGGACACTTTTACCCAGGATATCTTCTTTACGAACTTGGCTAGACTGCTCACCAGCTTTGTTTATATTAACAAAAATAAAATCTTCGCCATTATTCCTGGCTCCATAAATAGCTATACCGCTATTAGTATTATTGAATAAGTCCTCGTACTGCTTTTTGCTTTCCTCTAACGCATTCTCTATTTCCTTGTGTTCAGTCATATCTCTAACGATCCCGCTGACTGCTATCACTGTTCCTCTGTCATCTTTAATAGGATTTAAACTGGTGCTGCTATAAAGTTTACCGCTTTGGGCAGGTATCACTTCTTCGATGGACAGGCTCTTACCAGTATCAAATACGCTTTTGATGTTTTGCGCAAATTGACTTGCAGCATCTCTCGGGAATATTTCAAATATTGACATGCCTATCATCTCCTGGAGAGACTTCTTAGAAAGGCCTGCCGCAACCTTATTCATGTATAAAATTTTATAGTCCTTATCTAACAAGAATATCTGGTCGCTTGAACTCTCAACAATATTCCTGAATTTCTCTTCCATAAAGCCCCCTTAAAAACAAAAAACCCAAATAGAAGCAGACGTTCTATTTGGGGTACACCCTACGGCACAAAAAAGCACCAAAAATCATAAAATCTATCACAGCCCATACTCACCTTCTTCGAGCTTATATTAATATAGTGTATATAGATGGTAGTATATCACTATATCTAGATAAATACCATATCATTATTTTATCGGCCCCGCGTAGCGCCCCGCGTAGACGTTCTACGGTAAATAGGGACAGCGACCATTTATTTATAAATAGTTAAAAATTTTTGAAAGAAAATGCGCTTTACCTGTGTCTATATATAGAGGGCTTATTATAACAATACCAAAAAAGGAGGGTTTTATGCCACGTATAGCAAGGGTTGTAGCTATTGAGTATCCCCACCATATTACCCAAAGAGGTAATTATGGCCAAAAAGTTTTTCTTAATGATAAGGATAAAGAGTTGTATCTATCCTGGGTTAATGAATATAGCGAAAAATATGGGACTTTATTATTAGCGAATTGTTTAATGCCTACCCATGTACATTTTATAGGTATGCCTCTCAAAGAAGATTCTTTGGCTAAAACATTTAATACTGCTCATATGAGATATGCCCAGTATTTCAATAAGAAAATGGGAGTTAAGGGCCATTTATGGCAAAATAGATTCTATTCGTGCGTATTGGATCAGGATCATCTTGTAGCAGCGGCAAAATATATTGAACGAAATCCTGTTAGGGCAAACTTAGTAGATAAACCCTGGGAGTGGAAATGGTCTAGTGCATCTACGCACATAGGTATAAGCAATAAACAAATAATAAAACTAGAGAATCTATTTAAAATAATAGATATACCTCAAAACACATGGAAATCTTTTATAGACACCGATGACAATAAAACAACTATGGACAATATAAAAAAATCCACTTCAACTGGTAGGCCATTAGGCAAAGAACATTTTGTCAAGGATTTGGAAAATAAATTCGGTATAAGACTGCAGGCATTGCCAAGAGGCAGACCCTTTAAATATTAAATAGGGACAGCGACTATTTATTAACTTGATAACTACATAAATAAATGGTCGCTGTCCCTATTTGTTCTCTATTTGTTCTATTTGTTACTTTGGTTTATAGGGGATTATGCCCAAAATCCTTACGCCGGAGAGCTCTTGGATTATCTTGGGATTTGTCTTTATGGAGATATCTTTTTTTATGGGCTTGGCGTGGTTAATTATGATCCCTGCTATCTTTATATTTTTACTCTTTAAGGCATTGACCGTTATGAGAGTATGGTTTATTGTGCCGAGATTCGGCCTTGCGACTATTATAACAGGTAAGTTCATTTTTTTTATAAGATCAGTTACATAAAAAACCTTTTTTCCGATTTTATATAAAGGCACCATGGCCCCGCCTATACCTTCAACTATCAATAGATCGTTTTTTTTCTTGAGCTTATTAAAAGCGCGCCATATTTTATTAGGATCTATTGTCTTTTTCTCTAATCTCGCTGTTACAAGAGGCGCGAGAGGCAGTTTTAATTGGATCGGATTAATGTCTTTTAGATCATCACAGGAATTAGCTGCTTTTTTTAATATCAATGCATCTTCTGAAAACTTATTTACACCGCTTGCTATAGGTTTCATAACTCCGACTTTATAACCTTTTTTCGTAAAGTGCCTTGCCAAAGCTGCTGCGACCTCGGTCTTGCCTATTTCTGTATCCGTCGCTGTAATAAAATACCCTTTAACCATCATTAACCCTTCGCCATGTTTCATGTAGGGCAGCCCTACATATTATTTTTAATCTTCCTGAATATTTCCACTGTTCTATCAATATGTTCATCAGTATGCGTTGCCATTAAAGAAATTCTGATCCTACACTGATTTTTAGGCACTGTAGGCGGCCTTATGCCTGGCGCAAAAATGCCTTCTTTAAATAATGTTTTTGCCAGCTCCATTGTAGATGAAGCGTCTTTAGTATGTATTGGTATTATTTGAGTTTCTGAAGTTTTTATGTCAAACCCTACTTTATTAAGGCCTGCTTTAAACCTTGCTACGTTCTTCCATAATCTTTCCCTTAAAGTACTGTCTTTTTTTATTATTTCAAGCGCTTTAAGCGTTCCGCCGAGTACAGCCGGCGGAAGAGAAGTTGAGTATATAAATGACCGGGCTCTATTGCGTATATAATCTATTAGTTCTTTTGAACCAACCACATACCCGCCGAGATTTCCAAATGCTTTACTGAATGTCCCCATCTTAATATCAACGCCATTTTCTATATTAAAATGTTCACATGTGCCTTTACCATTAGCGCCAAGTACGCCTGTAGCATGAGCGTCATCTACCATCAGGATTGCATTATATTTTTTAGCTATTTTCACGATTTCTGGGAGTGGCGCTATGTCCCCATCCATACTGAATACGCCATCTGTTATTATAAATATTTTCTTGAATCCAGAACTTCTTGACAAGATCTCATCAAGCCTTGTAAGATTTTTATGAGGATATATCCTCAATGTCGCGCTGCTTAACTTTACACCATCAAAAATACTAGCATGATTTAGCTTATCACATATTATTAGATCATCTTTACTTGCTAAAGCGCTTATTGTCCCCACATTAGCCATATATCCTGTTGAAAATACTATGCCAGACTCTTCTCCCTTAAAAGAAGCTATTTTCTCTTCAAGCTTTTCGTGTAAGGAAAAATTACCTGATATAAGGCGGCTGGCGCCTGACCCTGCGCCAAATTCTCTGGCTGCTTTAACTTGAGCGTCTATTACTTCAGGATGGTTTGCAAGGCCTAGATAATTATTGGAGGAAAGTAAGATGATTTCTCTGCCATCTATTTTTACAGTAGGGCCTCCAACACTATCGATCCGCTTCATCTCCCGATAAAGCCCTAGCCTCTTCAATGCATCAAGTTCTTGCTGCAAAAATAGATCAAAATCTTTCATATTTATTAATTAGGGACACATCCCATTTTTGAGAAATTCAAAAATGGGATGTGTCCCTAATTTAAGCTAGCTATTTTACGATCATCGGCATGAAGTCCGTTGAGCCGAACATGCCGAATATCTTGTTTTCCTTGAGCCACAATGCTCTTTTTAAATAGCCCAGCGCAGGGCCTACGACATTCGCTGCCATAGAGGTCTCATCCCCGAGTATAAATCTATGGCTTGATCTCTTGCCTTCGAATGTAGTACCTGTAAGCGTCATAGTAGTAGAGACTGGTTTTTTCGCGCTCCTTGTATCCATCACGCCCCCTACTCTCACCTTCTTCAAAGAATCCACTACACCTGTATTCTTTAATAAAATATCATCAGCATGCTCCATCTCATGAAGCGTCAGTTTGCCGTTTCGCTTGGCTAAAATAGCCTCTACTTCAGCATCTGTCAATCTCTTTGCTTTCTCCACGCTATATCCCGGCATATGAGCAATATCCTCCCTGATAGTCGCCTTATACGCATCCCAGTTCGATATGCCTACTCCCCACCAGATATTTACATCATCTACTTTTATAAATGACTGCGCTGCTAACACAGCTGCAGCTGACAGAAGCCCCGGAGTAGCGCCGCATCCTGTAATATAGCTGGCTTTATTATTTTTTAAAGGCTTATCCAGCTTCATCATGAGCTTTACTGCGCCTGTCCTCTTCAACGCATCAGTAAAAGCTCCTTTATAACCAGCATCTATGAACCGTTTTACTACATTTGGTATAAATTCGTTCGGCAGATTCGGCAGCGCAACAAAAATGCCGTCTAATTTATCCTTTAATCTTATTATCTCGCCTATAGAGTCCTTGGATGGCTTAAACTTCTTCAGGTCTTTTTTAGCAATGCCTTTTTCAGAATATAAATATCCATTAGAATCGCATACAGCAACTACCTTGATGCCTTTTTTCTTCATACATATATCTAGACAAGCTTTTCCTAAACCTCCTGCGCCCAACACTGCAATTTTAGTCTTTTTCATATAACCTCCGAATTTTACGAAGTAAAATTCGTCCCGAGTAACCATAGTTTTTTTCCTAGGTTACGAGGGACTTATCTATTTCGTTTTGAACCCTAAGTCTTTCACCATTTTCAGATCTTCTTCTACTGACCTTCCTTTGGTAGTCAAGTACCCGCCTATGATCATGCCATTGGCTCCAGCCATAAACGCCAGGCTTTGAAGATCCCCTAATACAGATTCCCTGCCGCCAGCAACCTTAATGATGGCTTTTTTTAAAATAAGCCTAAAGACTGCTACTACTTTTATGATATCAAGCGGAGAAAGCTGCTTTACATTTTCTAGCGGCGTGCCTTTCCTGGGATCAAGTATATTTATAGGAACACATCCCACGCCTAGTTCTTTTAAGGTAAATGCGAGATTAAGCCTGTCAACATTGCTCTCGCCAAGGCCTATGATCCCGCCGCAACAGAGGTCAAGTCCTGTATCTTTAAGCATCTTCGTAGAGCCAAGCCTACTAGAATAATTATGCGTCGAACATATTGACTTATAAAAATCCTCTGATGTCTCAAGATTGTGATTATACCTTTCTATGCCTAAAGATACCAGGGCTTTTGCCATATCCTCGTCAAGTTTGCCTAAAGAACAATCCACATTGATGCCTACTTCTTTTTTGATCTTTTCTATAGCAAGCTTTATCTTCTTAAAATCTTCTTTTGTAGGCCCAGTACCGCTTATGACGATGCAAAAATTTGTAGCGCCATTTTTCTTTGCAATGCGAGCCTCTTCTATGATCTTCTCAGTATCTACCAGCGGATAGACACTGCAGCCAGTATTGTATTTTGCAGATTGAGCGCAGAACTTGCAATCTTCCTTACAAAGCCCGCTCTTTGCGTTTATGAGAGAGCATAGGTCGATCCTGTCCCCGCAATGATCATGCCTTATCTTATTGGCAGCATGCATAAGTAGAGGCAGATCTACCTGCTCTGACCCTAGAAGCTTCATAGCTTCTTCAAAGCCCAATTCTTTGCCTAACAAAACATCTTTTAATATAGCATTAATCATTTTACTTTGACTTGTCCACATTGTAGGGGAGCCTTAAGACTCCCCTACAATTTATTCATTATTCATAATATTATTTTATCCTAATATTAATTAATTGTCAACCTAAGTGTTGGATTAGGTTAACGATTGGCAGGATGACCTTTTAATAAGCTCTGTAGGTAAGACTATCTTCTTATTGCCTTTTATATTACCGGTTATTATCTTATACAATGTCTCTGTTGCGATCATGGCCATTTGATGAAGAGGCTGCCTGATAGTAGTAATAGGTACTGGTGAAAAATTCAGAGTATAAGGATTGTCATCAAACCCTATTATAGATATATCACCTGGTACATCTATGCCGTTTTCAAGTAAGGTCTGTATAGCACCTACAGCCATCTCATCACTCGCAGCGAATATCGCTGTAGGGAGATTTTTCAAGATTAAAAGTTCTTTCGCAGCCTTAGCGCCGGAGTCTCTGCCAAAATCGCCATATTTTATAAAGCTCTCTTTTTTTTCTAGCTTATATTTATCAAGCGCCTTTATATACCCGTCAAGCCTATCAATAGCTACCTGTGATTTTAGTTCACCGGTTATAGTGGCGATCCTGGCATGGCCAAGTTTAATAAGATACTCTACTGCCTTGAATGCGCCATTAAGATTGTCTATTGAAACACATGTAACAGGCAGGTCCTTTGTAAGATAATTCATTATTACGCATGGCATATCTATCTGCAGCACATTGTCGACTTGTTCTTCGTTGCCTATGATATCAGAAAATATCACTCCTTCGACAGCTGATGTATTCAAAAAATTCTCACCATTAGTGATATGCATCAGTAGATCCAGCTTTAGCCGTTCTACTCCAAGGCCTACCCCTTGTAATATCTGTAACGCATAAAATGAATGGAATATATCAGAATATCTGGGTATCACAAGGCCTATAGTATTGTTCTTCCCCTTCGCAGCAAGCCTCTGGGCACTTACATTAGGCCTGAATTTAAGCTTCTTGATAGCTGCCTCTACCCTTATCTTATTAAGCTTTTTTACAGAACCTAGCTTATTAAGCACTCGTGAGACCGTAGCTATAGATACGCCTGCTTCCTTTGCCACTGTTTTGATATTGACTTTATCCATATATATCGCTCCTAAGATCGTTCGGAATGATACAACTATATACTATTAAAATAGGTTTTTCAAGAGTACGGCTAAAATTATTGCCTCTCACTTCAAATACTGTATTAAACAAAAAATGGGATAGCTATAAAGTTTTGACTTTTTCTTTATGCCTTTCTGTGGTACACTTTTTAATATCTTATACTGTATGATAGCATTTAACTAATTCGACTATATTTATGCATACTAAAATCGCGCTATTACTACCCGGGCATCAATATTATTTCCAGTCTGACATAACACCTAATGGAAAGATAGATGCCTTCAGAAAAAAGATCTACGAACGCATCAATAGAAGCGGCTTTCTATGTGAATACATAGGCCGCAAAGACATAAACAATGCTGCGTTATCAGGATATACGGCTTTATTCTTACTAAATATAGAAAAGTTAAGCGATGATCAGCATGAAACAATAAAAACATACATAAAGAATGGCGGCGACCTAGTACTTTCTTATAGGTCCCCTCTCTTGGAAGGTTTTGGCATAAAGATAAACGGGGTGCATCACTCTCACGCGATCTCGTTAGGCCAAAAAGAAATAATATATAGTGCTGTCAATATCGATAACATTCTCTTCAAAATAAACCGTAAGTATCTAAATAACGCGTTGCCATTGCAGCAAATATTAAAACTCCCGGCCTTAAAAATAGATGCTGACAAAAATAATACTGCCTTGGCTGCATGGAAAGGTTCAGGCCTTTCAGCGCTTATGATAAACTCGTCCTACGCTAGTCCCGGAAAAATAATATATTTTCCTGGTGTATTGGCAGGCACAGAGCCAAGCCTCCTCGAACACATACTTTCCCTGCTAGAAAAAAACAATACAAAAAGACTGCCTTTTATCCCAAAAGACAAAAGATGCTGTGTTACATTATTCTATGATTATGAGAGAGAATACGGCAATAGAAGATTAGGCCTGCATGCAAAAAGAGGCCTGGAATTCATACTGGAGTCTCAAAAAAAATACCATATCAAAGCAACTTTCAATACAGTGGGAAAGATCTGCGAGGCCTACCCAGAGACAATAGAGCGGATAATCAAAGATGGCCATGAGATATCAAGCCACATGTATAACAGTGAAGTCCCGTCAAAGACTAAACGTGAAGTCATAGAGAATTCAATAAAACTAAGCCTAAAAAAATTTAAAGATATGTTCAATATAGATATCAAAGGCATCCGTTCCCCTGAGTCAAAGTGGTCCCGCGACCTAATAGAGATACTGCAAGATAACGGTCTCTTATGGGATGCGGAGGACGAAGCCTCATCTTTTCCATACAATATGGTGCTGGAGCGAAGATTGGATATAGTAAGGATGCCTGTAAGCTGTGATGATTTTCCCTATATAAGCCAACGATCGTCTCCGGAAGCCATGCTGCAAAAATTCATATCCACGGTTGAAAAAGGAATAAAAGAAAAAAACTTTGTATCCATAGGCTTCCACCCATGGATACAAGGCATGGAGGAAAAAAGATTAAAGGCATTTGAAAAGTTCCTTGATTATCTGTCTTCTAATGATAATATTGTTCTGATGACATTCGGCGAAGTATATAATTGGTTAAAAACCAGGAACAGCATCTCTTAAAATGGACAAGGCCTACCTTATAAGAAAATACGAAGAAAGAGATAAGGGCCAGGTAATAAGCCTCTATAAAAAAGTATTCGGAGAAGAAGCAGCTTTAGGGTTTGAACGCAGATGGCTTTGGCAGTTTATAGATAACCCTGCTAGAAAAGATACCGAATGCAGCAATGTAGTAGCTGAATCTGAAAGCAGTATAATAGGACATATGGGGTTTTTCCCGGCTTTACTAAAAGTAAATGAAAAAAATATCCTTTGCTACTGGGGAAGCGACCTTATGGTGGATCCTGATCATCGGAAAAAAGGCATAGCAAAAAAACTATACGGACAATTAGGCTGTTTAGGCTCCCCTGCTGCCTTCTTGATGGGCCTGTCAAAAGTCACTGAAAAGATAGCCCGCTTAAACAAGTGGGAAGAATGTAAAGTAGATACAGCTTCTATAAGAGTACTAAATTTTAAAGCCGTCAAAGGCTTTCTCCTTTCAGCCGAAAAACCCTATGTAGGCCCTTTTGGGATATTGTTTGTTCTTGGAATAATACTAGGCGAGGCCTTAAATCTTTTCAAATCCTTAAAGCATAGAAGACCTTCGGAAAACATAAATATCTTTTCTCCTTCCAGCTTTGATGAAAGATTCGATGAATTCTGGAACAAAGTTTCCTTAGAATATCCTATAATATCATTGAGGAATACGGAAACTTTAAATTGGAGATTCATTAAAAATCCAAACTATAGATATAATATAATCTCTGCGGAAAAGAACAATAAAATCACAGGATATATAGTAACATATGTCAAAAAAGTGAATAGCGGTTCTATAGGTTATATAATAGATTTTTTAACATTACCTGAGGAAAAAACCAGTTCTTACGCGCTAGCCCGAGAAGCTGTCAAGTATCTAAGATCACAAAATGCTGAGTTGATCATATCAATAGGATTAAGCGAATACCAGAGAAAAGCGCTTAGAGAAAATAGATTCACATCTAATCTATTAATACAGAAATACTTAAGGCCTAAATTTTTCTTCAAAACTTCTGACGAGATGCTGTTTAATAAGGCCCTATCAAAAAACCCTCATGATTGGTTCATCAGTAATTTTGACTACGACCTATTCATGTAGCAGCCCATCTCATTCTACATAATAGATAACTACGTCTTTAAATATCCTTTCTGGTTTCCAGTTTTTAGGAATATTATATATAAAATATGGGGGGCTCTGTCCCTGCAATGTATCATATAAAAATTCTTTATCTACGACCGCATAAGACCCTTTTATATCATCAGGGTCTTTTATATTATGCGCATATTTAAAAAATGTATCCTTCCCATTATCTGATGAATAATCAAAAAACCTCCCATGTAAGTAATGAGAGCCCTTTTCATACTTTAGATAATAGCTTAATATTATTGGCCAACGCCAATGCATGCAATAGATAGAGTTGATGCTCGGGTTTTGCCTTATAAAACTACTGACTTCCCTGTATTTTTCTACGCTATTACGGTATTGCGCGCTATAAACTATAAGGCTAAACACGGATGAAGGCGCTAGGACTAGAAAAAAAATAGCCAAAGCAAATCTCAGCCTTATTGAAAAGGCCTTTATCTTATTGATCAATAGATAGGAAACTATTGAACCAAGGATAAATAAAAGCGGCAGGATAATAACTATCTTTTTAAAAACACTTGTAAATAAAATATAATGTTTATCAAAAAAGCTTTCAAGATTAGCCGCGCTGGATGCATTTTTTATCACATAAGGGATCTTTTCATTAAAAACACAGGCTGACAAGATAGCAACTGATGCGGCAATAAAGATACCAAATATAATATTATTGAATATCCTTTTATTATTCCCGGATCCAAGCATTTTCTCGGATGGTATGCTTTTCAAAAAATGCGCTATCAATAGGACAGCTGGCATGGTCAAGACAGACAAAAACCGCACCTCCTTAAAAATAGGTAAAAACCTATCCAGGTTCATTGTCCCAAATTCAAGATATAAAAAGATACTAAAGAACCAAAATAAAATTATGGCTATATCTTTTATCTTTTTTGTAAAAAAAGAATACACCAGCGATCCTGCGGCAAAATAATAAAAGATACCAAAATAGCCCATTGGGAAGAACATGGCCTTTGGGTAATAGAGAAAATTGTTCGGGAGTTTCTGATTGCTGTAAAAGCCATATACCGTATGCCATCTCAGAAAAAAATCATCCTTTATTACATAATAAAATATGCATTCTATCAAAACTATAAGAAAAAAGACCAAAAATATTATAAAATATTTTGGCCTTACGCCTCTTTTATAAAAAATATAAGCTATAAAAAATAAAAGAAAAAATATTACAGCTATATCCCTGGTAAGATATCCTATTCCAAGCGCGATCCCAGAAAATATAAAATATAGATAAGAATTTTTATTAATATGGCTCCTGTCCCCTTTTAAAAATAAATATATGGAAAGGCCCAGGAATAAAGGCATTATAGTATCAGGCATAAGATGTGTAGCGTACATGGCATCCAGAGGAAATATCGCCAGGACCAACGATGCCAAAAATGCAGCCTCTATATCAAAAAGAGCTCTGGCAAAGGCAAAGATCAATAACACGCTCAATAATGAACATAAGAGCGGCCAAATAACCGCGGTATGATCCGTCACGCCAAATAGATCAAAAAATAAGCTGACCGGACCAAATATAGCACAGCGAAAACTATACCAGTCCCCATTATCAACACTGAATTCCCCTATAGAAAGATTATAGGCATGTTGGGCATAAGCAAATTCATCTCCGACAGAAAGCCCAACAAAAAAAATCAATCTGACAATAAAAGCCAAAAAGAGTACTACTATAAATAATACTAGGATATTGCGATTCTTTAATAACATCATTTACCTGATCCTGCTAATCTCTTTCCGTTTTTCTCAAAAATAGGGGCCTTTATTAAACCTAGCTTACTTATAGCGTATTCAATAGCTGTAAGTAAAACCCCAAAACCATATGTTAGGCTATTTATAAAATTTATCGATGAGGACTCTTTAGAATATAAAGCAGGGCAGCTTATTTCCCCTACATTAAAGCCAAAATAAAATACCTGCAATAACATTTGATTGTCAAATACAAAATCATCTGAATTTTCAAGGATAGGTAATGTCTCAAGGACTTTTCTTGAAAATCCCCTATATCCTGTATGGTATTCTGAAAGTTTTTGGCCTATCAGCAGATTTTCTATAAAAGTAAGGGCCCTATTTGCTATATATTTATAAAAAGGCATGCCGCCCTTCAATGCGCCAACCCCAAGTATCCTGGAACCTATGACCACGTCATAGATGTCTTCCGCTATAAGAGAACTTATAGCTGTTATAAGGCGCGGATTATACTGATAATCAGGATGAAGCATCACGATTATATCTGCCCCCATATCCAATGCTATCTTATAGCAAGTCTTTTGATTGGCACCATAGCCTTTGTTCTCCTTGTGGGAAAAAGTCTTTATGCCTATCTCTTTCGACATCTCTACTGTCCTGTCTGCGCTCTTGTCATCTACCAGTAAAACCTCGTCTACTATATTATGAGGTATATCCTGATAAGTCTTCTTAAGTGTCTTTTCTGCGTTATAAGCAGGCATAACAACTACTATCTTTCTTCCATTTATCATGACCCTCTCCTATGTTAAAACATATTAATAGATATCTCTGCTGATTTATATCATATAGTATACCAGCGCTATAAAAAAACGCAATAATACATATAAATAAATACTAACGGTAGATTGTAATTATAAGTGCGAAAAATAATGGAATAAAAATGCCCCATATCTCTTGAAATCTGTTATTTTGTAAGGTGACGAACCAACAAAATAAACAGAGGAGAGATTATGGAGCAGATAGATTATACCGCTAAAAC
>JBDRJN010000030.1:0-13520 GCA_043814965.1 Candidatus Omnitrophota bacterium
AAAGAATAGAAGAATGGATGAATAACTATCCCCGTAAAATACTGGGATACAAGACAGCAAACGAGTTGGTGTCGGAAGTTACGAATAACAGATCAGGGGTTTTGAATTGAAAATTTTCGCAATATGAGTTACAATGCACCACAGAAAAAGAAGTCATAAGTACTCTTGACTAATCCGCGATCAACGTGTAAAATATATAACTAAATACAAGGTTATTTATAATACGCTTATCTTATAGTATAAGAGAAAGGGGGGAGGAAATTAAGATTTATATATAAGATAATAATTCGATTTTTTTGGGATTTTTCTAAAAACTAATATAAATAAATACCAAGGAGGATTTGATGAAGACTTTGAAAGTTTTGTTGGGAATAGTAATGCTGGCAGCTCTTACTAGCATAGCTTATTCAGCACCTGTAGGATTAGCTTCACAGGACCTGGATCTAAAGAGCGGATATCTATCGGACAAAGAATATGCTGTTACCGCATCAGTCATAGGAGATTTTATAGATGAGAGAAAGATAGATATCAATAAAGGCTCTTTTGAGATGGATGCATGTTTTGCGAGGATTGCTCTATCGGGGTTAGAGAGATTTAGTTTATACGTAGACCTAGGTTCTACATCCGGCATGGAATATGTTTATGAGATACTTGGAGAAAAATATACTTCAAGCTTTGAAGATGAATTTTTATGGGGAATCGGCGGAAGCGCTGTCATATACAAATGGGATAATGGCATTGAAATAAGCGCCTTAGGTAGTTACAGAGAAGCAGACATGAATATCGAGAAATCTGTTATAGATTCAGCAACTTGGACAAAGTCTCAGATGGTAAATGTCCAGGATGGTAAGTATGAAGAATGGCAGGCTGGAGGAGAAGTTGCCTGGAAAACAGAGTACATTACTCCTTATGTAGCTGTCAGATATTCAGATGTTGAAGTGGATGCTAAGTTTACAGTTGGTGGAGTTGAAAGAAATGCGTCTGGCAAGAACTCTGCTGAAAATCTTGGTGTAGCCGTAGGCGTTACAGTTACTCCTAAGTTCAGCAATCTACCAGCAAGCGAACAGATGGCAATAAACGTTGAAGGAAGATTCCTTGATGAAGAAGCTATCAACGTAGGTTTAACTTATAGGTTTTAATTAGTCTTTCTTTTGTGGTATAATAAGAGCGTAGCGGTTTTCAAAAACCGCTACGCTCTTTGTGTTTATAATAAAGGATAAAAGGGGGAGCCCTAGATGAATATAACACTGGATTCCATACTGCTTTTTATGACAGCCCAAAAGGCATCGGACTTGATAATAAAGGTCGGGAGCCCTATTTGCATCAGGATAAATGGCGCGCTTCACAAACACGGAGCTATTGTTACAGATAAGGACCTGGAGTTCCTGCTTAAAGAAATAAAAGAAAAGGGCCAGGATGTATCTTTTGAAAAAGAAAAAGAGATGGTGCTGGCTTTTGGCATAAAGGATATAGGTAGGTTCAGGGCCAGTATCTTCAGGCAGAGAGGGACCTTTGTAATAGTTATAAGGTCTGTCAATACGCACATACCGACTTTTGAAGAGCTCAATCTTCCAGCCAAGATACTCGAGGAGCTATGTAAGGAAAAGAGGGGCCTTATACTTGTAACTGGTACGACCGGAAGCGGTAAATCTACGACAGTCGCAAGTATGATAGAATATATCAATAACTCTATGTCCAATCATATTATAACTCTCGAGGACCCTATAGAGTTTATATTTAAAGATAAAAGATCCATCATAAGCCAGAGAGAGATCAGGATCGACACGGATAGTTTCCAGAAGGCGCTGGAGTATATAATGCTCGAGACCCCCGATACTATATTTATAGGAGATATAAGAAATATAGATATCATGTCTACTGCGATGACCGCAGCTGAGACAGGGCAGCTTGTGATAGCTAATCTCCATACTATAAATGCTACTCATACTATTGAAAGGATACTTAATTTTTTCCAGCCTCATCAGCACAATGAGATAAGGATGCAGTTGTCACTGCTTTTGAAGGGTATAGCCTCTTTAAGGCTGATACCCTTAAAGGATGGCAGCGGCAGGATACCTGCATGCGAAGTGCTTATCCCGACGCCTACCATAGTAGAACTTATAAGAGAAGGAAAACTTGATGAGATAGAATATTATATTAAAAATGGCGCATTGTATGGCATGCAGACATTTGACCAGGCGCTAGTGGCATATTATAAGAAAGGCCTTATAACAGAAGAGACAGCGCTTAATTATGCGGATAGGAAAAATGAAGTCGTGATGAGCTTGAAAGAACTGCATTAGTAATATGAAGAACTTCACCGAGTATCTATATTTCTGCACAAAAGATAAAAAAGAATTTATAAATATAACAGGCAAGGTACAGAGCGCTATAACAAAGAGCTCTGTAATGGAAGGCCTGTGCCTTGTCAACAGCATGCATATCACTTCGAGCGTTTTTATAAATGACGATGAAAAGGGGCTTCACAAGGATTTTGACAAATGGCTTGAAGTATTAGCGCCTCATCTTCCGATCTCGCGGTATAGCCATAATCTCACAGGCGAAGACAATGCTGACAGCCACTTAAAGAGGACTATAATGGGTAGAGAAGTCGTGGCAGCTATTACTAAAGGAAGGCTTGATTTTGGGCCATGGGAAGAGATCTTCTATGGTGAATTTGACGGGCAGAGAGAAAAAAGGGTGCTGGTAAAGATCATAGGAGAATAGATAAAGATGAGAATATTATTTAATTTAGTGATGATCTTGTTGTTCATAGCCATAGTAGGAGGAATAGTATTTCTAGCCACATTAGATCTCAATAAGTATAAAGATGTACTGATAGAAAAGATAGAAGACGGTATCGATAAGGATGTAAAGATATATAATATATCGCTAAACATCTTTCCTGAGTTGGCGCTAAAGATAAATGGCCTCCTGATAAAAGAAAGATCCGAAGATTGGGGAAAACCTACTCTCAAGATATCCTCAGTAGACGCAGCTATGGAAATAATGCCTCTTCTTAAGAAAGAGATAGAGATAAAAAAAATACACATAAGAGGGCTTGAGCTTAATATATCAAAAGGCCTATTTACTAAAAGACCTTTATTACAGGACTCGGCCAAACCTAAAGATATGGATACAGCTATATTGACGGGAGGGGCCTTAAAGTTCTTAGCTAAGTCCGTAGTTATAACGGATTCTTCGATAAAGTATATGGACGATTCTTTAGGGCTGTTGAATGAAATAGAGCTGGGCATAATAGAGTCCAAGATCGAAAATATCTCTTTATATGGCCCGTCCAGCATAGACGCCAGATTGTCTCTCTTTGGAGATGGGAAAGAGAATATAAGGCTTAGTACCTTGGTATATCCTGAGATAGAGCTAAAGAAACCTTATCTAAAGAATCTGGAGCTAAAAGTGGATATTTCAAATCTTGATATACCCAGCCTTTTAAAACTGGTACAAGACAAAGGGCTTAGAGAACAGTTTATAGGCAAAAAGATAAAAGGAGAGCTGGCGTTGTCTTCCAGGAAAGCCTATCTTATGCCAGAAGATCTTGCAAAGTCTACAATAGATCTGGAATTGTCCGACGGCATGACAGATATTGCCCCTATAAAAGATCCTATAAAGGATATAGAATTAAAGGCCAAGCTGGATAACGGGATACTGGATATAGATTATCTTAAAGGCCGTATTTTAGGCGGAAACTTCTTGGTCAATGGCAAGATAGATGATATTATCTATAAGAAAAAGTCAAAACTTGATATTGTGTTAAAAGATATTGGGATCAATAGCTTGATCCCTGATCTAGGGCCTGGTAAACCTGCTTTTGAAGGGAGCCTGGATTCAGATATCGATGTTGAGTTCAGCGGATTTGATAAAGATAGCATAATAAACAGCCTATCTGCGGGAGGGACAATAGCATTAAAAGACCCTGTATTAAAGGATATGAATGCATTAAGGGTAGTGCTTGACCAGTTGGATATGTTGCCTGGGCTTGCCAAGAAGCTGGAGTCTAGATTAACAATGCATTATAGAGAGCTTTTAGAGCAGGATAATACATATTTCAAGACTATAGATACTGGTTTTACATTAAAAGGCAGCGCCTTATTCTTCAAGGAGTTAAACATAGAATCAGATGCCTTTTATGTCAAGGGCAGGAATATTACCCTGGATATCTATAGTTATGATTTTGCAAGCAGCCAGTATTCTTATTTATTCATCCCCAAAGACCTGTCTTATACGTTTATCAGTATAGTAAATGAATTGAAATATCTTTCTAATAACGAAGGTATGATAACCATGCCGCTCAATATATATGGCAGGTTTCCGGATATATCTATTGTGCCGGACCTGGATTATGTGATACAAAGGCTTGCTGTATCAAAAGGCCAGGAACTATTAGGAGATCTTATTAGAAAGAGCCTGCCTTCTTCAAGTAAGGAAGAGACAAGACCACCCCAGGATGACAGTGATATACCTGATCAGGAGAGCGGGGAAGAAGACAGCGCTGCTCAAAGAGAGGTCAAGCCCGAGGAGATGCTTATTAGGACTATATTTGATATTTTAGGAGGCGCTAGAGAGTAGATATTATTATGGAATTCGTAGCAGTCTTTATAACAACCCCTACCATAAAAGAAGCTAAAAAAATAAGCTCTGCCTTGGTCAAACAACACATCGTAGCATGCAGTAATATAGTAAAGGGCATAGATTCTATTTTTTGGTGGCAGGGTAAGATAGACACGGCAAAAGAAGTGCTTTTGATAGCAAAGACCAAAAGGCCGCTACTAAAAAAACTTATAAAAGTCACAAAATGTAACCACTCTTATGATGTCCCTGAGATAATAGCATTCCCTATCATAGGCGGGAACAAGGACTATCTTGATTGGATAAAAAAAGAAGCCAGGTGACTTATGGAGCATAAGCGCATAATATATCTTTTTATTCTATCTATTATATTGCTGGTAGGTTTTTTGAGTGTGGACACAAAAGGAGAAGGTATTATGAAGCTAAAGAGCACAGCCTTTAATAATAATGACCTTATACCAAAAAGATTCACTGGGCAGGGAGAGGACATAAACCCTGAACTAATCATAGAGGATATCCCGGAAAGCGCAAAAAGTCTTGCGCTTATAATAGATGACCCTGACGCGCCAATGGGCATGTGGGTACACTGGGTAGTATTTGATATCCCTGTTGATCCTGAGATAAGAGAAGACAGTATACCCGGGATCCAGGGGATCAATGATTTTGGGATGCTTGACTATGGGGGGCCTAACCCTCCATCAGGTACGCATCGTTATTTTTTTAAATTATACGCGCTCGATACGGCATTAGGCCTAGAGGAAGGTATAACAAAAAGGCAGTTAGAAAAAGCAATGGAAGGCCATATACTTGAAAAAGCAGAACTTGTAGGTCTATACAAGAGAGTTCAATGAAGGATATATTGAATACTGCAAGGGGATGTGGTTTACTCAAAGGGCGCAGAAAAGGCTTAAAAAGCATGGTATTAAAAAATATTCAATAAAAATAACCCCACCTAACTCTTTTTATATCAATTTGTTATAATTTTAATATGTTTTGGCCTCCTTGAAGGTAAACGTTTTCTGTGGTAAACTAATAGTAGAAAATTTATCATACATCCTTTCTTAAGAATATCTATTGCTTTTAGTCATTTCAGAATGCAAGTCCAGCTGGTAGTAAGAATTAATTTTTTATATTGAGAATATCATGGATAAAGATATCTTACTAAACCAAGGGATAAGCGCTAGATCTTTTGAGGGACTAAAGAAAGCCCTTCATAATAGCGAAGAAGAGTCCTTACTCTTATTTGAAAACACAAAGGATGCCATATTCTGGGCTGATCCTGTCACGGGGGTCATCACTAGATGCAATAGACCCGCAGAGGCTCTTTTAGAAAAAACCAAAGAGGAGATAATAGGTTTTTCCCATACTCTTTTACACCCGCCAGAAAAAAAAGATTATTACTCTAGTATGTTCAGGCGTCATATAAAAGACAAAAAAGTAGTCGATGTCGAGGCTGAGGTCTTGACCGGCTCAGGTAAGGTCATTTCTGTGCACATAACTGCCAATGTCGCATCAATTGGTGGAAAGGAAGTTATACAGGGTATTTTTAGGGATATAACAAAATATAAAAAGATAGAAAACGACCTAAAGGAACTTAATAAGAAGCTAGAAAATTCCAATAGAAGGCTCAAGCGCCTAGTAGTAAAAGATCCTCAGACAGGGGTCTATAATCATAGTTATTTTGAGGAGATAATCAGGCTTGAGTTTTGCAGGGCAAAGGAATACGCCACTCCGTTAGCGCTATTATTATTGGATATAGATTATTTTCAATCAATAAACGATGCGTATGGACACGCATTCGGGGACTTGGTGTTACGGCAGTTTGCAAAAAAGATAAGAAAAATGGTAAGACTGCATGATTACGTGGTACGTTTTGGAGGAGAGGAGTTTATAATAATCTTACCAGGCAGTAATATGGTAAACAGCCTAAAGATAGCGCATAAGATCTTAACTTCTATCAAGATGTGTAAGTTCGGTAATTCTAGGACAAGCATCAAGCTGAGGTTGAGTTTGGGAGTAGCCTCTTATCCTGATGATAAGATCTTTAAAGAGTCAGGTTTTATCGAGATGCTCTATAGGTCATTGAGCAAAGCCAAAGAGTACGGAGGGGACCGTGTATGCTCGTCCTTAGACCTTAAAGACAAGCGCCCTCTTTTTAAGAAAGACCCTACCTTTACGGATATAAATTATCTTAAAGAACAACTTCATAAGATCACGAAAGAATCTAATCAAAACCTTATAGAGTCGATATTCGCCCTTGTAAAGACAATAGGACTAAAGGACCAGTATACAGGAGACCACGTTGAAAAGACTGTCTATTATTCAACAGAGATATCCAAGTTTTTAAACCTGGATTCATCCGAGATAGTCCTTATAGAGCAGGCTTCGATGCTGCATGACCTGGGAAAGATCGGGATAAGCGAGAGGATCCTGCAGAAAAAAGGCAAGCTTACCAAGGAAGAATTTGATGAGATAAAAAGACATCCAGAGATAGGAGTGGATATCATAAGGCCTATAAGGTTTTTTCATAATCTTATACCACTTATACTTTATCATCATGAGAGGTGGGATGGTAAGGGGTATCCTTTTGGCCTGAGAGAGAACGAGATACCTGTGGGAGCTAGGATCATTGCTGTTTCGGATGTTTATCAGGCTCTGATCTCTGATAGGCCTTATAGAAAAGCCTTTTCAATAGATGAGGCAAAAAGTATCATAAAAGAAGGCTCTGGAACACAATTTGATCCTAGGATAACAGAGGCATTCTTCCATATAGCCTAATCCTTCAAATAAACTTTATTATAAAATGACTTGAAAGTAAGCGGTTTCTGTGATACAATTCTCTTGGGATTTAGTATATGTACTTTTTTATAGCAGCGCAAAAAAAGTATCAGGAGGGTATTGATGGACTCAAGGATAGATAGAAGGATATTTGAGAGGATCGATGCTGAGTTAGCAGTGCGCTATAACCTAAAAGGCAGTAAAAAAGAACATTACGCGCTTACTAGTAATCTAAGCGGTGGTGGAATAAGGATGTCCGTCCTAAAGAAAATAACCCCTGGCACAATCGTAGATATGGTAGTATTCAGGGAGAGCTCTGATGCAGCTTCTAGATGCAAGGCCGAGGTGGTCTGGGTAGATACCAAGCCATACAATAAGAATGGAAACAAGGTCTATGATGTAGGGATAAGGTTTATGGAAAGCAGTTTCTTGTGTATTGGTAAGCTCATAAATGAATTGATAGGGAAACAGCAGAATAAAGAAGCAGTTAATATATTGGGATAATATAATAGAAGTTTTATATACAGCAAGGCGCATTTATCGACTAAGCCTTGTTTTTTTATTTAAATATTGGAAATGATGGATCATGACTCTTGTATTCTGTTAGTTGAGTCTTTGTAACCGAGTTTTATTAAATAGGTTAGAACTTTATACTGAAAGTATATATTGCCTCATCTTTTTCTAGTTTTGCCTTTCCTCTTATCTTGAATAACTTAATGGAAGACTTGTTCTCAGTCTTGATCTTTAACTCCTTGACCTTGAAATAGGGGTAAAACAAGTCTCTGCCTCCAAGAGCCTTTTCCCAATCCTCCCTGAGCTCTTCTTTGGTTTTTTCTCTTATTATATGGATAGATAAGGGCCTTCTATTGATCCAGTCATTAAAATCTGTATAAAGTAGGTCTTTTTTGAATGTTATTGGAGGTGTCCGGATGGATAATGCCTTATTCTGCAACGTGGCCAAACTTTCCGTGCTTATTACAGGCGATAGGGGTTTTGTTTCAGAAAATCCAGGCATAGAGGCTGCTAAACTGATTATTATAATGGTTGAGGTTATCTTGATAGAAGTATTCATATCAACCTCCCCCTAATTCAAATATATCATATTTTTCGCCTAAATTCCAGATTGCCGACGTAATTCTTAAAGCAATTATCATTCCAGCAGTGAGAGCCTTTTTGAAGAGCCTCACTGATCAAAAATAGCGAAGGTTATAAAAATACTTTTTAATTAGTACTTAGCCGTTGTTATAAATTTTTCCTTGTAAGAGGAGCTAATAGTGTTATAATTTTTATAATACAAAGCATCGATATAACAATAGGAGCTTATTAAAAATGTTTGGATATCTGGTAATACTATTTACTATCGTACCGTTAGTCGAACTTATGCTTTTAATAAAAGTAGGGCATATGATCGGCCTGGGTAATACTCTGTTCATTGTGGTGTTCACTGGCATTCTGGGGGCGTATCTAGCAAAGACCCAGGGGCTCATTACGTTAGTAAAGATACAGGAAGATATAAATAACGGTATAATGCCTACTGAAAGACTGTTTGACGGGGCATTGATACTCGTAGGGGGAGTGCTTCTTCTCACCCCAGGCCTTATTACGGATTTCATGGGTTTTCTTCTGCTTATACCATTTACCAGGTATTTGATAAAGGCCTTTATAAGACAAAAGGTCCAAGGTATGATATCCGGAGGCAAAATCATTACTATAGGAAAAGATGATTGGAGAGAAAGGTAGGGTATGGAGTTGAAGCTATATGTTTGTGGATACTGATTGAGAGGCCTTTTTCTTTTGAGCGGGCATGGTTCGCCCTCGTATATATCGGCAGGGGAGCCTTAAGGCTCCCCTGCCAAAGAAAAGGTTTAGGCGGGAGCGAGAAAGAAAACGGAGTAAAATTTCAACGCTGGTGAAATTTTACGTCCTCGAAAACAGTATCCACAAACATATAGACATTAGTCTTTACAAATAATTCACTATTGACTATTTATTCTAATAGAGGTAACATATCTATGATATATAGGAGCTATAGGATATATATTATAACAATAGGAGGAAGATATGCCGTATGACAGCAGTTTAGATGAAAAGGTATTTTCAAAATCTTGGGAAACAGAATCAGAAAGATTGAGCGTAAGCGTATATTCATATAATAAAGGCGCTAAGAAGCTTCAGATCACCAGGGAAAACAGGGATGCTGAAGGCGGCTTTAGGTTTGCAAAGCTGGGAAGAATGACAAAAGAGGAAGTGACCTCTATTCTGCCTCTTATTCAAGAGGCTGCAGCTAAATTAGATTAAAATATTTCCAACAAAAGAAAAGTTAATAAAAAGGAGTTTTCTATGAAGAGAATAACTTTTTTAAAGCCGATTTTCTTTATGGTTTTTACAGCTGCTTTTTTATGTATAGCTTTTTCTTATGCATCTGATAAAGATCTGAGAGAGACGCCTATCGTAAAGATAGTCCAGGAAAACAAAGATGCTGTAGTAAATATAAGTACAGAGAGGGTCGTGTTTTTAAGAGAAAACCCAGCCTGGGGAAACTATGGAAGCGAGTTCGATTCATTTTTCGAGAACTTTTTTTATGACTATAGGCGGCCTGCTTATGCGATGAAATTAAACAGCGTAGGTTCAGGTGTAGTGATAGATAAAAAGGGCATAGTGATCACCAATGCTCATGTAGTAAATATGGCTAGCAGCATATATGTTGTATTGAACGACGGCACGCATATTAAAGGCCAGGTAATGTATGAAGATCCCGCATGTGACCTTGCATTGGTCAAGATAGACCCGCTGCAAGAACTTAGAGAGGTCAAGCTCGGGACTACGGAGGATCTCATGATAGGAGAGACAGTTGTAGCCATAGGTAATCCTTTGGGGCTTGAAAATTCAGTTACAGCAGGTATCGTGAGCGGAAAAGACAGGTCTCTTCAATCGAAGAGGGGAGACGTTGCTTTTGTTGGCCTTATCCAGACGGATGCGCCTATCAATCCAGGGACCTCAGGAGGCGCGCTTTTAAATATAAACAGTGAATTGATAGGTATCAATGTTGCGGTTGTGCAGAATTCCCAGAGTATTGGTTTTGCCATACCAGTAGAAAAGATAAAAGAAGTCATTTCTTCGTACGATTCTAGTAGATCTATAGCTATTAAACACAGAAAAGATATTTCTTCAAGTTCACCCCAAGGTCCCAATAATAGGGCTTATAATAGGGATAGTTATGATAGTAGTGTGTTTTCCCAGATGAGAAAGATCCAGGAGGAAATGGATAGGATATTTCAGAGCGGATCAAGTGATGCCTCTAGTGGAAAAGGCAGAGGTATGTTTAATACCAATATCTTCTATGACCCGACTTTTGATATAGAAGACAACAAGGATTCATATCTAATAAAACTTGATGTTACAGGCATGGACAAAGATAAGATCGATATCGAGATCAATGAAAACTCTATAACAGTCTCTAGCAAAAGAGAAGAAATAAAGCAGTCTAAAAGTAAGGATTCCTTGTTCCAATCTCAAAGCCAAAGTTCTTTTCTGAGGACTATTCCTCTGCCGAAGGATGCTGATACCAAGAGTATCCAGACCAACATAGATAGGAATATGCTGGTTATAAAGATACTGAAGAAGACATAGCCTTTGACAGTATTATTTTATAATGAGTTGTAATCTACCCACATTGGATTGCCTTAAGAGACCAATATCCAGGATCCAGAGAGTTGCAGCTAGCCTTAGAAAAATAGGAACGCGATGAAAAATAATATCTCAGATATATTTAAGATACCTGACTCAAGATATCCTGTCATGCTTTCACCTATGTCAGGCATAAGTACCTTTCCTTACAGGATGCTTAATCGCAGGTTTGGATGTGAGTTTGCATTTTTGGAGATGATCGATGCAAGAAGCCTGGCATATAAAAACCTCAAGACATTCGACCTTATGAAAACCGGGCCAGGGGACAGGCCTATTGGAGTACAACTTCTTGGCAGAGAGGCTGGTTTCATGGAAAAGGCTATAGAGAGGTTAAATATATTAGGATTTGATGTCTTGGATTTTAATGCAGCATGCCCCAAAAAAAAGGTGGTCAATAAAGGCAAAGGAGCAAGTTTACTTAAGGAGCCCAAAGAGCTTTGTAAGATATTAAAGTTATTGGTTAAGATATCCCGCATACCAGTTACTTTAAAGATGCGGATAGGGTGGAGTGATAGGGCTTCCAGCGATGATATTGCTCTTATGGTTCAGGATGCCGGGGTAAAGGCAGTGACTGTGCATGGCAGGACTGCGCTGGATGGTTACAGAGGAACAGTCGATTATGATGCGATAAGAGAGATAAAAAAGGCCCTTAGCATACCTGTTATAGCAAGCGGGGATATATTGAGCTCAATTCTAGCTAAAAAGATGTTTGATGAGACAGGCTGTGATGCTATCATGGTAGCTAGAGGCGCGCTTGGCAACCCCTGGATATTCCCTGAAATAAAAGAATTTTTAGAAAAGGGTATCATTATAAAAAGGCCTAGCGTGGATGAAGTGATCAATATAGCCAAGGAGCATTTTAAGGAAAGCTGCAGGTTTTTTGGGGAAGAAAAAGCAATAAGGGATTTTAGGAAATTCTTTATATGGTATACAAGAGGTTTTAATGATGCTAGGCTTTTGAGGATAGAAGCTGCAAAAACCAAGACAAGTCATAGGATGTTGTCTCTTATAGAGGAGCTACGCGATTGCGCAGATGAAGCCATTTATAGATAGATTTATTGTATCATGGCAGTATATACCTTTCAGGATAGGCCCTGTCGCTTTTACCATAGGCCCTATAAAGGTGCACTGGTATGGCCTTATGTATTTGGCAGGGTTTTTAGTGATCTATCTTGTTGTCTTATTTAGGCTGAGAAAAAAAGAAGCGGCTTTTTCAAAAGATATGGCCTTGGATTTTTTGAGCTTAGCAATGCTTGGGGCATTGATCGGGGGAAGGCTCGGGTATGTATTGTTTTATGACATGGCTTATTTTTTGGAAAATCCTTTAAAGATATTTTTGCCTTTTGATATATCAGGAGGCCTGCATTATATAGGTATATATGGGATGTCCTATCACGGGGGCTTGATAGGAGTCATAGTGGTGTCTATACTTTTTTGCAGGAAGCGTGATGTAGATTTTTGGAGATTTTCGGACCTTATAGTACCAGCTATACCTTTGGGGTATTTTTTTGGCAGGATAGGGAACTTTATAAATGGCGAACTGTATGGCAGGATCACAAATATGCCCTGGGGCATGTATTTTCCATTGGATGTTACCAATAGTCTTAGACATCCTTCTCAGATCTACGAGGCATTTTTTGAAGGTATATTCCTTTTTATAATATTATGGAGCTTGAGAAAAATAGGATCTTTAAAGGGGAAGCTGTTCTTGCTGTATATTATAGGTTATGGCCTTGTAAGGTTCTTTATAGAGTTCTTTAGAGAACCTGATAGCAACATAGGGTTTATATTAGATTTCTTTACCCTTGGGCAGATATTTTGTCTTTTTATGATACTAGCAGGTTCAATATTGATATTAAGAAAAAAAGAATAGATCAGTCATGTTATTCTTAGCATGTCCTTAGTCAGGGAGGCTCTTCAAAAAGACGTTCGGTTTTCTTTCTCGCTCTCGCTTAAAATCTTATTTAAGGTAGGGGAGCTTTAAAGCTCCCCTACTGGTTTATGTGAGGGCGAACTAAATATAGATCACACTATCATAGCTCCAAATTAATATAAACTATCTAAACCATAGTAGGGCCTTCCTAACAAGCGAATTGAAATTTTAGTCTTTTACTATAGTATTTTAGCTTTTACTCGCAGGCTAAAAACTGTATGAGCCTGCCATGTATAAAAGCAACGAGTTTTTTTAGCCCTATATAAAATATCTCTTTAAAAGATGGCCCCGACTGATCCTATTATGATACTATATCAGGAGGGAAAAATCTCACCTGAGTTTATAGGAAGGCCTCACTATGATTATTAGTGAAATAGCAGGGCTGTAAAATAAATGGTAGATTGTAATTATAAGTGCGAAAAATAATGGAATAAAAATGCCCCATATCTCTTGAAATCTGTTATTTTGTAAGGTGACGAACCAACAAAATAAACAGAGGAGAGATTATGGAGCAGATAGATTATACCGCTAAAAC
>JBDRJN010000031.1:0-2043 GCA_043814965.1 Candidatus Omnitrophota bacterium
ATATGAAGCTTTAGGTTTTATAGACTGGAGCTTTTCCTGGTCAAGTCTATCTATTTCAGGCAGATAATAAGCAAAGCTCTCTGATTGCTTACCGGCGCTAGTCTTGCCATATGTCTTTACTTTATAAGGCGAAACTGTAGACAAATCCAACCATGTCTCGGATTTTATGTCTCCTTTATAATTATTGCCAGCCTTTGTCTTATCGTATTCATGCAGGTTTATTTTCTCTAGCTTGATAACAGTACCATCGCTAAGCTTTGTTTCTCTCAATGCCCTGTCTTTTTCGATTACAAAAAGTGGGACTCCAAATTTCCCTTGCTTTAAATCATCTCTCGTAACGCGATATAAATAACCAATCTCTCCAATATTATCCTGATAAATGACTATTTCCAGGTTTCTATCACCTCGACCCTCCCACTTGCCGTATATTTCTGCAAGAGGTATGTCGTCATCCAAGAAAATCATAGTCCTATTTTCTCTAAACCTGTCTTTTTCTACGACCCTATACATCCTAACTGCTGTTTTTGCCTTTTTAATCTCTTCTTTGCGCTCAGAGCTGATATTTTCACTCTTTCCAACTGAATCTTTAAATGCCTCAAGCACATTCTCAGTTTCTAAGCTATATTCTATAAAACCACCTGATGGACTAAATACATTCCATCCTTTCTTTTCTATCTCTGACTGTCCGAATGTTGGTTTTATCTTACCTTCTTCGCGCCTTACGGAAACCTGCCCAGTCTTCTGATCAACTTTAGTGAATGGTTCTCCTAAATCATCAAACCATTTGACAGTGTGGCTGAATAAGTCTTCTTTATTTCCATTTCTATAAATCATTTCTTCTACTTTTGTCAAGAAGTCAGAATCGATATCCTTTAACAAATATGGATGAGTCTTAAATGTTTTGGAAGTATCTTTATCTTCAGCCAAAGAAATGTACGGCCTAGTCATTGCCGCTCCTACGACATCTCCTAGATTATTGTTATTTAGTTTCTCACCTTTCCATGTCAAGAGCTCAAGGACATCATTATAATAATAGATTGGATCTTTATACCCTTTTATATCTACTACTACCCTGCCAGCGACATTAAATGTCCTGCCGTCTGCTGTAATAGATCTTGGCCTATCGTAGAACTTTAAAACCTCATCGCCTCTATAGTTAATGCCAAACCAGCGCTCTTTAACCTCTTTAGTATTCTCTAGCGGAGATTCGTGTATAAGATCAAAAATAACTTCTTCAGTACCTCCGATAGGCGTAGCTACTGTAACTTTTAGGGCTTTCTTTTCTGTAAGAGCCTGACCGATTTGCTCAGCAAGTCTTAATTTATCTTTTACCTTAAATATGCGGACCATTTTCTTGCCATCTGCAAATTCTCCCAAATCAAGCGTAGCTCTATCACGCTTTATCTTTACAAGAGGCTCGTCTCTATCTGTGAAGATACCTATCCAGTCTTGTCTAATTTTTTCCTTTCCTTGGGCTCTCTGCACCTTATATATAATATCGGCCTCTCGTGCATTAAGCAGAATTTTTTTATCAAGTTCTGAAAGAGCATTATTTTCTCTAACATTGTTCTTAAATCTCTCTAACGTCTTTTCGTCTTTCACGCTATACTCAATAAGCCTTCCGCTATTATCAAACACATCCCAGCCCTCTTTGTCTCTATCCGGCTGTTCAGAAGTTGAAGCTGCTTTGCCTGCCTCGCGCCTTATGGAAACACTGCCTGTTCTCTGATCCACCTTTATAAGCTCAGTCCCTAAAACATCCTGGGCCACAAGGTATTTAATAGTGACTTTGCCTGTCTTCAGGTCCTTTTCCTCGATCTTTTCGAGCCTTACAGAGTAACCCCGGGATTTAAGAATATCCAGGGTATTCTTAAGGGCCTGTTCTTCCGAAACATGCGCCTGCCCTCTATTCAAAATAGTATTTACGTGTTTTCCATTTTCATATATATGGATTTCATCATAAGGAGTAATGGTATCGCTTATAACCTTTGCCTCCATATTATGGCCCATTGCATCCTGCCAAGTGTCAACTTTATGCCTTCC
>JBDRJN010000032.1:0-87159 GCA_043814965.1 Candidatus Omnitrophota bacterium
GTTTTAGCGGTATAATCTATCTGCTCCATAATCTCTCCTCTGTTTATTTTGTTGGTTCGTCACCTTACAAAATAACAGATTTCAAGAGATATGGGGCATTTTTATTCCATTATTTTTCGCACTTATAATTACAATCTACCAGCACCGAATTAAGGTTTATTTCTGAACTGAAGTTCGTATAATCTCTTGTATAAACCACCTGCACTTAGAAGTTCTTTATGATTCCCTGATTCTACAATAGCTCCTTTTTCCAAAACTATTATATTATCAGCGTGCTCCACAGTAGAAAGCCTGTGAGCTATCACAAAAACCGTCCTATTGGCCATCAATCTATCTATTGCTTCTTGGACCAGCCTTTCAGATTCAGTATCAAGCTGGCTTGTGGCCTCATCCAATATTAATATAGGGGGGTCTTTGAATAGTGCCCTTGCTATTGCTATGCGCTGTTTCTCTCCTCCAGAAAGCTTCATGCCCCTATCCCCTATAAAGGTATCGTATCTGCTGGGCATTTTCATTATAAAATCATGGGCATTGGCTGCCTTTGCCGCGCTGATTATATCATCTAGATCAGAATCTGGTTTTCCAAAAGCAATGTTATTGCGCACAGTATCATTAAAAAGTATTGTCTCTTGGCTCACCAATCCTATATAGTCTCTAAGGCTTTTTATGCTAAAGTCCTTTATGTTACGATTGTCTATAAGGATCTCTCCACTGCCTGGATCATAGAATCTTGGCAGTAAACTTACCAAAGTAGTCTTTCCAGCCCCGCTCAAACCTACTATTGCCAAGATATTGCCTTTAGGAAGATCGATATTGATATTATTAAGGACGCCCTGCCCTTTATTATATGAAAAATCAATACCTCTAAATTCAATATTATCTTTAAATGTGACCAGCTCTATAGTCTCTCTTGAATCTTTTACGCTTGGTTCTCTATCGAGGATGCTAAAGACCCTTGTTATGGCTGCAACTGCCTGCAAGTTTATTGCATACAGCCTGCTTAATCTTTTAAATGGTTTTATGAGGGAAAGTAATGCTGCTAAAAATGCTATAAAAGCGCCTGCTGACAATCTACCAGTGACCACCTCTTTACCGCCAAACCAAAACACTATACCCACGCATAGGATACCCACAAACTCACCCAAAGGGCTTATAATAGCTAGTTTTTTTGTCGACTTTAAAACCATATTGTAATATTTATTATTGTGGAGTCGGAATTTATTTGTCTGATAATCCTCCCCTGAAAAAGACTTTATTATACCTATCCCATATATAGTCTCGAATAAAAGAGAATTTATATCAGCCATGCTCTCCTGAGTAGAGGTGGATATCTTTTTTAGTTTTTTACCTATCTGTATAACAGGTAAGGCAACCAAAGGAAATATCAATATCGTTACTAGGGTCAAACTCCATGATATTGAAAAATAAAACCTTATACCTATAAGCATAGCTAAATATACCGATAGCTGTATCGGTTGCAGCAGAAGGTCTGTAAGCCCTTCTGTTATAGAATTTACTATTATCCCGACATCAAATGTCACGCGCGAGACCAATTCTCCGGTCTGTTTATCTGTATAAAAATCATTGCATAGATAAAGTAACTTTTTATATATGGTAAGCCTGACATCTCTCAGGATGGACTGGCCTAACTTATTCATAAAATATGTCTGAAAAAACAAAAATATCTCTTTTATAAGGAATATTGATGCTATTATAATAATAAGCCAGTTCAATAAGTCCGCTTTTGGGATAGAATTTACCCTATCTATAACATTTACAATAAATTCTGGAGGATTTTTAGCTCCTGGGATAGTTATAGCTCTATTTGATAGAATGCTATCTACCAATGGGATTATAGCCCCTAAAGACACCCCTCCCATACCTGATGAGATAAGCATACATACCACAGCAATAGCCATTATCCAAAGGTGCGGCTTTACGAACCTTAAAAAGCGTATATAGTCTTTCATAAGTATTTTATTTTATCACGCTAATTGACATTTGTCGAGGGGTTTGTTATGATTATAGGGATGAAAAAAGTACGTGTTGGCGTAATAGGCCTAGGCAGGTTGGGAAATTTCCATGTAAAGATCTATAGCTCTCTAAAGAATGCAGAGCTTGTATGGGTTTGTGACACTCAAGAAGAGATAGCAAGATCAGTATCTAACGAACTAAAGACCAGGTATATAACTGACTATAAGAAAGCGCCTCTAGAAAAACTTGACGCTGTAAGCATAGTCACCCCCACATATCTTCATTATAAGATCGCGAAATTCTTCTTAAACAACAAGATCCATGTCTTGATAGAAAAACCCATTACAAAAAAATTGCATGAAGCAAGGGCACTTATCGAGTTAGCTAAAAAGAAGCGAGTATTGATACAGGTAGGCCATGTAGAAAGGTTCAACTCTGCAATACAGGCCATAGAGAAGCTTTCTCCGAAACCGAGATTTATAGAGGTGCACAGGCTAGGGCCTTTTACCCCCAGAGTACAGGATGTGGGAGTAGTGTTGGATCTGATGATACATGATATAGATATAGTATTAGGCTTTACAAAATCAAAGATAAAAGACATACAAGCTATTGGCATGAAAATCCTGACCAAATACGAAGACATCGCAAATGCCAGGATCAGGTTCAAGAACGGGAGTGTATGCGATCTTACTGCCAGCAGAGTCACAAGTGATTCTTTGAGAAAAATAAGGATATTCCAGGAAGACTGTTATATATCGCTGGACTATGTAGCGCAGGAGGCAAAGATAGCAAGGAAGATAAAAGGGACTATCGTCTCTCAAAAAATAGATATCAAAAAAGAAAAGCCTTTGGATAAAGAACTGATGGCTTTTATCGATTGCGTGATACATAAAAAAAGGCCTACTGTATCAGGAATAGAAGCTTACAAGGCATTGAGTGTAGCACACCAAATAATAAAAAAGCTTAAAATATGAAAAAAAAGAAGATCTTGATGGTGGCTGGGGAAGCCTCGGGAGACCTGCAGGCATCTTATCTAATAAGATCCATCAGATCCATAAACCCGCATACTGAAATATTCGGCGTCGGCGGAAAACTCATGAAAGAGGCCGGGTGTGAAGTCATCTATGACATAGTAGAACTTGCTGTCGTAGGGTTCATCGAGGTATTAAAACATTTTAAGACATTTAAAAGAATACTGGAAGAACTCTTGATCCTTCTTGAGATCAGAAAACCTGACCTTGTAATACTGGTGGATTATCCTGGATTTAACCTGCGTTTTGCAAAATACGTAAAAGAAAAAAATATACCTGTAATTTATTATATATCTCCCCAGGTATGGGCATGGGGTAAAAAAAGGGTCTATGAAATAAAAAAATGCGTCGATAAGATGATAGTGATATTCGGGTTCGAGGAAGAGCTCTATAAAGAAGCTGGGGTCAAGGTAAGTTTCGTAGGGCACCCTTTTCTGGATATAGTAAGGCCTTCATGGAAAAAAGAGGAGACCTTAAAACATCTTCATTTAAATCACCATTCTAAAAAAATAGCTCTCCTTCCCGGCTCAAGAAAACAAGAAGTCGAAAAGCACCTGCCTAGCATGTTAAAGGCGTGCGAGAAAATAAAAAAAGACCTTCCGGATGCTGAATTCATACTTTCTAGACGTAAAGAATTGAGCCATGTCCTTTATAATAATATTATAAAGGACTCTGCTATCAAGCCCCACGCTCTTGACAATAGGCCTTATGAGATCATGGATATCGCGGATCTAGTAATAGTGTCATCCGGCAGCGCTACACTTGAGACAGCGATCATGGAAAAACCGATGATCATTTTATATAAGACTTCTATACTTACCTGGTTCCTTGCGAAAAACCTGATCAATATCCCGAATATAGGCTTAGTCAATATAGTGGCTGGTAAAAAAATAGTGCCTGAGTTGATCCAATTCAACGCAAATGCAGAAAATATATCCAAAGAAGCCCTGGCTATATTGAACGACTACAAATTAAGGGAAGATATAAGAAAAGAACTGTATATTGTAAAGTCAAAACTCGGTGAAAAAGGCGCTATCGAACGCGCCGCCCACCTGATACAGAAATATCTATAAAAACTGTATTTGTCAATTGAAGGCTCTTATACGCTAGGAGTTTGCAGGGTTTTCGAAAAAACGCTCAGCCAGTGTTAGTGTTTTGTAAATGTGGGCTTCGCTCCGTTTTATTTTGACAGGCAAACTAAATTGTAATTTGACAAGCTTCTATTTCGCAAAATAAAAAGGTTTTTCTTAAACCCTGCAAACTCCTAGCGTAATTAAAATCTATAAAGATACAAAAACTCCTCTCTGGTTGCAAGTGATGATCTATTTCTAGTCCGAGTAGCCCTTAAGAAAAGCCTTGTTTTTTAGAGCGGGCATGGTTCGCCTTCGTATATATCAGTAGGGGAGCCTTAAGGCTCCCCTACTTTAAATAAGATTTAGGCGGGAGCGAGAAAAAACACGGAGCGAGATTTCCGCGCTGGGGAAATCTCGCGTCTTTTCGTAGGGCTACTCGGACTAGAAATAAAAATTTACTCCCACTCGATTGTCGAAGGGGGTTTTGAGGAGATATCGTATACTACGCGGTTGATGCCTTTTACTTCATTTATAATGCGGTTAGAGATCTTACCTAAGATCTCGTATGGGATCTTAGCCCAGTCAGCTGTCATAGCGTCTTGACTTTGCACTATCCTGAGGGCGCATACATATTCATAGGTCCTCTCATCACCCATTACCCCAACGCTTTTGACAGGTAAGAATACTGCGAACGACTGCCATATATCTCGATAACCAGCATATTTCTCTATTTCTTCCTGCATTATAGAGTCAGCTTCTTTTAATATATAAAGTCTTTCTTTTGTTACTTCGCCTATCATCCTTACTGCTAGGCCTGGCCCTGGAAATGGCTGCCTATATACGAACTTATCATCCATGCCCAGTTCCTTACCTAATCTTCTTACCTCATCTTTGAATAGGTCTTTAAGCGGCTCTATAAGAGTAAAACCCATTTTCTTGGGAAGCCCGCCGACATTGTGATGGGTCTTGATAGTCGCTGAAGGCCCTCCCTTTGCGGACACACTTTCTATTACATCCGGGTACAATGTCCCCTGAGCAAGGAATCTAGCTTTACCAAGTTTTTTTGCTTCTTTCTCGAATACTCTTATGAATTCCCTCCCTATGATCTTTCGTTTTCTTTCAGGATCAGTTACTCCCTTTAAGGCCTTAAGGAACCTCTCTTCTTCTATCGCTACATGTAAGTTCATATGGAAATGTTTTCTGAACATATTCTCCACATTCCCTCTCTCATCCTTCCTTAAAAGCCCATTGTCGACAAAGATACAATGAAGCCTCTTATTTATCGCTTTATGTAAAAGCACTGCCACAACCGATGAATCCACTCCACCGCTTAAACCCAATACAACCTTTTCATTTCCGACCTGGCCGCGGATATCGCTGATAGCCTCTTTAATAAATGACTTCATTGTCCAGTTTGGCTTAAGAGAAGCAATATCATAAAGAAAATTCTTAAATATCTTCATCCCTTTTGGGGTATGGGCAACCTCCGGATGGAACTGCACCCCATAGAATCTTTTTTTTGGATGAGCGATGCTTGCAAATTTACTATTCTTAGTATGCGCGAGCCTCGTAAATCCCTTTGGAAGTTTTACTACTTCATCTCCGTGGCTCATCCATACTAATTCATGCCTGTTCAATCCTGAAAAGAGCCTTTCTTTATTATTTATCATTAGGTCTGCATGGCCATATTCTCTTTTCTGGGTCCTTGAGACCTTTCCCCCGAGCATATGCCCCATAAGCTGCATACCATAACATATCCCAAGCACTGGTATCCCTAATCTAAAGATATCACCGCTGCACTTGGGAGAGCTTTTTCTGCTGACCCTTGAAGGCCCGCCTGTAAGTATAATAGCTTTTGGATTCAATGCCTTTATTTTCGCGATAGATGTATCATAAGGAATAAGCACTGAATACACATTGCACTCTCTCACGCGGCGCGCGATAAGCTGATTATACTGAGAACCAAAATCCAATATCACGACAGTTTCTTTTTTCATACATTTTGGCAGGCTAAAGCCTGCCCTACTATTTTGTCGCAAAAGCCTTCATAAATAGGTACATTAAAATGTGCCTATTTCCGGATTTTGCCTTTACACGCCTTTACACAGATACCGCAGATAAATTGTCCCACATAACCTTTATTCCTGAATTCTTTTAGTTTTTCGTAACAAGCTATATGGTCAAAATCCTGCTTTTTCTCCTTTATTGCGCCAGCCGGACACTTATCTATACAGACTCTACAATCCAGGCAATCTGTCTCTATTTTTTTATCCACCTCTAGTTCGGCGTCTGTTAGAATAGTCACTAGCCTGAACCTAGCCCCAAGTTCTTGATTTACTAAAAGATTGTTCCTGCCTATAAATCCAAGGCCTGCGAGCTGGCCAACTCTCTTATGAGACAGATGAGCAGTTTGTTTTTCCCAGTCAAGTATTTGGGACGCAGGTATAGGCAATGCCTTATAACCACAGGACTGTAAAATATTTGTAATACCTAAGGCTATCCTGTCTAAAGCTGCGTTGGCCTGTCTATAATGATGAAAATACAGCTTCGTAGGCTGATCTTCTATCTCCTCCAGTATACAGTCAGATAGCCTAAGACCTATAGATATAGCATAGTCCAAATCCTTTAAAATTTCATCTGAAAAATTAAATTCTTTTTTTATCGGCCTGGCATCTGCTATCCCGAACAATGATGCTCCGAGGTCAAAAGAAGATTCTCTTAATTCTTTTTTGCTAAGTGTCTTTCTTTCCATTTTTTTAGATATATCATCAGGACTGATATCGCGACAGGCGTCACCCCTGATATCCTGGACGCCTGGCCAAGGTTCATAGGCCTTGTAAGATTTAATTTTTCGATTATCTCATTAGATAGGCTAGGGACTTCTTTAAAATCAAAACCCTCTGGTATCTTTATAAACTCTATCCTTTTAAAGTTCTCTATTTCCTTAAGCTGCCTATCTATAAAGCCTCTATATTTTATCTCTATCTCTACCTGGTTTATTATGTCTTCTGACAGATACTTTTTTTCTTTATCGAATACCTTTAACTTCTTAAAATAAACTTCAGGCCTCTTTAAGAGATCATGCGATGTAGTCACATTGTTTATAGAAGAGGTCTTTAGTTTCTTAAGCGTAGAATTTACTTTTGCGCTTGGATATATTTTAACATGTTTTAGCCTATCTATCTCATCAAATATTCTTTTCTTTTTCCCTAACATGCCTTTATAGTCCGATGTTTTTATAAGGCCCAGCTTATAACCAAACTCTCTTAGCCTTATATCAGCATTATCCTCTCTTAATATAAGCCTATATTCTACGCGCGATGTAAACATCCTGTAAGGCTCATTGGTGCCTCTTGTTACCAGGTCATCTATCAGTACGCCTATATAGCTTTGTGAACGGTCCAGTATAAACGCCTCTTTACCCTTTACTCTTAAAGCAGCATTGACGCCTGCCATAAATCCCAGGGATGCTGCTTCTTCGTAGCCTGTAGTGCCATTGACCTGGCCTGCAAGATAAAGATTCTTTACTTTTTTAGCCTCAAGCGTCGTCAAGAGTTCCCTGGGGTCGACAAAATCATATTCTATCCCATAACCAGGGACGAGTATCTCTGCCTTTTCTAAACCAGCGATGCTTCTTACCATCTTGACCTGCGTATCAAAAGAAAGGCTCGTTGAGATGCCATTGGGATAACATTGATCCGTATCAAGCCCTTCGGGCTCCAGGAATATCTGATGCCGGTCCCTGTCGGAGAATCTCACTATCTTGTCTTCTATTGAAGGGCAATATCTTACACCGGTGGATTTGATCTTGCCTGTATACAGAGGCGATGTCTTGAGGTTTTTTCTTATGATATCATGAGTTTTTTTATTAGTATAAGTTATATAACAAGGGACCTGCTTTCCGGATATCTTTTTTGTAGAAAATGAAAAAGCGTGCGGCGGGCTGTCTCCGGATTGTTTTTTCATCTTCGAAAACAATATTGTCTTTGAATCAAGTCTCGGTGTCGTGCCTGTCTTAAGCCTTGATAAGCTAAGGCCGAGCTTTTTTAAGCCGTCTGACAACCTTAAAGAAGGCCTATCTCCTATTCTCCCCCCAGGAAAATGATTAAGGCCTATATGTATCACTCCGTTCAAGAACGTGCCCGGGGTGAGAATGACTGTTTTTGCATTGACCTTTGTATTATCTTCTAATCTAATGCCTTTAATAACTCTATCTTTCACTAAAAGCCCTGCAACAGAACCCTTTAGAATAGTTACGCCCTTCTCTTTATCAAAAACTTTTTTCATGTATCTTAGGTAAAGGCTTCGGTCTATTTGAGCACGCGATGACCAGACAGCCGGGCCTTTAGTCTTATTTAAGACCCTAAATTGTATCCCGGCAAAATCAGCTGCCTTTGCCATCTCTCCGCCAAGCGCGTCAAGCTCCTTTACAAGCTGGCCTTTTCCAATGCCTCCTATGGCAGGATTGCAGGACATATAACCGATCTTATCCGGGTCCATAGTGACAAGAAGGGTATTACACCTCATGCGGGCTGATGCCAAGGCTGCTTCGATGCCTGCATGGCCTCCGCCGACAACTATAACGTCGAAAAAAACACTCTTTTTCATAGGGATAATATGATATCAGATAAGCCCTTCTCAGTAAAGCCAAAAGCAACCCTGTCTGCTCATATGAAAATTTCCTCTTTTCTAGCCGAGTAGCCCTATGAAAAGACGCGAGATTTCCCCAGCGCGTAAATCTCACTCCGTGTTTTCTCGCTCCCGCCTAAATCTTATTTAAGGTAGGGGAGCCTTAAGGCTCCCCTACTGATATATGCGAGGGCGAACCATGCCCACTCTAAAAAACAAGGCTTTTCTTAAGGGCTATTTAGTTAGAGGTCTACCAGCCTGACAGGCATGAAAAAACCTTTTTATTTTGCGAAATAGAAGCTTGTCAAATTACAATTTAGTTTGCCTGTCAAAATAAAACGGAGTGAGGCCCACATTTACAAATCACTAACACTGGCCGAACGTTTTTTGAAGGCCTGTCAGGCTGGTAGACACAGATAAAAACAACACGGTCAGCTCAATGCAGCGCTTTCACCGGCAAGATACCCTGTTGAAAAAGCTGCCTGGAGATTAAAGCCTCCTGTATCAGCATCGATATCTATCACCTCGCCTGCAAAATACAACCCTTTTATAAGGCGGGATTCCATTGTACGCGGATCTATATCCTTTAGAGATACGCCTCCGCGCGTCACCATTGCATCTTTTATAGGACGAGGGCCTTTTATTGTGAGTGGAAATGACTTTAATATATTTACCAGGTTCTTTCTTTCAATTTGTGTTATCTGATTTACTTTTTTATCTGGCGAGGCCTTCAAGATATCTATTATTACATCTATCAGCCTTATAGGCGCCAAAGCCTTTAATGCATTTTTAAATATCTTTGTGGGTGAATCTTTAAAATCTTTCAAGATCCTTTTTTCAAGTTCTTCCTTGGAAGGCGCTGGTTTCAGATCTATCTCTAGCTTTACGGTCCCGTCTTTAAGTAGATCTACTGCTTTTCCGCTCAAAGACAGGACTAATGGCCCGGATACCCCGAAATCCGTAAAAAGAAGCTCTCCGATATCAGATCCTATTTGTTTTTTACCACAACTAAAATTAAGTGTTACATTTTTTAACGTCAGGCCTTCCAGTTTTTTTGGATAACTCTCTTTTGTCTCTAATGCTACAAGACCAGGCCTTATATCGATTATCCTGTGTCCAAGCCTTTTAGCTATATTGATACCATCGCCCGTCGAACCAGTGAAGCCATAAGAAACCCCGCCCGTTGTTAGAATCACTTTTGACGCTAGTATCTCTTGCCCATCCTGCAACTTGACTCCTTTTATTGCATCCTTATCTACTAAAACATCCTTCACTGTAGAACCAAAGTATGTCTTTACATCATGCTTTAAAAGTTCCTTTTTAAGCACTTCTACTATACTATCTGATCTATCTGTAGCAGGAAAGACCCTGCCTTGTCTTTCTATTTTAAGCCGCAACCCTCTATTTTCAAAAAAATCCATGAGGTCCTTATTGAAAAATTTCTTGAACGCATCTCTCAGGAACTCTTTATTCCCGGAAAATCTTTCCAGAAACTCATCCAAAGTGCAGGCATTTGTAAGATTGCATCTTTCCTTACCTGTCAAAAGAAGTTTTTTACCGAGAATAGGATTTTTTTCTATCAAGATAACCTCTCCTCCAGCTTCACTTGCTCTGATAGAAGCCATCATCCCAGCTGGTCCAGCACCAATTACAACAATCTTTTCCATAAACATATTATATCAGATTCCTAAAAATATAATAGGGGAGGCTTAAGCCTCCCCTATTGTTTTAAAGATCTTGGGGACAGTTTCCCGAACAACCTGGAAAACGTCTCTATTGTTCTTTGAGGTTGTTTTTCGCCAGGCATTCGCCGTTCCAGCAATATGTGCAGAGCTTCTCTCTTGGAAGGCCGATCGCCTTTATCATATCTTCCAGAGTCTGATAGCGAAGAGTGGTGACCCCTATATCTTTTCTTATCCACTCGACCATCTTTTTATACTTTTGGGTGGTTGAATCAACATACCCTGAGACATCTTCTATGTCTTTACCTTCCATATCCTTTATCGCCCGCCTCGCAGCAAGTTCATCTGTAGACCTTGTAGATAGGCAAAACTTGCATGGGAACATAAGCGGCGGGCAAGCAGGCCTCACATGGATCTCTTTTGCGCCATTCTCATAGAGTTTCTGCACTGTAAAGTTCTTTAACTGCGTGCCTCTTACAATGGAATCCTCACAGACAACTATCCTATTGCCATCTATGACATCCTTTACAGGTATAAGTTTCATCTTTGCTATATGATCTCTTATTTCCTGCACTGGAGGAGTATAGCTTCTCCCGTATCCAGGCGTATATTTTACTAAAGGCCTGCGATAAGGCTTTTTTGATTCCATTGCATACCCTATTGCATGAGCGACCCCTGAATCAGGTACCCCGCTCACCACATCTACCTCTATATCCTTATCTCTTTTTGCCAACAATGCCCCGCATCTTTCTCTTACAACCTCAACATTTATATTCTCATAACTTGATGCGGGAAAACCTGTATATATCCAAAGAAATGAACATATCTGATTTATGTCTCTTGCCCCTCTGACCTGTTTTAATCCTTTCTCATTTACTAATATGACCTCTCCTGGCTGAAGATACTTATATATCTTAAATCCAGTATTTGGAAAAGCGCAAGTCTCTGAAGTAACTGCATAGTCTTCATCTCTCTTGCCGATCGTTAAGGGTGTGTATCCAAATCTATCCCTGGCAGCGTATATACCTTCCCTGCATAGGACCAATACGCTGCATGAACCTATGATCCTGCTGAACATATATTCTATGCCGCTTATAACATCATTTCCTGTGCTGATCAGTTTTGCTACGACCTCTACGGAATTAAGAGACCCTTCTTCTGTCTCGCTAAAAGAACATCCTTTTTTATGGAGCTCTACCATAAGGTCTTTTGTATTTTCTATGAGGCCTGTCATGCATATGGCAAAAGACCCGAACTTCGTACTCAAAAACATTGGTTGAGCATCTGAATCGCTTATAACACCGATACCGCATTTACTGTCTAATTTTTTATAATCATTGTAAAATTTTGATTTGAATTGTGACTGGGACACATCATGTATCTGTCTATATATCCTTTTGTCATGTAAGACAGCTACCCCTCCATATTGTGTCCCAAGATGGGTCTGATAATCAATGCCGTAAAAAAGGTCTTCCAAACAAGATCTCTTAGATACTACTCCGAATACTCCGCTCATTTTAGGCTCCTTATCTTAATTTTTAGATATTAAAAAACAGGCTCGACGAAGGTATGGCATCAGTTGTAAAATTAATCCCTAGCTTTCTTAAACCTGCCTCATCTCCCGGTGTAGGAAGATGCGTACTGTGAAGCTCACAACCACTAAGATCCTTTAGTTTTGACAACGCCTTCTTGGCAGAAGGGCTTGTATGAGCACTTATAGAAAGAGCGACAAGTATCTCGTCAAGATTGAGGCTTTCTGAAGACATGTTCAATATGTCTTTTTTTAACTTGGATAGATCACTCATGACTTCTGGTTTCAAAATATGCTCTTTGTCGTCTATGCCTGCTAAATATTTTATAGCATTTATGATCGCGCTCGATGCAGCGTGCATTAAAGGTGAGTTCTTACCTTTTATTATAGCGCCATCATCAAGTTCGATAGCAGCTCCGCAAAAATATCCTTTGTTTCCTTTTCCTTTTTTTTCACATTCTTTTGCAGCGGCCCTGGCAGGCTCGACCGTAGTCCTGTCTTCTGACTTGACGCCTGCTTTATCCATTATAGCCTCTGCCCTCTCAAACTCTTCCTTGGTGCCGCTCCCTATTGCAAATTCAAAATTATGCCTGAAGAACCTGCGGATGATCTCCTCCCTTGCAGCAATTCTAGCAACCTTATCGTTTATAATGCCAAAACCCGCCCTATTTACCCCCATATCTGTAGGAGAGTTGTAATAACTGTCCTTCGAGCTTGTGATCTTATGTATAATATTTTTTAAAATAGGAAATGCCTCTACATCGCGGTTATAATTTATAGATTCTTTCTTGTATTTTTCTAAATGAAACGGGTCTATAAGATTAAAATCTGCCAGATCCACTGTTGCAGCTTCATAAGCAATGTTTACCGGGTGGTTCAGGTGCAGGTTCCAGATAGGAAATGTCTCGAATTTTGCGTATCCTGAATTTATGCCTTTTTTGTGGTCATGGTAAAGCTGGGAAAGGCATGTTGATAGTTTTCCGCTGCCGGGGCCAGGCGCTGTCACGACAACTATTGGTTTTTTAGTCTCTATGTATTCGTTCCTGCCATAACCCTCTTGAGAAACTATTCTTTCCACATCATGGGGATATCCTTCGATCTTTACATGCCTATAGACCTTTAGCCCTAGTTTTTCAAGCCTTCTTTTAAACTTCAAGGCGCTGGGTTCATTATTAAATCTAGTCAGAACTACTGATGTCACATCAAGGTCCCATGCCTTCAGGTCATCTATCAGTTTAAGAGTCGCAAGGTCATAGGTTATGCCATAGTCACCTCTCACACGGCCTTGTTCAATGTCTTTTGCATACACACTTACCACGATCTCAGTATGCTTTTTTAGCTTTTCTAACAACCTCATCTTTACATTAGGGTCATAACCCGGAAGGACCCTTGCAGCGTGATAATCGAAACAGATCTTTCCTCCAAACTCTAAGTACAGCTTATTATCGAACTTTTTGACCCTCGTCAATATCTCCTGGGTCTGTTCTTTGAGATACTTCTCATTATCAAAAGCATTTTTTTGGGTTGTGACTCTTTTGAACATCTTCCATGTCCTTTTAAGGTTGTGTTATTTTATCTCGCTATGATATTCCTGCAAGGATTTTACATCGCCCTTGTTTTCAACATAAGACTTTATGCCATTAGCCGCTGCCAAGGCCGCAGCCGGAGTCGTAATATAAGGTATCTTGTATTTTATAGCGCTCTTTCTTATATACGAATCATCGTATGCCGCGGTCTTTCCTGCAGGAGTATTTATTATCAGACGTATCTCTTTATTGTTAATAGCATCTACTATGTTCGGCCTTCCTTCTTGTACCTTTTTTATAAGTTCACTTTCTACCTTATGTTTCTGGAGAAAATCTTTGGTACCGCTGGTAGCCACTATCTTGAACCCTAGTTCTTTCAGTTTCTTGACAGATTCCACTATATTCTTTTTTTTGTCCTTATCAGCAACAGTGACCAGGACCATACCTTCTGTAGGAAGTTTCATGCCAGCTGCTTCCTGTGATTTAAAGTACGCGAGGCCTGCTGAATCAGCTATGCCTAAAACTTCTCCGGTAGAGCGCATCTCTGGCCCAAGAAGAGGATCTACTTCTTGGAACATATAAAAAGGAAACACTGATTCCTTAACCCCATAATGAGAATATTTTTTATTTTTTAGCTTCATATCCTTTAACTTTTTACCCATCATAAGCTCTGTGGCAATCCTTGCCATAGATAAGCCGCACACCTTTGATACTATAGGGACAGTACGGGATGCCCTGGGGTTTGCCTCCAAGACATACACCTTATCTTCAGCTATCGCATACTGTATATTCATGAGCCCCACTACCTTTAATGCCTTTGCGATCTTTTCAGTATAATCAGAGATAGTATCTATATGTTTTTTAGGTATGGTCTTTGGGGGTATCACACACGCTGAATCCCCTGAATGTATGCCAGCTTCTTCTATGTGTTCCATTATAGAAGGTATAAATACATCCTCACCGTCAGAGACAGCGTCTGCCTCTGCCTCTATCGCATCCTCCAGGAAATTATCTATTAGTATCGGCCTATCCGGAGACACATCCACAGCTGCCTTTACATAATCCTTTAACATATCTTCATCATAGACTATCTCCATGCCTCTTCCGCCCAGTACATAGCTAGGCCTTACTATAATAGGGTATCCTATCCTGTTTGCTATAGAAAGCGCTTCATCTAAAGTACTTGCCATACCGCTCTCTGGCTGGAGGATCCCCAGCTTTCTCATTGTCTTTGAAAAACGGTCCCTGTCTTCAGCTAGATCTATACTATCAGTAGAGGTGCCGAGTATCCTTACTCCTGCTTTCTCAAGGTCCTTCGCAATATTAAGAGGGGTCTGGCCTCCGAATTGCACAACGACCCCTAGAGGATTTTCCTTATTATATATACTTAACACATCCTCTACTGTCAAAGGTTCAAAATAAAGTTTGTCTGAAGTGTCATAATCAGTAGAAACTGTTTCTGGGTTACAATTTACCATTATACTTTCATAGCCCATATCCTTGAGCGCATACGCAGCATGACAGCAGCAATAATCAAATTCAATGCCTTGGCCTATCCTATTAGGCCCTCCGCCCAGTATCATTATCTTTTTCGGATTATTGCTTGCTTCTACCTTGTCAGGCGCATTATAGGTAGAGTAATAATACGCTGCGTCTGCCCCGCTTACCGGCACCTTATCCCATGCTTCGACTTTTCCAAGTTTTACCCTCTTGTATCTGACCTCTTCTTCAGTTACTCCCATTATCTGAGCTAGATACTTATCTGAGAAACCATCTTCTTTTGCTTTTATAAATAATTTCTCCGGCAGATCCTTCCATTTGTGTTTCAATAAGCTCTCTTCAAACTCAACAAGCTCTTTCATCTCGGTTATAAAATATCTGTGTATCCTAGTCATGTCATACAATTCATCCACGCTCATACCTTTACGAAGCGCCTCATACATGACAAACTGACGTTCTGAGGTTGGGTATACTAAAAGTTTTTTTAGTTCCTCTAACGATAATTTATTAAAATCTTTGGCAAAACCCAGGCCATATCTATTTCTTTCAAGGCTCCTTATTGCTTTTTGGAAAGCCTCTTTATAGGTCTTTCCTATACTCATCACTTCTCCTACAGCCCTCATTTGCGTACCAAGCTGGTCTTTTATATTCCTGAATTTTTCAAATGCCCAGCGCGAAAACTTTATAACTACATAATCCCCTGATGGAGTATATTTATCCAGAGTGCCGTCTCTCCAATAAGGTATATCCCTCAATAGGTCTCCTCCTGCAAGCCTTGATGAGACATAGGCTATTGGAAAACCTGTTGCCTTGCTTGCCAGCGCTGATGAACGGGATGTCCTTGGGTTTATCTCTATGACGACTATCTTGTTATCTTTGGGATTGCGGGCAAATTGTATATTTGTACCGCCTATCACTCCTATCGCATCAACTATCCTATAAGAATATTCCTGGAGTTTATCTTGAATATCTTTTTCTACAGTAAGCATGGGAGCGGAACAAAAACTATCCCCTGTATGAACACCCATAGGGTCTATATTCTCAATAAAACAGACTGTTATTTTGTTAGAATCCCTATCTCTTACCACTTCAAGCTCTAATTCTTCCCACCCTAAAACAGACTCTTCTACCAAGATCTGGCCTATAAGGCTTACCGATATCCCGCGAGCAGCTATCACTTCAAGTTCTTCCTCATTATAAACAGCTCCTCCGCCAGTCCCTCCCATAGTATAGGCAGGTCTGATGATAACAGGATATCCTAGTCCCTGGGCTATCTTTTTAGCCTCGTCCACTGAATATGCAAGCTCGCTATTTGGAAGAGGGATCTTTAGTTTCTTCATGGTCTCTTTAAAAGCAAGCCTATCTTCCCCTCTTTCAATAGCATCTGCTTGTACTCCTATGATCCTAACTCCATATTTTTCCAAGACACCTTTTTTGGATAGTTCACTTGATAGATTCAGGCCCGTCTGGCCTCCCAGATTAGGCAAAAGCGCATCAGGGCGTTCTTTTTCAATAATAGCTGTGATGCGTTCCACATTGAGTGGCTCGATATAAGTCGCGTCTGCCATGCCAGGATCAGTCATTATAGTGGCTGGGTTAGAATTAACCAGGATTATCTTATATCCTGCTGCTCTTAATGCCTTGCAAGCCTGAGTACCTGAGTAGTCAAATTCACAGGCCTGTCCTATTACAATAGGCCCTGAGCCTATTATCAAGACTTTGTTTATATCCTTTATCTTTGGCACAATCAACCCCTTTTTGTTTTTACTAACCAGTTGTGCATTATAGCACAAATTATATGCATAGTAAAAGCCTAAAAATTTCGGCTACTTGACATGATCTAAAAACAAAAAAGGCGCTCTTTTTGAACGCCTTTTTTGTCTAGTTTTACCGAAAGCCAACTCCTTGCGGTCTCCGAAAGTAATTATAGCATAGTTCATTATGTTACCAAAAATTATTTTTTGAAACTAAGTGATTATACTAGGCCTTGATCTAACATCGCATCAGCTACTTTAACAAATCCTGCAACATTAGCCCCATTGACATAATTTATAAAACCGTCTTTTTTTCCGTATTTAACGCATGATTCATGTATCCTGATCATTATATCATGCAATTTATTATCTACTTCTTTTCTGGACCATGACAAACGCTGGCTGTTCTGAGACATCTCCAAACCGCTCGTAGCCACTCCTCCGGCATTTGCTGCTTTTCCAGGGCCATAAAGTATCTTTGCCTTTAAAAACACTTCTATAGCTTCAGGCATAGTAGGCATATTTGCTCCTTCAGCAACACACTTGCAGCCATTCTTGACAAGCTGTTTTGCGTCTGATTCATGGACTTCGTTCTGTGTAGCAGATGGAAAAGCTGCGTCACATTTTACTTCCCAAGGCCATCTGCCTTCTACATATTTACAGTTATACTTCTTGGCATATTCTTTGATGCGTCCTCTTTTGACATTCTTAAGTTCTTTTACAAATTCCAATTTCTGTTCACTTATCCCGTCCGGATCATATATATATCCGCTTGAATCGGAAAGTGTGACAGATTTAGCTCCCAAGTGAAGCAACTTTTCCACTGTATATTGAGCAACATTTCCTGAACCTGAGATAGTACAGATCTTGCCTTTAAGGGATGCTCCTTTAGTCTTCATCATCTCTTCAGCAAAATACACAGCTCCATAACCTGTCGCCTCAGGCCTTATAAGACTGCCGCCCCAGTTCAAACCCTTGCCAGTAAGGACTCCTGTAAATTCATTGCGCAGCCTCTTGTACTGCCCGAACATATACCCTATTTCTCTGCCGCCAACACCTATATCCCCTGCAGGGACATCTGTGTCTGGGCCAATATGACGCTGCAATTCAGTCATAAAGCTCTGGCAAAATCTCATCACTTCGTTGTCCGACTTTCCTTTTGGATCAAAATTAGAACCGCCTTTTCCGCCTCCCATAGGAAGAGTGGTCAAGCTATTCTTGAATACCTGTTCAAAAGCTAAAAATTTCAAAATACCAAGATATACGCTAGGATGGAACCTAAGCCCTCCTTTATAAGGGCCCAAAGCGCTGTTCATCTCTATGCGGTATCCCCTGTTTACCTGGATCTCGCCTTTATCATCCTGCCAAGGCACACGGAACATTATCACTCTTTCCGGCTCGACTATTCTTTCAAGTATCTTGGCATCACTATACTTTGGGTTCTTTTCTATGAAAGGCATTACGGATTCCACTACTTCCTGTACTGCCTGATGAAATTCTGGTTCGCCTGGATTATTTGCTATAACACCTGTCATGAAATCTTTGATCTTTTTCTGCATATATTCCTCCTGGTTTACTGCACAATACTTGTGCATCTTTGCCTAAAATAAAAAAAGGCATTCTTTTATTGTTTAGAACGCCTTTGTCTTAACATAAAACCTATCATCTTGACACGCCTTTGTATCAGATTGTACTTATATTATGCATATTTAATAAAAAGAGTCAAGAAATATTTGATATGGGCTGTATGTTTTTAGGTACTGTTTTCGAGGACGTAAAATTTTCCCGGCGTGAAAATTTTACTCTCGTTTTTTTCGCTCCCGCTCAAACCTTTTCTTCATAAATCACTAACACCGGCCGAACGTCTTTTTGAAGGTGCTCACTAGAAGAGGGCCTAATAAGATCTGCTGGTCTTGGATATTCCTAAAACATCCACGCGAGGCCGACAACGCCTGTAATAGTATAGTCTTCATCTACTATTGGGCTGTCTTTTATCTCATTATCGAGGAAAGATGCGCCTATCCTCGAGAAAATAAGCCATTCCTTAGAGAGCGCCAAATATACATCGAGCGCGGGAGATATATTTACTGCGCTGCTAGGAGAATATTCTGGCCTTCCTGCTACGACTTCGTTCGACTTGACTCCATAATAATAGCCAACCAGGCCTTCGCTCTGCCAGTCAATGTTTAAGCTGGGTTTAATAAAAAGAGGCGTCAGGTCAAGTGTCTTTGATAAAGAAATAGTCGCCTCTTCTCCTTCATGCTCTGAAAGAAGGTCTGTTACAAATGATGCGCTTATCTCAATATCATAAAAATCTCTCATAGTCCATATCGCCTGCATTCCCCCATCAAGAGAAAAATCCCTATCCTGCATACCATTAAGCGTAGCACTATCTTTATCATCATACCCCATAAAACGCGGCTTAAAGATAGTGTCTATTTCTATATCTCCTTCTTCCCATACAATAAGCCCTGTCTCGGATCCCCTGACAAAAAATCTTTTATTCTCCCAGAAAAGTATCGGTACTGGGACTATATCCGTATCCATGCCTTTATACGCTTCGTCTCTTATGACAGCTCCTAGCCCTATCATATCAGGGGTATCGCCTGCGAAAGAATCATGACATGCCAAGCCTGATAAAATAAAAACTACCGATACAGAGATCATTATCTTTTTAATCATATTATGTCCTCCATTATTTTATAAATTTATTGATAAATATGGCAAGCATACCAGCGATAGGCGGAAATATTAGTACACTTATAAATCGTACTATGGTGAATCTTAACCCAAGGATACCTATATCAAGAGGAAGCCTGGTAACATTTATAAGCGACCAGGATGTAAGATACGCTACCATTATACCTACGCTTGCGCCTGACTTTACAAGCCCAGCTACGATAGGCATACTTACATATGGCCCACCCGGCGTAAAAGCTCCTGTGAGAGTCCCTATTAACACACCTTTGATCCCAGCCTCATCTCCTATCCATCGTGAAATAACGCTCTCCGGAAGAAGCGCTCTTGTCATACCAGCTACAATAAGGGCAAAGATAAGTAAAGGTACCATCTGTATCATCATATTCAAAGATTCTTTAAGCCCAGATACATGTTCTCCCCTGTAATAACCAATTATGACCAAAATAGCTGCCAATATTCCCATAGCCAATGTCGGTATAAACATCTGTGGATTTCTCCCTTTCTTATTCATAGCTGTCATTTTTTCTTTTTCTTACCTATAAAATAGCCTATTATCGAGCCTATGGCAATAAGAAAAACTACTGTCAATACTTTACAGCCTAGACATATCTCTCCTAAATTACACTTACAAAAATCCAAAATAGGACAATTCATTTTTCCCTCCTACTATATTAATAGCCGTATTTCTTGTTATTAGAAATCTTTTTTATATTTTAAAAACACCTTATCATTTGTCTCTGCTGATCTAGCCTGGTCAGCATCTTTTTGCGTCACATCCTGCTTTAATTCTTTTTCAGCTCCTATACTTACAGTATCAGTGACCTTGTATTCGCTTCCTATGATCTGTTTATTGGTCAGTTCTTCTTTTTCATTCTTAGACTGCTCTATGGCATAGTTTATTTCTGTCTTATTCAATATCTCTTTTTTTATAGACACTCCCTTGGTATCCTTATCGTACTTTAATGATATGTCTTTTAACCCAAGGACTTGAGTGATCTTATTGCCGGACCCAGAAAACACAAAATAATCTATAAGGTCCTTTGCAACATCAGGAGAGAACTCGCCTTTTGCCAGACTCATTTCAGTGCCTTGCCATGTCCTATTGGTAGCAAGCCTTAATAAAAGCCTTTCTTTGGGAAGAGGCGGATCCGATGAAAGCCTTAGATCTGGGTTTTCTATGCTCCCCTTTAACCCTATATTGATCTTTGTGTCTCCTACAGTTGAAGCGCCTTTTAGGTCAAAAGATGGAGTTTTGGGGTCTCCGTTAAAGAATATCTTACTTTTTTGTATATATATAACAGCTGTCTTTGGCCCTGATACTGAACCTTTGTCAATAGAAAGTCCTCCATACATATTCAACCCGGTCATGACATCAATCAATCCCAGGTCAAAGGATATTTGAGAGTCTACGATAGAAAAACTATTATTATAGGTAAGACGCCCCAGCTTTAGTCCTCCTGTGATATTCGGCCTGGATAAAGGCCCTTTTAAATAAATGTCTATATTATTTATATTTCCGGAGATATCTCTGAGTGAATCATTAGAAGTCAATAACTCCTTGATCATTGCCAGATCTAAAGAGCTGGAATATATATTAAAATTTAGATCATTATTTTCGCAGTCCCCATGAAAGATCATTAAACCTATTCCTGGCATATTAAGTTTTCCGTTCTTTATACTAAAAGATATCCCTTCTAAACCAAGAGATTTGATGCGAGCGTCCAATCTTCCGATATTAATAGTCGATCCGCCTGGCAGGCCTTTCAGGTCCTTTATCAATATGTTCTCGAAGGATACCTCCTCTGATATACTGCCATCTATCTCGTCAATACTGATCTCTTCTCCTCCGGAAAACCTGGAAAGGATAAATCTTACCATCATGCTCGAGCCTTGGGTCGTATAAAAAAGAAAATACCCCGAAGAAAAAATAAAAACGATAGTTATTAAAATTATAATATATATCTTTTTTTGCATATTATGCCGGAAAAATAATTATCATCATTGCAGCGCTTCTACCCTAACCTGAAATAACTTTTTCATACAAAGCAATATAATCCTCCACCATCCTTTTTCTAGAATAGTTCTCTTCTACATGCTTTCTGCAATCTCCTGGGTTTATCTTGTCTACTTTTTTTATAGCCTCTACCATATCACTTTCTGTATCAACTACAAATCCAGTCTTGCCATCTATTATTACTTCTGGGGCTGCGCCTCTTTTAAGGGCGATCACAGGGGTCCCGCATGCCATAGATTCTATCATAACTAGCCCGAAAGGCTCTTCCCATTGGCTGGTAAATAAAGTGCACTTTGCCCTCCTGTATAGATCTTCTAGCATATCCCTTGGGAGGTCTTCGTGAAGTTTTAATATCAGGCCTTTTGGAAAATTATCTATAAGGGGTTTTATCTCTTTTCTAAAAAAATCTTTTTCGAATTCCTCGCTCATCTTGACAGCCATGACCAGGTTTACATTTGCCTTGTCCGCAACACGTATTGCCATTTCAAGGCCCTTTTCCCAGTTTACACGGCCTACAAAAAGAAAGAAATCTTCCTTTATCTCACTGCAATCTACAGCATTAACATCTATAGAATTATGTACAGTGCCTATAAAATTAATATGGCTATTAAGCATAAGGTGGTTTTTCTTTTGGTTCTCTGATATAGAGACAAAATAATGGGATTTGTCTTTTGATAATTCTACGCATTTATTTATAGTAGCCTCATTTGCCGGGCCGTGTAAAGTATGTATAACTGGTATCTCGATATTGCTTGGCCGCTTGGAAAGCATATGATTGTGTATTATGTCTACTTTTTCATGAGCTGCCATGCTGTAAGTATATTTACTGGCTAGTTCCCCTACGAATAATTTTTCTCTCAAGGTAGATTCTAGGCCTAATTTGAGTTCGGTTTCTTCAAGATATGGGAAGAGCCGTGAAGAGACCTTTGAGTCTCTTGGCGCAAATAATAAGACATCGTGCCCCAAAGATACCAGGCCTTCTGCAAGATTATATACAACTAATTCTATACCGCCATAACGCAGCGGGGGAACAGGTATCCATGGAGGCGCCATAATAGCTATCTTCATAATATTTACATATTCCCTATTTTACTGATCAAGTTTCTTCTTCCAGTATAGCTAAAAGTATCGCTTACTGTACGGATATCCTCTATAGTATAAAATGCCTTTGGATTAAAACGTTTTATAGTATCTACTGCTTTTGGCATGTCTTGTCTTTTTAGAATAGTATAGATAATATTTACTTTTCCAGACACACCCTGTCCATCAACACTTGTCACTCCATACCCCTGGTCTTTTAAAAATTCGACTAGCTGTGTCGCGTCTTTACGGGTGATGACCCTTATTACTTGAATACCTATCGCGAGTTTTTCTTCTATGATCATGCCCACCCATGTACCAGCAGCAAATCCCCCTGCAAAAGAAATATAACAAGCAATATTAGAAAGATTCAAAAATACCTGCCTTATTGCAAAAAGCCAGATAATTACCTGCACAAAACCCAGGAACGGCACTATATTTTTCTTGCCTCTTGAGATAAGCAGTATCCTGATCGTATCTAAAGATACATCCGTAACCCTTGCAAAAAATATCAATATGGGTAAGACCACCCATTGGAATAAAGATGAATCTGACACTGCGCGCTATCCTTTCTTAGAGAAGCTTTTCTCCCCTCAATATATTAGGCAATTGAGATTGGTCTATCCTGATACCGCCATCGTGTTCTATTTTTAATGTATAGAGCATCCCTGGTACAAATATGTTCCCGGGCGCTTCTATCTGTGCGTTCTTTATACCTGTCTTTTTTCTTTTAGCTTCATCCAATGCATATTCCCAAAAACTATTCCAAAGCTTTTCTTCAAAAATATTTTTCGATCCTTCTATACGATAACCATCCGGAACATTGTAATAACTTGTTATTTCATACTCCTCGGTGTTTGCTCCATCCAGCATGAACGCCTTTAAAAATATATAGGCGCTCTTGCCCTTCAATCTATCTAAAGATCTTACATGTATATCATCAAAACGTATCACTAGCGACTGAAACTGTATGATATTGCCGCTAAAAGTAAAATATTTAGCCTCCAAAGGCTGTCCTTTTGAATCGTATTCCAAGAATTTTATAGTAGTAAGGTTCTTTTTTTCTTTTTCATCATAATTTACCCCTGTAACTAATACCTCGGCGAGTCTAGAATCAGCCTCCAATCTTGAAATTATTTGTCTCAATATTCTGTTTTCATTCGTATATCTAAAATACAAAAAACCCCCTAAAAGACATAAACATATAAATATTGATATTAGAATATTTCTTAATAGGGCTTTCATATTCCTGTACCTCTTTTCTCAGGGAATCCTTCCTTATGCTGAAACTAATAACATTATACGAGACTTGTATTTATTAGGCAAGAGGTAAGAAGTTGGGAAATACCTGCGTTAGCAAGGCCACAGAAATAATATGTGGTTAGCTATGGTCAGGCCTTGAGATTGAGTGAATGTTTTATAAAATCCCTAAACAGCGGATGAGCCTTATCCGGCTTTGACTTGAATTCAGGATGAAACTGGCACGCCACGAACCATGGGTGTTTTTTTAATTCTATTATTTCGGCCAGATTGCTTTTTGGGTATATCCCAGAAAATACGAGCCCTTTTTTCTCCATAACTTGCTTATAGCTATTGTTAAACTCGCATCTATGCCTGTGGCGTTCTGAAATAATAGTTTTTTTGTACGCCTTGAAACTATGGCTATCTTTTTTTAACCTGCAAGGGTACTGCCCTAATCTCATGCTCCCTCCCTTGAACTTTACTTTTTTCTGTTCTTTAAGAAGAGATATGACCGGGTTCGTTGCCTCCTTGTCAAATTCTGTGGAATTCGCTCTTTTTAATTTGCAGATATTCCTTGCAAATTCTATGACCGCTAACTGCATCCCAAGGCATATGCCTAAAAATGGGATATTATTTTCTCTGGCATACTTTACAGCAGTGATCTTGCCCTCGATACCCCTAGAACCAAAACCTCCCGGTATAAGTATACCGCTTGATCCTTTGAGAAATTTATCAGCGCCTTCCTTTTCAATATCCTCAGAATCCACCTTGTTTATTATCACTCTGGCATCATTGGCGATGCCGCCATGCACCAGGGCTTCATAGATAGACTTGTAAGCGTCTTGAAGCATTATATATTTCCCGACCACCGAGATCTTTACTTCTTTTGAAGGAGATTTTAGGTTCTTTACAACGACCTCCTTCCAATTGGACAGATCCCCATCTTTGCTCTTTAGCATCAACTTTCTAAGAATAAGGTCGTCTAAAAATTCTCTCTCGAACATTAAAGGAACTTCATATATATGGTGAACATCATGCGCTGGAATAACCGCATTTTTATCTACATTGCAAAAAAGAGCTATCTTTTCCCTGGACTCCTTCGAGATAGCCCTTTCTGTGCGGCACAATAAGATATCCGGCATAATACCTATCTCTCTTAATTTGCCTACACTATGCTGCGTAGGTTTTGTTTTTATTTCTTCTGCTGCCTTTAAATAAGGTATGAGCGTTACGTGTATATTTATCGCATCGCCTACGTTAAGTTCCTGACGCAGCTGTCTTATTGCTTCTAAAAAAGGCAGGCCTTCTATATCTCCGACAGTCCCGCCTATTTCTACAATGACAACATCCAGGTCTTTGCCTTGAGACACCTTTTGAATACACGATTTTATCTCATCCGTTATGTGAGGGATTATCTGTACTGTCTTTCCCAGATAATCGCCTCGTCTTTCTTTTGTTATAACAGAATAATATATCTTGCCTGTTGTTATATTGTTGTCTCTTGTAAGGACCGCGTTTGTAAAACGTTCGTAATGCCCTATATCAAGGTCTGTCTCAGCGCCATCGTCAGTGACATATACCTCACCATGCTGAAATGGGTTCATAGTGCCTGGATCGACATTTATATAAGGGTCGCACTTTATAAGATTTATCTTTAACCCTCTTGCCTCAAGTAATTTACCAATGCTGGCTGACGCGATCCCTTTTCCAAGGCTTGAAACAACCCCCCCTGTAATAAATATATATTTTGGCATGGTTAAGCCTCCAATATTTCTTTCCCAAGTTTTTTGGGAAGTTTTGTGGGATAATCTCCGTTAAAACAAGCTGTGCAAAAATCTTTCTTTGGAAGCGGCATAGCCTTTAACATACCCTCCAAGGACAGATATTCAAGCGAATCAGCTCCTATAAACTTTTGGATCTCTTTTATGGAATACCTGTGAGCTATCAACTCTTTCTTGGTCGGGAAATCTATGCCATAAAAACACGGGTACATAAGCGGCGGGCAACTTATCCTCATATGCACTTCCTTGGCGCCAGCTTCTCTCAAGGTCTTGACCCTTATGCGGCTAGTAGTGCCCCTTACAATTGAATCCTCTATTACTGCCGCTCTTTTTCCTTTAAGCACGTCTCTAATAGGATTCAATTTGACCTTTACTCTAAAATCCCTTATAAGCTGAGATGGCTGGATAAATGTACGGCCTACATAGTGATTCCTTATCATGCCTACCTCAAAAGGTATCTTGCTTTCTTCTGAATATCCAAGGGCTGCATAATTACCTGAGTCAGGTATTGGCATCACAAGGTCCGCATCTACAGGGCACTCGCGCGCAAGCTCTCTGCCAAGATTTTTTCTTGCCTCATACACATTATGCCCGAATATGTTGCTGTCTGGCCTAGCAAAATAAATATATTCAAAAATGCAGTTAGCTCTCCGGGTTGTTGGAAATAAAGACCCTGTCGGGATCCTTATAGACTCTAATCTATCTTTATCTATGATCACTATCTCGCCTGGTTCAACATCCCTGATATACTTTGCCTGTATTAAGTCAAGCGCGCATGTCTCGCTCGCCAGGACATATGAATTGCCGAGTTTACCGATACATAAAGGCCTCCAGCCATAAGGATCTCTAGCGCCTATAAGAAGATCATTTATCATCAACACCAATGAATAAGCGCCTTCCAGTTCTGAGAGGCTCTCGGCAATGCCCTCTTCAAGCTTTTTCGCGCTTGTGCGGGCCAATAGATGCGCGATGATCTCAGAATCCATCGAAGTTGAAAATATAGAACCTTTATGTTCAAGTTCATTACGAAGCTGGAATGTGTTAGTAAGATTTCCATTATGTGCTATAACTATATACCCTTTTTTATGAGTCACAAAAAATGGCTGGATGTTCTTAGAACTGCTTGATCCTGTGGTAGAATATCTAACGTGCCCAACCGCCATATCGCCTTTTAAGGATTTTATAGCTCTTTCGTCAAATATATCGCCAACTATACCCATCCCTTTATGGTGATTAAGCCTTTTATTGTGTCTTGCAACAATACCAGCGCTCTCTTCTCCTCTATGCTGAAGCGCGTAAAGCCCCAGGTAAGTAAGCCTTGCTGCTTCTTTATTGTTCGATATCCCGAATATCCCGCACATTTAATGAGTATTGAAGTTGCGTAAAATTTATTTTTCGCAACTTCACTCCTTTCTTTTATTTCTTTTGAAAATGCGAATTATATCCGCCTCAGGCGGATGTCTATTTTAAAAAATCTTGTATACTTTTTACATCAAAATCTTCTTTCAATACGCTTTCTATGCCATTTACAGCTGCTTGCGCTCCCTGCATAGTAGTTATGCATGGGACCCCATGCATAACTGCTAGATTTCTTATAGGTTTCATATCTGATTGACTCCTTTGACCAGTAGGAGTATTTATAATAAGCTTTAACTCATTGGTCTCGATCAATTTCAATATATCTTCATCTCCTTCTGAGATCTTGCCAACGACCATTACTTTTATGTTGTTGGATGAAAGCGCTTTTCCTGTGCCTGATGTAGCGATTATCTCAAAGCCCATATCAAAAAGCTTTTTTGCAATAAAGACTATATTGCGCTTATCACTGTTTTTAACACTTATAAACACTTTTCCTTTTAAAGGAAGCACAACTCCTGCGGCGAGCTGTGATTTATAGAACGCCTTTCCAAATGTAGAGTCTATCCCCATAACTTCCCCTGTTGACTTCATCTCAGGCCCTAATAATATATCCACGCCTGAAAACCTGGTAAAAGGGAGCACTGATTCCTTGACAGAGACATGCGTTACTTCCTTTTCTTTTGTGATCCCAAGTTCTTTAAGAGTAAGGCCTGCCATGACCTTTGACGCTATCTTTGCCAGAGGCACGCCTGTGGATTTACTTACAAAAGGTACTGTACGGGATGCCCTGGGGTTCACTTCCAATACATATACAATATCCCCTTTTACTGCAAACTGTATATTCATAAGGCCTATCACTTTCAATTCTTTCGAAAGTGAAAGCGCGTGTTTTTTTATCTTATCTATTATATCTTTTCCTAAAGTATAAGGCGGAAGGACACATGCTGAATCCCCCGAATGCACACCTGCTTCTTCTATGTGTTCCATTATACCGCCTATTATCGTATCTTTTCCATCCGAGATACAATCCACGTCCACTTCTATCGCGTCTTCCAAAAATTTATCTATAAGGATCGGGCCTTCTTCTGAAGCCTCTTGAGCTTCTATGATGAATTCCTTTAAAGATTCTTCATCATAGACTATCTTCATGGCCCTTCCGCCTAATACATAGCTAGGCCTTACAAGCACTGGATAGCCTATTTGGGATGCTATTTTTATCGCCTCATCTTGTGATGTAGCAGAACCATTTGGCGGTTGAGCGATCTTTAATTTTTTAAGAATGGCTGCGAACTTATCCCTGTTTTCAGCATCATCTATCGACTTTACGCTTGTACCGATAATAGGGGCGCCTGCTTTTTCAAGCTTATGGGCCAGATTCAAAGGGGTCTGGCCTCCGAATTGAACTATCACGCCGTCTGGTTTTTCCTTATCAATAATATTCATAACATCTTCGAATGTCAGGGGCTCAAAATATAACTTATCAGATGTATCATAGTCGGTCGAGACCGTCTCAGGATTTGAATTTACCATGATAGTCTCATATCCTAATTCTTTTAATGCAAAAGAAGCGTGGCAACAACAGTAGTCAAATTCTATGCCCTGGCCTATCCTATTAGGCCCCCCGCCAAGTATCATTATCTTTTTCTTATCTGATACCCTTGCTTCACATTCACTTTCGTAGGTTGAATAATAATAAGGCGTGTATGCTTCAAATTCTGCCGCGCAAGTATCGACAAGCTTAAATGTAGCGATGATACTTTCCTTTTTTCTCAAATTTCTTATCTCTTCTTCTCTGACTCCAGCCATATTGGCAAGCTGAGCATCGCTAAAACCATTTTCTTTTGCTAATCTTAAGGTTTCTTTGGTAAATTTTCCTGACTTTTTAAGTTCAGTCTCAAGATTTCTTTCTATCTCGACAAGTTCTTCTATGTTCGCTATAAACCATGGGTCGATCCCTGTATACTTACAGATCTCTTCAAGCGTATAACCTTTCTGGAGCGCGTATTTTATATAAAAGATCCTTGATGCGTTCGGTTCGCTAAGCCTATGCTCTATCTTTTCGGCTGATATATCTTTATAATCCAGTTTATTATCTAACCCGACATGGCTTATCTCAAGGCCTCTTAGAGCCTTTTGTAAAGATTCCTTGAATGTCCTGCCTATTGCCATAGTCTCTCCGACTGATTTCATCTGTATCCCAAGGATATCTTTTGCTTCAGGGAATTTTTCGAATGTAAACCTAGGGACCTTTACTACGCAGTAATCTATCGCAGGCTCAAAACTAGCTGGCGTTTCTTTCGTAATATCATTTTGTATCTCGTCAAGCGTATAGCCTACTGCTAATTTTGCAGCGAATTTTGCGATAGGAAAACCTGTTGCCTTGCTTGCAAGAGCTGATGAGCGGGAGACCCTCGGGTTCATCTCTATAACTACCATCCTGCCGTCTTTAGGATCGACCGCAAATTGTATATTAGAGCCTCCCGTTTCGACCCCTATTTCTCTAATTATGGCAATAGAGGCATCCCTCATCTTCTGGTATTCCCTATCAGTCAAAGTCTGCTGAGGAGCGACTGTTATAGAATCTCCCGTATGGATACCCATTGGGTCAAAATTCTCTATAGAACAGACTATCACCACATTGTCCCTTTTATCCCTCATGACTTCGAGCTCATACTCTTTCCATCCCAGTATAGACTCTTCTATCAAGATCTCGTTTATCATTGAACTCTTTAGCCCTAGAGAAACTATTTTTTCAAACTCTTCCTTTGTCCTGGCGAACCCACCGCCAGTCCCTCCCAGAGTAAAGCTAGGCCTTATTATAAGAGGAAGCCCTATCTCTTTCATGACTCGCCTTGCATCATCCATGTTGTACGCAAGCCCGCTTTTTGGAAGGTCCAAACCTATCTTTATCATTGCTTTTTTAAAACATTCTCTATCTTCAGCCTTTTTGATCACCTCGTAATCAGCCCCTATCATCTCTACATTATATTTTTTAAGCACTCCGTCCTCTACCAGCTTCATCGCAGTATTGAGCCCTGTCTGGCCGCCCAAAGTAGGAAGAAGCGCATCTGGCCTTTCCTTTGCTATTATCTTCTCCACTACACGTGGTGTAATAGGCTCTATATAAATATAAGGCGCTGTCTCTGGATCTGTCATTATAGTGGCTGGGTTCGAATTGATAAGGACCACCTCATAACCTTCTTCTTTTAAGGCCTTGCAAGCCTGAGTACCGGAATAATCAAATTCACAAGCCTGGCCTATTATTATAGGCCCTGATCCAATTATTAATATTTTCTTTATATCAGTTCTTTTTGGCATATCGTACCTTTAGTATGTCTGACAGGCAATCTAAATTGTAATGCGGGAGAATAAGGTGCACAAAATAAAGATGCTTTTTTCAGGACTCCCGGCCTGTCAGAAATAATCACTACTGATCTATCATACTAATAAAATCATCAAATAAATACTCTGCGTCATGAGGGCCTGGGCCATGTTCAGGGTGAAACTGCACGCTGAACATAGGGTGTTTTTTATGGCGCATGCCTTCAAGCGTGTTATCATTAAGATTTATATGGGTTATATCTATATCTTCTTTATTCAATGAATCTATATCTACGCAAAATCCATGGTTCTGGCTCGTAATAACTACTTTACCGCTTCTTATATCCTTTACAGGATGATTACCTCCATGATGGCCGAACTTCAGCTTATATGTCCTGCCTCCTAGGGCGATCCCAAGCATCTGGTGCCCCAAACAGATACCAAAAATAGGCACTTTACCTAAAATGTTTTTCAGTGTTTCTATCTCATATGTAACTGCTTCCGGATCTCCCGGGCCATTAGAAACCAATACACCATCCGGCTTATGGCCCAAGATCTCTTTTGCGGATGAAACAGCAGGTACTACTATTACTTTGCAGTCTCTTTTTTCTAAGTTTCTTAAGATATTAAATTTTACACCAGAATCGATCACAACTATCTTTCTTGAGCCTTTATCACTCCATATAAAAGGCTCTTTATGCACAACCTCTTTTACAAGGTCTACACCTACCAGGCCTAAGGAAGATCTCGCTTTTTTAACAAGGCTTTCATCATCCAGGTCTTCTGTTGATAATACTGCTTTCATCGCGCCCTTAAGCCTAATATGCCTGGTAAGGGCTCTCGTATCAATGCCTTGTATCCCTATAATATTATGTTCTTTTAAGTATTCGTCCAAAGGCTTCTTGGCTCTAAAATTACTGACTACCCTACTAAGCTCTTTTATAACAAAACCTTCTAAAAAGATACCTCTTGATTCATTGTCTTCATCGTTTATTCCGTAATTACCTATCAATGGATAAGTCATAGTAACTATCTGGCCTTTATAGGATGGGTCTGTCAATATCTCCTGGTAGCCCGAGAGAGATGTATTAAAAACCACTTCTCCTGTTCTCTCTCCGCGCGCACCAAAAGAGCGACCTTCAAATACCTTTCCGTCTTCAAGCGCTAATTTTATATTCATTTCAAGGCCTTTTCGATTCTTGGAAACATATAAGTCTTTGTGATACAACATCTGACATGATCCTTAATTTTTTATCCTCTACATCATATACACTTACGACACCTTCATACTTTATGGATCCCGGCATAAGTCTTTTAAAAGAGTCTTCCAGCTGCTTAAACCATTCATTATTCAACGAGACGTCTTTCTTTTCCGGAAAGAGAGCAATATAAAATATATTTGTCTCCACTAAATCCTGGAAAAAGTGTGTCCCAAAAGATAACTCTGGCATCAGATTGCCAGCTGAAAAAGCGATCTCTGCTAGAACTGTTACATTATTTATCTCGGCAAATTTTACTGGTACGCCCAAAGACGGGGTCGTAGTGCCCCATCTCCCAGGCCCCATCAGAAGAGTAGGCAGCGTAAGCCTATCTTCGATGCTCCTGTTAAGATTTCCCACTATGCGCGCGATCTCATATTTGTCTGACAACGTAAGTTTACTATATCCTTCAGGATCAACATATATTATCCTTTTTATACATTGCGAGATGTTTCCCCCTAGAAAATACCCTTGCGATCTAAAGAATATATCTTCTTCCTTTATAGCCTCTGGTATCTCGACTTTATTACTCAATCCCCATGTCTGTAGAGGCCTGCACTGCAATAGATTTACCTTGAACGTACCATCATTTGTAAAATTTACTGTGAATTCTATTTCAACAGGATAATTATAGCTTTCTTCGAGCGCCCTCAATATCTTCCTAAAAGAACCCGCTATCTTATTATCTTTAAACACATTATCAAGTGTCAAGATCCAGTATTCTTTTTCTTTCATGGAGCTTTCTTTCATCATTCGCATGGCTTCATAGTCTTTCACTGCCATACGGTCCAGGCCCATATATATATTTTTATCTACGAGGTCTCCAAAAGCAATAGTCTGGAATGCGTTTTCTTTTGTATTTATAATATCGACTTCGTGCTGTGAAAATTTTCTTAGGTCATCTTTTTCCGCATATGGCCTTTTCAAAGGATCATCAAGCACGACCATCCTAGGATAATCGCCTTCAACGCGGTTAACCGCCCTTGTTCCAAGACCGAACACCAGCCTAAGCATACCAGCTTTTGGGTCCATGCTCTCATTCCAAACATATGTATTGTGGGATATGCCGACCCCTGCAAGATCAGGAAAAAAATAATATTTATGATGCGCTCCTGAAACCCTCTGCACCAAGAGCGCCATCTGTTCATCTAGCTTATCAAGCCCTCTTTGTTTTCTATACACAAGCGCGTCTTCGCTCATAGTGCTTGCATATATCCTCTTTACAGCATCCGCAAATTGAAGATACCTTTGTTCAGGCGTACCTTGATTTGCTAAAAATATACTTTCGTATTTTCCGGCAAATGCATTACCAAACCCATCTTCCAGGAGAGAGCTTGAACGTATTATAATAGGTGATGACCCAAAATATTCTATGATCTGCTGGAAATGCTCCATTATATTCTCTGAGAACACCCCGTAAAGCATCTTGTCTTTCAATAGCTTCGCTGTCTTGTAATATCCTTCTTCTGTCTTTTGCTGCATGCGTAATTTCCACAATTTGTTCTCGACAATATATGAATAAAAGATATCGGATCCTATATAAAATGAGTCGTGCGGCTCTGAGAGGTTTTTCCAATCAATGGACTTGGCCTTCGATAGGATCTCCCGGGCCAAAAGCATCCCTACTGTCTTACCTCCGACAAAACCTGTTCCTATCAGCCGTGATTTTATATCTATGATCTTCTCCAGAGAAAAATTTCGCACTGCTAGGGACAGGATCTTCTTGTTTTTTGTGATCATTATGCTGCATAATTTTTTTATGGTGCTATTTATCTTTTCTTTTGAAGCACCGTTCCTGGCCAATCCTTCTGCCTCCAGGAACAGGCGGTCCCAGTAATCAAGGTTCCTCTTTGCGCTTTCTGCTCCTTTTTCTCGGATATATGAAAGTATTTTTACAGCATTAACGCTGTCAGCGATAGGAATATATTTATTTTTATTTCTTTGATGAGGGAGGAACATCGTAGGCGAATATCTGTTCCATACTTTCAATGGATGTATATAAGAGCTCCCCTCGCAATGATACACATCCATAAGTAATTGTGTTGTCTCGCGTATACACGCTATAGATTTAAAAGAATGGTTGTTGCGCAATATAGAAAAATATGTAACGGTCTTGAGTTCATAAAGATAAGGGCATGTCACCATGAAAAAATTTCCTATCATAAGGTCAGTAGCCCATGCCAAAAGAAGCTCTGACAGGCAATCAAATACATAATATGCCCCTTCGCCTTCCTGTGTAATAATATTGTTTATTTTAGTAGTAAAAGACTCGAATCCCGCATAAGCATTGAGCTCATAACGCTTAATACCCTTTGAAGGCTTGAGCAATTCCTTATGAGAAGCAAACCTCATATATATAATGTTCTTTTTATCTTTTAGGGCTTGATCTACAAAAGGCTTTGCAAGATCAATATAGTCTTTTATATCATCTATCTGCCAGACTACATTGTCTCCTGTCTTAAGCCCTGTTATTACATCATCCAGACCCTTGATGCCAGTACTTATCATTTTAAAGACCCCTCGTATAGATCACATGACTGGTAAATTGCTCTCACCCATAAGATACTTGTCGATCGAATGAGCAGAACGCCTGCCTTCTGAAATAGCCCATACTACCAATGACTGTCCGCGATGCATATCTCCCGCGGAAAATATCTTATCAACCGATGTCATATAATTTGCATCTGTTGCTACATTCCCCGATCTATCCAATTGCACTTTTAGATCCGAAAGCAGGCCCTCTCTTTCAGGATGTAAAAAACCTACTGCGAGTATTACCAGATCTGCTTGTATCTCGAACTCGCTTCCCTGTATCTCTTTCATCACAGGGCAAATATTGCCACTCTCTTTTGTAAACTCCACTTCCATACAAGAAAGTTTTTTTATACGGCCTTTATCTCCTATGAAACGCTTTGTAAGGACAGCCCAGCGACGGTCCGCTCCCTCTATGTGGCTGGACGATGTTTTTAATAAAAGCGGGTAGGTTGGCCATAGGCAATCATGGCTGCGGCATTCTAAAGGCTTAGGCATGACCTCTATCTGCACAACGCATTTGGCGCTTTGTCTATTAGCAGTACCTACACAGTCTGAACCTGTATCGCCTCCTCCTATAATAACAACTTTTTTATCTTTTGCATCTATAATCTCATCTACCTGTATTTTTTCGCCCGATACTCTCTTATTCGCCTGACAAAGATAATCCATTGCAAAATATATGCCCTCAAGATCTCTTCCTTCTATCTTGAGGTCCCTCGGGACTCTCGAGCCTCCTGCAAGACATATCGCATCAAATTCATCTAAGAGCTTGCTAGCAGGATATCCTTTCCCTGCTTCTACGCCAGTTTTAAAAATAACCCCTTCTTTTTCCCATATATCAATACGTCTATCTATAAGGTATTTTTCGAGTTTAAAATCTGGTATACCATAACGCAATATACCGCCTATCTTTTTATCCTTCTCAAAAACAGTCACGCTGTGGCCCGCTTTATTAAGCTGCGCTGCGCATGATAAACCCGCAGGGCCTGAACCTATAACAGCTACTTTTTTGCCGGTCTTATATTTTATCTTATTTGGTTTTATAAATCCTTTTTTAAAACCTGTCTCTATAAGTGCTAGTTCATTCTCGCGGATAGTAACAGCATCGCTGGTTAAGCCCAGCACGCACGCATATTCACATAGCGCAGGGCATACTCTGCCTGTTATCTCTGGAAGATTATTTGTAGCATCCAAAAGCTGTAATGCCTTTTGCCATTTACCATGGAACATGTAATCATTCCATTCCGGTATATAATTTCCTATCGGGCAGCTAGAATGGCAGAATGGTGTAGCGCAGTCCATACAGCGCGAGGCCTGTTCCATTGACTCTTCTTCAGGCCGCAGCCTACAGACATCCTTGAAATCCTTGATACGTTCACAGACTTCCCTGTGCTCTCCACTTTTTCTCGCAATCTTTAAAAAACCCCTGAAATCACCCATCATATTCCTCCGTAAGATCAAGACTTTCTTCTATCTTTATGCCTTCAAGGATGCGTTTATATTCTATAGGTATGACTTTGACGAACTTTTTAAGTTCTTCGTGCATGGAATTTATTATTTTTTTTGCTTTATCGCTTTTTGTGTATTTAAAATGATTATGAAGGAGATGATAAACAGTATCCTTATCTTCATCTTTTACCTTTTCCAGCTCAACCATGTCTGTGTTGCATCTCTCTTTGAAATTCCCATCTTCGTCATATACATAAGCTATGCCGCCGGACATTCCTGCTGCAAAGTTTCTACCTGTCTTTCCAAGTATGATTATCCTTCCTCCTGTCATATATTCACAGCCATGGTCCCCTACGCCTTCTACTACAGCATAAAGACCTGAGTTTCTTATGCAGAATCTCTCTCCTGCCATTCCCCTGATATAGGCTTCTCCGGATATGGCCCCATAAAAAGTAGTGTTGCCTATGATAACATTCTCATCGCTTTCATATTGAGACCTTTTGTCCGGGTACACGATTATTTTCCCTCCTGAGATACCTTTTCCCACATAGTCATTCGTCATGCCCTCTAGTTCAAATGTAACTCCTTTTGCAAGAAATGCACCAAAACTTTGTCCAGCTATTCCCCTGAATTTACACACTACAGTATCTTCCAAGAGCACACCATCACCGCACCTCCTACAAATCTCTCCGGAAAGCATCGCGCCTACGGCTCTGTTGGTATTATTTATCTCTGCCAAAATACTGACTGGTTCATTTTTTTCTAAAGAATCCTTGCATTTCCTGATAAGTTCTCTATCTAGGGATGCTTCAAGCCCTATTTCTTGTCCAGGTTGATAGCGCCTCCCTATATATTCTGGAAGATCAGGCTTATAAAGGATCCTGGAATAATCTATTCCCTTTGCTTTCAAGGGCACAATATCTTTATTTACATCAAGAAGCTCTACTCTGCCTATCATCTCGTCTATAGTCCTTACGCCTAACCTTGCCATTGTCTCGCGAAGTTCCTGCGCTACAAAATTAAAATAGTTCACTATATATTCCGGCCTTCCCTTGAAATTTTTCTGTAAAATACTGTCCTGCGTAGCGACTCCTACTGAACAGTTGTTCAGATGGCAATGCCTCAGCATGACACATCCGCTTACAACAAGCACAGCAGTACAAAAACCATATTCCTCTGCTCCTAATATTGCTGCGATCGCTACGTCCCGGCCTGTTCTTATCTGGCCGTCTGTCTGTATCCTGACCCTTGAACGCAAGTTATTAAGTACAAGTGTCTGGTGAGTTTCGGAAAGCCCCAATTCCCAAGGAAGCCCTGCGTATCTTATAGAACTTCTTGGAGATGCGCCTGTACCGCCGTCTCCACCTGATATAAGGATCATATCAGCATGGCCTTTTGCTACACCCGCCGCAACTGTCCCAACTCCTACTTCAGAGACAAGTTTTACGCTTATACGCGCTTTTGGATTTGCATTCTTCAGGTCAAATATGAGCTGCGCAAGGTCTTCTATAGAATATATATCATGATGCGGCGGCGGAGAAATAAGAGTAACTCCAGGGGTTGTATACCTTGTTTGCGCGATAACTTCACTTACTTTATGTCCTGGCAGCTGGCCGCCTTCCCCAGGCTTTGCGCCCTGCGCGATCTTTATCTGTATCTCATCTGCATTGACAAGATAGTTTATAGTGACCCCAAACCTTCCGGAGGCAACTTGCTTTATAGCGCTTCGCCTCGAGTCTCCGTTTGGTAAAGTTATAAACCTGTTGGGGTCTTCCCCTCCTTCACCAGTATTGGATTTTCCTCCGATCCTATTCATGGCTATAGCGATCGTCTCATGCGCAGGCCTTGAGATAGAGCCAAAACTCATAGCCCCTGTTGCAAAGCGTCTCATTATGCTCTTTACTGGCTCGACTTCTTCGATAGGAACAGGACTTGTTTCCTTGAACTTCAATAAGCTTCTTAAGGTCGTAGGATTGTTTGATTGATCGTTTATCATCCGCGCGAACTCTTTATATTTATTATAATCATTATTTCGCGTTGAATCCTGTAAGCTCGCTATAGTCTTAGGATTCCAGAGATGGAACTCCCCATCCTTTTTCCATTGATATACCCCTCCGCTTGTTAGGTAAGGGGTATCTACGCCTCTTTCAGAATAAGCGTGGTCATATCTTTTTATAGTCTCTTCTGCTATCCCTTCAAGCCCAACCCCTCCGATCCTAGAAACAGTGCCTGTAAAATATTTATCTATGATAGACTCGTTCAGGCCTAGGGCCTCGAATATCTGAGCGCCTCTATAACTTCTAAGAGTAGATATGCCCATCTTGGAAAGTATCTTTAATATGCCTTCTCTTATCGCCTTATTGTAATTCTTAAGGGCCTTTTGTATATCCAAAGAAAGCTCTTTTTCTGTTATTAGATATTCTATTGCTTCATATGCAAGATACGGATTTACACAACCTGCGCCATAGCCAAAAAGCAAAGCAAAATGGTGCACCTCTCTTGGTTCCGCGCTCTCGACTATTAGCGCAACCTGTGAGCGTATGGTCTGCCTCACTAGATGTTGGTGAACAGCGCTTGTAGCTAAAAGCGCTGGAAGAGCAATATTGTCTTTATCGCTCCCCCGGTCACTCAATATTATAAAAGAATAGCCTTTTTCAATAGCATATTCTGCCTCAAAACATATCCTTTCAAGCACCTTTACAAATCCTTCCTTACCGCTCTTTGCATCAAAAAAAGTATAGATAGTCTTTGTCTTAAAACCATTTATGCTGATATCGCGTATCTTCTCAAGCTCTCCATCGGTCAATATAGGATTTCTTACCCTGATCTTATGGCTATGCTCTGGGGTTTCTTCTAAGATGTTTTTCTCCGGGCCTATAAAGCTCTCCAGGCTCATGACAAGTTTTTCTCTTATAGAATCTATGGCTGGATTTGTCACTTGCGCAAACAGCTGTTTAAAATAATTATAGAGCATCTGCGGTTGTTCTGACAAAAAGGCATGAGGAGTGTCATTGCCCATACTACCTACGGGCTCTTTGCCATCCTCTGCCATAGGCTTTAATATCAACTTAAGGTCTTCTCTGGAATAACCAAATGCCTTGAGACTGCGGATTATGTCCTCGGATCTTTGTTTGTTAGTCCCGCTAGCCATAAGTTTATCAAGGTCTACCATGCTCTTGGTGTTCCATTCACCGTATGGACATTGTAAAGACACCCTCTTTTTTATTTCAGGATCATGTACTATAGAACCTAATTCAGTATCTATAAAAAATATCTTTCCTGGTTCCAGCCTCCCTGAAACCTTGATATCCGAAGGGTCTATGCCAAGAACCCCTACCTCTGATGCCATAACTACAAAATCATTTTTAGTCACTATATAGCGCGCAGGGCGCAGGCCATTTCTGTCCAAGACAGCTCCTATATTCTTTCCATCCGTAAATGCTATCGCAGCTGGCCCATCCCAGGGTTCTGCAAAACATGCATGATATGTATAAAAATCCTTGAGTTCTTTTGTCATAAGGTTGTTATGCTCCCAGGCTTCAGGGATAAGCATCATCATAGAACTTTCAAGAGACCTGCCTGAAAGGACCAGAAGTTCAAAAAAATTATCTATTGCGGCAGAATCGCTTCCGCCTTCAACAATAACTGGTTTTATCTTTTCTATGTCTGTAGCGAATAAACCGCTTGCAAGCAACCGTTCTCTTGCGCTTACCCAATTGATATTGCCTCTTATAGTATTTATCTCTCCATTATGGGCTAAAAATCTAAAAGGCTGCGCCAGGTCCCAGGTAGGAAAAGTATTAGTGCTGTAACGTGAATGCACCAGGCATAAGGCGCTCTTTATATTTTTATCCTTGAGGTCCAGGAAAAAATTCTCAAGCTGGGTAGGCATAAGCAGCCCCTTATAAGAAAATGTACGGCTGGATATATTGGTAATATAGAAAGCTCTCTTTTCCTCTAAGCTGGAGTTACGAATAGCATTATCAACTTGTTTTCTTATTAGATACAGCCTTCTCTCAAAGCTTAATGCATCCTCTTTGGTCATGATCTTTTTATTGCTTCCTATAAATATCTGTTCAAATACCGGCTGAGCGTCTCTTGCAGTCTTGCCGATATCAGAATTGTCTATAGGTACTGTACGCCACCCCAATAAAACCTGGCCTTCTTCTTTTATGATATTCTCGAAAACCTCCTTACAGAATTTTCGCTCTTTATCTTTCTGTGGCAAAAATATTAGGCCAGTTCCATATGAACCCTCTAGCGGTAGATCAATCTTGGCTTCTTTCGCTGCCCTTATAAAAAACTCATGAGGTATTTGTATTAATATACCGGCGCCATCGCCTGTTTTTGGATCTGCCCCTACTGCCCCGCGATGAGACAACCGCCTTAATACCTCTATACCCTGCTTTACAATAGAATTCGATCTTTCTCCTTTAATATTGCAGACAAACCCCACCCCGCAGCTATCTTTTTCAAATTGCGGATCATACAGTCCTTGTTTTTCTGAAAAATAAGGTTGCCTCATATCTTGAATTTCTCCGAATCTATACCCAATCTTCTAACTTTATTATAAAGGGTATTTCTATGGATACCCAGCATTTTCGCTGCTATTATCTTGTTGCCAAAAGACCTCTTTAGCGCTTTTTCAATAAGCATCTTTTCCATGCCCCCTATTACAACCGAATAGATATGGCCTTTATGGATCATTATGAAATCATCATCTATGTTATCAATATCTTTACTCATCATTCCAGTGCTATTCTGCCTAAATCTTATGCAGTATTTTTTAAAAAATTTTAATCATTATTGCAGGGGAGGGGTATCCCTCCCCTGCAATATACTGATCTTGATCAAAGGATCGATAGATATTTATCCAATTCGTACTGAGGTACCTGTATCCTGTAACTATCCCATTCCTTTTTCTTCAGCTCTATGAATCTCGGGAAAATATGTGCCCCAAGGGTCTTTTTAACTAATTCACTTCCTTCTGTAATATTAATAGCCTGGCCTAAGTTATCAGGTAAGGTCTCTATACCTTGCGCCTTTCTTTCATTGTCGCTTAGATGATATAGATTGCCTTCCATTGCACCAGGGCATTTATAGCCTTTCTCTATCCCCTCTAATCCTGCATGAAGCATTGCTGCAAATGTGAGATATGGGTTACATGCTGGGTCACATGCCCTGAATTCACACCTTGTAGCCTTTTCCATACCAGGATGATATAAAGGGACTCTGACAAGGGCTGATCTATTTCTGCGAGACCACGCGACATATACAGGCGCTTCGTAACCAGGCACAAGTCTCTTGTAAGAATTTGTAGTTTGAGCAAATATAGAACAGATCTCTTTTGAATGTTTTAATAGGCCTGCTATGTATGAACGCGCTGTATCAGACAGGTTATCCTTTGTGCTTTTATCAAAAAATGCGTTCTTCTCACCTTTAAATAGTGACTGGTGAGTGTGCATACCTGAACCATTCTGTCCAAATATAGGTTTAGGCATAAAAGTAGCGTACACCCCGAATTTGCTGGCGATCTCTTTTACTGCTATTCTATAGGTGATGACATTATCTGCCATCTTTAATGCGTCATCATATCTCATATCGACTTCATGTTGACTTGGCGCAACTTCATGATGAGAATACTCTATCTTGATGCCCATCTTCTCTAAAGCCAATACCGTCTCTCTTCTTAAGTCACTTGCTACATCCAAGGTCGTAAGGTCAAAATATCCACCTTTATCAAGTATCTCTGTGCCCTTATCATCCTTAAAATAGAAAAACTCCAGTTCCGGGCCTAGATAAAAATGATCGTATCCCATATCAGATGCTCTTTTTAGGGCCTTTTTCAAAACATACCTTGGGTCACCTTCATAAGGCTGTTTATCTGGTGTCAAAACATCACAGATCATTCTTGCGACAGCCTTTTCGCTCGGCCTCCATGGAAGCAGGCAAAAAGTGTCAGGATCAGGGAGAGCTATCATGTCGCTTTCTTCAATATCCTGGTATCCTGTGATAGATGAACCGTCGAATCCCATACCATTTTCCAAAGCGCCTTCCAGCTCAGAATCAGTTATAGAAAAACTCTTCACCTGGCCCAATAGATCCGTAAACCAAAGCCTGATGAATTTTACATCCTTTTCCTTAACAAGCTTTATTATATCCTTCTTTGTCATACCCATTTTTACCCCTTTCTCGGTTTTTTGCCTCGTATTCATTAAGTAGAAAAGACGTTCCTATAGCGCTTGTCCTAGCTATAAGAACGTCTTTGTTCTATCTGGGTGATTAACACAAACTTTGTGCTTATCTACCTATACTGGTAGCCTTCATATATACAAGTAAAAAAAGAGTGCTTTTGGTAACTTATTTTTTATCTAAAAGAGTCTAAAAGTAGACGTTCTATCCGAGTACACCCTACAGCACAATGATTAACGAATTAATATAACTATTATCCTATTGCCTCACCGCCTCTTTCTCCTGTGCGGATCCTGATGCATTCATTGAGATCATATACAGCTATTTTCCCGTCGCCAATATTGCCAGTCCTAGCTCCTTTGATAACCGCACTTATAGTAGGCTCGACGAAATCATCATTTACAAGTATCTCCAGCTTGATCTTGGGAATCAGGTTTACCTTATAGATCTTTCCTCTGTAAGATTCAGTATAACCTCTTTGCTGACCGCAGCCTTTTACTCTGCTTACTGTCATCTTAAATACCTCGGCCTTGAATAGTTCAGCTTTAACCGCATCCAGTTTTTCTGGCTGTATGATCGCTTCTATTTTTTTCATTTACTGCCTCCTATTATAAAGACTCCTCAGGATATGCCTCTATCTTGTGAATAGACAGATCCGCTCCTATTAATTCAGAGTGTTCATCAAGTCTTATACCAAAAGTCTTCTTAAGTATAAAATAAACCAGGCTTCCGCCTATAAGCGCAAACACGATTGCAGCCAGTGACCCTATCAGCTGCGCTGATAAACTCACGCCTCCGAGCCCTCCGAGTATCTTCTTGCCGAAAATACCGCAAGCAACTCCACCCCAAGTTCCAGCAACTCCGTGAAGAGGCCAGACCCCCAATACATCATCTATTTTCAATTTCTCAGTCTCTGTCTGAAAAAGTACTACAAATATCACAGCAGCTACTGCTCCTGTAACTAGCGCGCCCATTGGATGCATCACATCCGAACCAGAACAAATAGCTATCAGTCCTGCAAGCGCTCCATTATGTATGAACGTAACGTCGTTCTTAGACACGATCAAAGCTGCTATTATCCCTCCTACCATAGCCATAAGCGAATTGATAGCTACCAATCCGGAAATATTCTCTAATCTTCCTGCGCTCATCACGTTAAAGCCGAACCATCCTATACAAAGCAGCCAACTTCCAAGAGCCAGAAAAGGTATATTGCTGACTTTTATAGGCTGCGACTCGCCATTTTCATATCTCTTAAGGCGAGAACCCAATATTATGATAGCAGGCAGCGCCAACCATCCTCCCATAGAATGAACAACTACAGAGCCAGCATAGTCATGAAATGGTATACCCCCTGTAAAATTAGCCAGCCACGAACCAGCCTGGCCCAAAAGCAGATTTTTACCCCACACCAATGATTCGAAAAACGGATAGACCGACCCTACAAAGATCCCTCCTGCCAGAGCCTGGGTCCAAAACTTGGCCCTTTCAGCTATCCCTCCTGAAATAATAGCAGGGATGCACGCTGCAAAAGTCAAAAGAAAGAAAAAGTGCACTATATCAAAACCCTGGTTGGGGCCTAATAATTCAGATGCTGGCTTCAAAAAACTTATCCCATAGGCGATCGGAAAGCCTATGATAAAATATATGACCGTGGAAAACGCCCAGTCAGTGATTATCTTCACCAATGCATTCACCTGGTTCTTTTTCCTCACTGACCCTACTTCCAAAAAAGCAAAACCCGCGTGCATAGAGAAAACAAACATCGCTCCCAAAAGTAAAAATAAGATATTACTGCTGGCAAGCAACTTTTCAAGGCTTATCGACAACATCTGCATATTCATGCCTCCTTTTTACTAAAACAAAAGAGGCGTCCCTATAATTTTTTACAACAATAAGAACGCCTTCGTTCTATTAGCCTTTACACAAACATTGTGCTTAGATACCTAATTACTTATATAAGTAAAAATAGAGGTAGCTTGGTAACTTAGGCCAAATCTTAATTGATAATTTATTGTTTAATCTTATATACCTGCGTAAAAGCATTATTCTAAGCTAGCCGGAAAATAGCTGATTAGAAAAAAGATAAAAGGAATTCTGTAAGCGAATTTGAAAATTTAACCTTTTATGAAGCGTTTTGGCGGTTTTTAAAAGGCTCGAAACTATCCGAAGCCAGCACGCCAGATTTTGTGCTGGCAAGTTTTTCGAGCCCCGACAAAATGCGTAATAAAAGGTGTCCCAAAGTAAATTCTATAAGTGGGAAATTTTCACCTGAGCGAACGGAATTCCTTTTATCTTTAAACAAATTACTAACTATAACTTGTTACCCTATTGCCTTTCCTCCAGTTTCCCCTGTACGGATCCTTATACATTCAGGAAGGTCCAGCACAAATATCTTCCCATCTCCTATATTGCCCGTCTTGGCGCCTTTTATGATAGCATCAATAGTAGGCTTAACAAAATCCTCATTTACCGCTATCTCCAACCTTACCTTTTTAAGAAGATTTACATCATGTATAACTCCTCTATAGGTTTCTGTAAAGCCTTTTTGCTGTCCGCAGCCAAGCACATTAGAGACTGTCATCTTGTAAACCTGCGCATCGTAAAGCGCTTTTTTAACATCAGGTAATTTATGCGGTTGTACCATTGCTATTATTAACTTCATATTACACCTCCGAAATTTTGCGAAGCAAAATTAAGCCCCGAGCAGCAACAGTCAATAACTATGCCGCGAGGGACAAGTTATGCTTTATTGGGTAGTAAAGATCTCGAATCCAGCGTATGATTCCATGCCATGCTCTCCTATATCTAGGCCTTTCAGTTCCTCTTCTTTTGAAACTCTTAGCCCTACTGTCTTATCTATTAATTTAAAAATAATGCTCATTGATGCGACAATAAAAAGCGCTACTGATAGAACCCCCAGAGCCTGTATCCCAAGCTGAGTAAAGCCTCCTCCATAAAAAAGTCCGTTATTCGCAAGGCCAAGCGCTTTCTGGCCGAACAATCCTATAGAAAGAGTGCCCCATATACCATTTATGCCGTGTACAGGAAAAGCTCCCACGGGGTCATCTATGTGAAGTTTGTCCAATATAACCACTGCCAATACTACTATAAACCCACCTATCATACCTATAATAATAGCTGCCCATGGCTCTACATATGCGCAAGGAGCAGTTATCGCTACGAGCCCTGCCAATGCTCCGTTCATTGCCATAGAGAGATCTGGTTTTCCAAATATCTTCCACACAGCAGCCATGGCTGTAAGACATCCTAAAGCTGCGGCGAGATTAGTATTAATAGCTATTCTTGATATTAAATCTCCGTTTCCCACCCCAAGCGTAGAACCCGGGTTAAACCCAAACCACCCAAACCACAGTATAAATACCCCTAAAGAAGCCAGAGGTATTGAATGTCCTGCTATAGCATTTGCGGAACCATCAGCATTATATTTTCCTGTCCTTGGCTTTAACATTATAGTGCCTACCAGGGCTGCTACACCTCCTACTAGATGTACTACAGTAGAACCTGCAAAATCAGAAAACCCCAGCTTAGCCAGCCATCCTCCGCCCCATATCCAATGGCCTACGACCGGATATATAAAAGCGGATATCAGAAAGGAATATACCAAGTATGCCTGAAACTTCATGCGTTCAGCCATGCCTCCCGCAACAATCGTTGCTGCTGCGCCGCAAAATGCTGCCTGGAATAGCCAAAAAGCATATAAAGGTACGCCTGCGCCTGATTCAGCGCCATTCAAAAACCAGCCTTTTAATCCAATAAAACTATTTCCTGCGCCAAACATTATTGCATAGCCAAATACGAAAAATCCTAAAGACGCCATACAAAAATCCAGGAAATTCTTGGTCAATATGTTACATGTGTTTTTTGCCCTTATGAATCCAGCTTCTACCATACCAAATCCAGCTTGCATAAAAAACACTAAAAATGCTGCCAACAATACCCATACAGTATCAAGCCCTGCCCTTAGATCAACTAAAGTTTCCATAATCCCCTCCTTTATAAGCTAAAAGCTACTGTCACTCCTCCATAAAATTCGTTATCGTAATTGCCGTCATCTGCGTCCTTAAGGTCTCCGAAAGGCATGTCATAATTTATAACAGGCGATATTGAACAGATATCTGTTAATTTGATAGTAAGCCCTGCTCCAAGATTAACATGCCCTCCTTCTCCTTTAATAAACAACTCCTTGTTGTACCCAACTCCTCCTGATAAGTCCAAGGTTACTGGAGAATCTCCTACAGGCTCAGAATGGCTAAGACTAAGATAAACATAATCTCCGCTTCCTCCTCCTGAGTCTTCTTCTCCAAAATCATGATAAAACGTTATAGAAGGAGAAAGTAATGTATCCAAGCTTGTTCCTATAAACCATTCCCTGCTGGCTCCGTCTGCTGCCGGAAAATCATAATACGTAAAACCTCCTGAGAGCGACACTGGGGTTCCAGGGATAGGATAACTATAACTTATAGAATAATCCACCTCTTCGGAAGATGTCAAAGAATCATCCGAATCTATATCAGCGCTTCCCCAAATGCTTGTCTCAAAATCATAACCACTAACATAGACTCCTGGCTGAACCACTGGATCGCCATCAAGTTTTATACCTCTCCATATGTATTTCGAGAAAAAGCCAATATCCGAAAAAACGCTGATATCATGCCCTTCTAACAAAGGCTTTGTGTCTTCTGCAAAAACTCTCCTGGCCGTGAAACTGACCGAAAAACAAATCATTAATATCAATAATCCTTTTATAAGCTTCATCATTCCCTTCCCCTTTTTTGTAAAAGTTAAAAAATAAAACAGGCGTTCTTTATAAGAACGCCTTCGTATCAACACAACTATGTGTCTTTATCTGCTTATACAAGTAAGAATTTGATTACTTTGGTAACTCCGTATCAAACTTTAACATAATTTAATTCTGGGACTTGGTATTGAGCAGATCACTTTTTAATCAAACTTCCTATGCCATTTTTTTATTATGTTCTTCTTATGCTTTAGGATCATGACATGGGATATATTCATCTCTTTTGCAGCTTCCCGAACTGTATATCCCTTAAGGAGATACGAGAGTACGGTCTTTTCGCTATCCGTCAAGCCTATGCCCTTCAATTCATCAACCGTAAGCCTGCGCTCCATGCTATCCGGAAAGCTTTCCTTTTTGTCTTCAAGGATATCGCCTAACGTCAGGTCTGTTGAAGGAATGATTTCATTGAGACTTGTTAATAATGCCTTTGGCCTTCCTTTTCTTAAAAAATTTTGAATATGGAACTCGCACCCTTTGATAATATAACTCTCATTCTTATCGATCGGGGCCCCATACTTATAATTCTCTAGTAAATACAGGCACATCTCCTGATAAAGGTCATCTTCGCTATAGAATCCTTTTAAGATATGCCTTCTAGCAATAAGCTTAAGCGTAGGAGTTATTTTTTCAAGTAGTATCCTAAAATCCATAAGTATCACCTATTGACTAAAAATAAAAAAGTCCTTTCCAGTAGAACTCTCTACCAAAAAGGACTTCATTGTCCTATAAATATAAAAAGCGTTCCTTTCCTGGAACGCCTCATCGCCTTTATATTGAGCACTATCTTTGTACTCAATATAAGTTTACCATCTTATGGGTGTACTGTCAATAGCCTTTTTTCTACTAGGGTTTTTCGCTGAGAAATCCAAGCGTCTTTTTGAGGCCCATCTCACAAAAAAAGCGAAGATCGTTTATAGCTTATTATTCTCCGCTGAATGGAAGGAGTTTTTTGATAGTATCTCGTGCCTTCTTTGTAGCATCTTCTGCAGTATCTTTAAGTTTTCCTCCTGCGCCAAGCGCTGCACCTTTGGTATCTTTTACCAGGCCCGATGTAATACCAAACGCATCACTAAGGCCTTCTTTTAAAAGCCCTGATTCAAAATCTGTAAGGCTTGATATAGTTGTATTCATAAGCGCGTTCATTACTATAATATTCGTAAGGGCTTTAGGGTCAGTGATATTTCGATACGTAGCGTCTATATTGACCTTGAATTCTCTGGATTTTCCTTCCGGACCTTGCGTATAATCCTTATATACGACCTTGCCTATCTTAAGTTTTAATAAATCTATCTTTAGGTCTACTGCTCTCTTCTCTTCTTTTGTCCCGGTAGATGCTCCTTCTTTTTTCAGTGTCTTTAATGAATCTATATTAAGCTTGCCTGCGCTATTTTTTACAACAATAAGTTCTTTTAAATATAATCTTACTTCTTCTAGATGCACTTTTCCCTTTAAAAGGCCTTCTAAGTCATAGTCTACGTATATCTCTGGAAGATCAGCCATAAGCCTTTCTTTAAAACTATCTGGATTAAGCATCCTCAATTCTTTTATATCCACAAATGAATTGAATATCCCGACTTTAAAACTACCTACTTCCATCTTGAGTCCCGTTACAGCTCTTATAGCCATTGATACAGAGTTCTTTATTATAATGTCCTTTTCTAAAAAAAGTATACCCAAAGCAAGGGTTAAAATAATGATAATAATAAAAATTATCTTTTTCATATTAAACTCCTATTCTGACGATCTTATAATAAGTGAATAGCCAAGGACTCCTGGATTCTGTATTAGAAGTGGGGTCCTTTTTTTATCATCAGCTAGATATAATTTAAAATGAGGCGGGTCGCTTATAAAAGCATGCGCTGCATATTTTCCCATCGGAGTCTCGATAGCCTCTTTTCCTTTATAGCTAACGATAAAATCAAGCGTCGGAAGAGATATATGAAACTTCTCTTTTTCTTTGAAATCAGCCTTTGCCCTGCAAAAATAAACTAGAAGTATCGCATTGTGGATCGGCGAATCTTTCTTTATAGAAGACTTTTTTGTCCTGAGGTTGCTTTTTGAGGTTATATCAACTCTAAAATCTTTCTGGTCATAGGTCTCTATTATAGAATCATTGAACCCTATCTTTTTTTTGACCATGCGCCTTACTTCTTTTGGAAGGAATGTCCTCATATCTCCGAATATCTCTTCTGTATCTTTAAATGAAGCTGCTTTCGTAAAAAATGTGACATGATATAACTTTTCGCCTCGTAATTCTTCTTCGCCGCGAAAATCCAGTATAGCCTCTCCTATCCTAAGGCCTTTATACTTCACATCATATGTTAAGCGTTCATTTTTTTCAAAAGGTAAAGGCGTATTATACTCGATGCCTAAAACACTCTCTGAGGCGTGGTTATCGGATATAAAGACAGTCAGGCAAGATACTGCCATCATAAAGATCAAAGATATATTTTTCATGATTTTTAGGCTATAGGATCGGCAAATATTTATCTATCTCATATTTAGAGACCTGGGCCTTGTATTCATCCCATTCTAGATATTTATTCCTTATAAAATATCCAAAGACCTTGTCCCCCAAAGCCTCTTTTAAAAGAGAGCTCTTTTCAGCAAGCTTTATTGCTTCATATAGGTCTTCCGGCAGAGAATTGATGGTTGCTTTTTCCCTATCCTTTTCCGTCATCTTATAGATGTTGTCTTCTGCAGGCTCTACGAGTTTATATTTCTTCTTTATACCTTCCAGGCCTGCCCTAAGCATCACTGAAAATGCCAGGTAGGGATTGCAGGCTGGATCAGGAGACCTGACCTCGATCCTTGTCGCGTGTTCTTTGCCAGGTTTATACATAGGGACCCTTACAAGAGCGGATCTATTCATCTGTGCCCAACAGATGTAAACAGGCGCCTCATAACCCGGTATAAGCCTCTTATATGAATTGACCCACTGGTTTGTAACAACCGTGATCTCCGGGACATGTTTCAATATACCTGCTATAAAATATTTTGCTGTGTCTGACAGATGCCTTTTATCGGTCTTACTGAAAAATGCGTTCTTCTTGCCTTTAAAAAGAGACTGGTGCACATGCATGCCGCTTCCATTTATGCCATGTATTGGTTTTGGCATAAAAGTAGCATACACACCGTTCTGCCTGGCAACCTCTTTTACTACCATGCGGTATGTCATGACATTGTCAGCCATCATAAGCGCGTCATTATATCTAAGGTCTATCTCATGCTGGGAACTAGCTACTTCATGATGAGAATATTCTACCTGGACCCCCATCTTTTCCAGATTTATGACTGTCTGTCTTCTGAAATCCTGCGCAACATCCAAAGGCGTCAAATCGAAATATCCTCCTCTATCGAGTATTATTGTATTATTAGGGTTATTAAAATAAAAATACTCCAGTTCCGGGCCTACATAATAATTGGTAAAGCCCATGTCTTTTGCAAGCTTGATGTTCCTCTTTAATACAAATCTTGGATCTCCCTCAAAAGGTTTTCCGTTAGGCTGTAATATATCGCAGAACATCCTTGCAGAAAGCCCTTCTTTCTTCTTTCTCCATGGAATAAGCTGGAACGTAGAGATATCAGGAAAAGCTACCATATCACTCTCTTCGATGCGGGCAAATCCTTCAATGGATGAACCGTCAAAACCCATACCTTCTGACAATGCCTTATCAAGCTCATTTCTTGTGATAGTGACTCCTTTTTGAAAACCCAATACATCAGTAAACCAGAGCTTGATAAATTTAATGTTATGTTTTTTTACTAACCTTAAAACGTCTTTTTTGGTTTTAATTAACATACTTTGCTCCCTTTGAATTCAGAACTTATAGTTGTTGTTATCCCCCCGCGAGTGTTAAATACTCCTTTGATATATGCCCATCTTGGTTTGCAGGCCTTTACAAAATCATCTAAAATCTTATTTACCGCATGTTCGTGAAAAATACCTATATCCCTATAACTTACCAGGTACATCTTTAAGCTCTTTAGCTCTACACATAGCTCATCAGGCCTATACTGGAGCATCAGGTTAGCAAAGTCAGGTAAGCCCGTCTTTGGGCATACACATGTAAATTCTGGATGTTCTAGATCTATCAAATAATCCTTATCAGAGTACTCATTGCGCCAGGTATCTATCTTTGGCATCTTGAGGCAGCGTACGTCTTTTTGTAGATCTCTGTAGGAATTTTTACTTGGCATAATATTTTTATTACTTCATCTCATGCGTCATTACTATGGCTTCAGCGACATCCTTCATAGGCTTACGCCTATCCATGCTGAACTTTTGTATCTTTCTAAAGGCATCTTCTTCTGTGAGACCTTCTTCTTTCATCAAGATACCTTTTGCTTTTTCTACTACTTTTCTTGTCTCGAGTTCTTCCTGTATAACACGCGTCTTTACCATAAGCTCTGTATTTTCTATAGCGATAGCTGCTTGATTTGCAACGCTTGTGAGGACGCTTATCTCTGTTTTTGAAAATTTATGCGGCTTTGAAGTGTAACAGTTTAAAGCTCCTATAACCTTATTTTTTACAGCTAAAGGCACGCACAAAAGTGAGGCAAGGCCTTCTTTTTGGGCAATATTTTTGTATTTGTATTCGGGATCCTTTAAAATATCCTCGACTACCAAAGGCTTATTAGCTGCGACTACTTTCCAGACCAAGCCCTCGCCTTTTTTTAGAGGGTCCTTACCTATATATTCTTCACTAATGCTTTGGGTTGCCCTTATAGAAAGATGTTCTTTTTTTTCATCCAAGAGCATAAGCGTACAGATCCTTGAATTCATGACTTCTGCTGTGACTGTTACGATAAGTTTGAGTATATCTTCTAGATAAAGATCGCTCGATATGGCTCTAGAGATCTTGGAAAGCGCTTCTATGGTATCAGCTGCTTTTGTATTCGTATTGGATCTTACTGCCTTATTTTTCTTTTTCATATAGCGATAACACTTAGCCCTATTTCGTTTGCCATATTCAATACTTTATCTTTATCTATGATAAGTGTCTTCTCCGCTTCTATTGCGATCGCCTTTGCTTTGACTTCCTTTAAAAGACTTATTGTGCCTGGCCCGATCACAGGTATGTCAAATCTCATATCCTGCTTTGGTTTTGATACCTTTATTACTACAACCCCTTCTTTTCCGTAGAAAGCGCCTCTCTTTATCGCCTCGTCCGTCCCTTCTATGGACTCGACGGCCAAAACAGTTTTATCTTTTACTACAATGGTCTGGCCTATATCAAGGCCTGCTATTACCTTTATTATGTCTTTCCCGAACTCTATGTCTTCCAAGATAGTTTTATCTAAAGAGGAATTGGTCAAGATCCCTTTTTTAGGAAGTAGGTCTTCTAAAAATAAAGTGGATTTTAGGACCTTTATGCCTTTTTGCTCAAGAAAGCTTGCAACAGCGCCTATCAAAGAATCTGTCTTTTTATCCTTTACGCTTCCCAAAAGGCCCGCCATACTGCTATCAAGTTTTATGGATTTATCAAAGATAAGATTATGCCTGACCTGTCCAGCCATTACTACGTTGTTTATTTTCTCTTTTAATAATATCTCGAATAACTTTCCCAGTTCTCCAACGCTTAACCAGTAGATCCTGTCTACAATATTTTCTAATTCCTTCGATGTCTCTTCTTTTATCGCTATCCCTATTACTTCTACATTCTGTTTCTTGGCATTTTGAGCAAGAAGTAATGGAAATTTTCCGTTGCCTGCAAGCAAAGCTATTTTATTTACCACCTCGACAAACACCTCTTGTTGACTTTTTTATAAAATCTGTAAGATAATCTACTTCCTTCACTCCTTTTATCTCTTCTCTTACCTTATCCAGCCCGTTTTTAAATGAAAGCTTGCTTCTAAATAGTATCCTAAACGCCTTTTTAAGTGCGGTTTGAGATTCTTTTGAGATCCCTGCCCTTGATAGGCCAATACTATTTAGCCCGTATATCCTCACGGGATGTCCGTCACAAGTTGAAAAAGGCGGGACATCCTGAACTACCTTTGAACATCCTCCTACGATAGAAAGCCTTCCTATTGTGACAAACTGGTGTATCGCTGTAAGCCCTCCTATTACCACCCTATCCTCCAATGTGACATGCCCTGCAAGAGTCCCTGAGTTGGCAATGATACAATTTGACCCAACTTTACAGTCATGGGCCACATGAGAATATGCCATAAAGAGGTTTCCATCCCCTATCTGAGTGACGCTCCCCTCATCTGTACCAGGATTAAAAGTAGCGTATTCTCTGATCGTATTGTTTTTTCCTATCCTTAAGAAGCTTTTTACACCTTTATATTTAAGGTCTTGGGGGATCGAGCCAATACATGCTCCTGCAAATACATGAGTACCTTCTCCAATAGTAGTATAACCATCTATTACTACATGAGGCCCGATCTTGACATTTTTTTCTATCTCTACGTTGGGCCCTATAATAGCATAAGGGCCGACCTCAATCTGGTCAGCCAATCTTGCTTTAGCATCGATAACTGCTGCGGAATGAATATTCATCTTTTTATTAAGCATCACCCAATGCAAACATAAGGTCTGCTTCGCTTACAACCTGTCCTTCAACAAGCGCCTTTGTGTGCACAAGGCCTGTTTTCGAACGAAGCTTTACTACGTCTACTTCCAATCTAAGCTGGTCTCCTGGGACAACTGTCTTTCTAAACTTTGCCTTGTCCAAGCTCATAAAATATGCGATCTTTCCTACGTTCTCCTGCTTATTAAGCATCAAGACCCCTGCTACTTGAGCCATAGCCTCTATTATCAACACTCCTGGCATAACAGGCCTTCCAGGGAAATGTCCTGTAAAAAAGTGTTCGTTCACTGTAACATTCTTTATACCGACTGCTCTCTTATTTGGTTCTAATTCTATGATCTTATCGACCAAGAGGAACGGATACCGATGAGGAAGTATCTTCTGTATTTCAGTCGAGTCCAGTTCTATACCATCTGTAGCAACATATACCCCCTTCAAGCCGCCTACCTGAGATTTCTCTTTCTGCTTATTGATCTTATCGACCAGTTTTATGTTCAAAGGGTGCCCGCTTCTGACAGCTATAATATGGCCCTTTATATTGTAACCCAACAAATACAGATCCCCCAATAGATCCAGGATCTTATGCCTTGCAAACTCATCATCAAACCTAAGTACATTATCTATTATCTTTTCTTGCCCGACTACGACAGTATTTTCATAATTAGCGCCCTTCCCAAGGCCTTGCTGTTTAAGGTCCTTTACTTCTCTTTCAAGACAGAACGTCCGGGATGTAGATATTTCTTTTTCAAACGTACCTTCACTAAGACTGCAAGATATATATTGCGCCTTTAATAAAGGATGTTCGTAATTCAACGTGTAAGATATCTTAAAGTCTGTATCCGGGACGACCATTATCATCGCCCCATCTTGTTCTTCCCATATAGGAGAGCGGACTTGATAGACTTTTTTCGGGATCCCCTGGTCTTTAACCCCGGATTTTTTCAATACATCGATAAACCCTTTAGAGCTTCCATCAAGGCCTGGTAATTCAGGGCCATTTATTTCTACCAATATATTGTCGATCCCCATCCCCCATAAGGCTGCCATAAGATGTTCTATGGTATGGATCTCGACATTGCCTGTTCCTATAGAAGTCCTTCTAGGGCTTTTGTCCTGGTCTAGTATGTTCGCGATAGTTGCATTAACCATAGGAGAATCCTTTATATCTGTTCTGATAAAATTTATACCTGTATTTGGAGAAGCTGGTTTAAACTTTAAGTCAACCTTTGCTCCCGTATGCAATCCTATCCCGCTGAGTCCTATTGCTGTTTTTATCGTTCGCTGTTCCATAAGGCCTTTCTCTTGACTTATTATAATGCAGATTTTATCTACACTATAGGCTAAAGATCCGGCACCTCTCGGTATCAGTATCTTTAATCTTTTTTATTGGCTCTTAATTTTTGTATCTCTTCCTCCAGAGTACGTATCTTCTTATATAACTCTGGCAGGTTTTGGACACACGCATTAATACGCTTGGCTGTTGTATGTGGTTTTGCAGGAAATCCAGAAACACAGGAATTTGACGGGATGGATTTGGTTACCCCTGATTTTCCAGCTATTACTACGTTGTCTCCTACAGTAACATGGCCTATTATCCCGCTTTGGCCTGCTAATGTAACATTATTGCCAACAGTAGCGCTTCCTGATATTCCGCTCTGAGCAACTATTATAGAATTTTCCCCTATTACCACATTATGCGCTATCTGAACAAGGTTATCTATCTTTGTGCCTTTTTTGATAAGTGTCTTATCAAACCTGGCCCTATCAATCGTAACATTTGCCCCTATCTCGACATCATCCTCTATAATAACATTTCCTATCTGAGGTATCCTTTGGTGCACTCCTTTGACAGTTGAAAAGCCAAAACCATCACTTCCTATTACAGTGCCGCCATGTATAATGACTCTGTCTCCTATCTCGATCCTCTCTCTGATTATCACATACGGATAAACAACGCAATCCTTTCCTATCTTTGTATGATGCCCGATGTATACGCCTGCGTATAAAATAGTGTTATCTTTTATCTCGACATTGTCTTCTATAACAACATACGCCTGTATCGCTACATTCCTCCCTAGCTTTACTTTTTCTCCTATAACAGCAGTAGGATGGATGCCTTTTGGCCTTTTCATCTCGTTTGGCGCCATCAATGCGACCATTTTTGCAAATGCAATAGACGGGTTCTCGGTCCTAATGATTGGCTTGGGCGATGATCTGACATCCTTTGATGTGATTATAGCCGAGGCCTTTGTATGGTTCATCAAAGGGACATATCTGGAGTTTGCAACAAAAGTGAGATCCCCTTCTTGCGCTTCTTTTATCCCGCAAACGCCTGTTACGATAGTAGCCTTATCCCCTACCACTTCTCCATCAATTATATAGGCTATTTCCTCTAGTGTTTTTTTCATTACTTAAGTTCCTTATTTTTTATAATTTTCATTCAATATCTTTATTATATCGTTCGTGATATTCAATGTATCAGCGCCATATAAAAGGACCCTGTCGTTCAATATTATAGAAAAATTATTTTTCTTGCCATACTCTTCTATAACGTCGTTCATCTCTTTTAGTATGTCTCTTACCATGTTATCTCTTTCTCTCACGAGCTCTGTCTTGGCCTCCTGGTCAAACTCCTGGAGAGACCTCATCTTTACTTCCACATCCATCCCCTTCTTTTCTTTGGTCTTCTCGTTCAAGAGATCCAGCTCGTCTCTCATCTTCCTTATCTCTTTTACTAGCTTTTCTCTCTCTTCCTGTTTTGTATTGCCTTTTTTCTCTAAACTCTTGTCAAAGTCTTTTGTCTTCTCGTATTCATCAAAGGCCCTTGAGAGATCTACATAGCCTATTTTATCCGCTGCCAAAGCAGGTGATACATTAATAAGAAGGCTTACCAAGAATATGCTGACCAGGCTTATTACAAATAACTTTTTCATCTAACCCTCCATGATTTATCTATAACTACAACCGTAACCCGTTACCCGATACCCGATATTAAAATCCTCTACTCATACTAAAATGGAACCTTCCCTTATCTTCCTGAAAAGATTCTGGATTAATAGGAAAGCCGTAATCTAATTTTACAGGCCCTATGGGTGTTTTGATCCTCACGCCTATACCAGTGCCCAACTTGATCCCTCCAATAGAAGTCCCTCCCTTGGGATTGCTATCAGGACAGCTCCATACATTGCCGGCATCAACAAATATTGCGCCTTTAAGGTTCTCTATGATGGATAATGTAAGTTCCGCGTTAGCCAATGCTAATGTACCTCCACCAACAGGATCGCCTGATATATCTTTTGGTCCGATATCTCTTTCTTTATAACCTCTTATAGTATAAGTACCTCCAGCGAAAAACCTCTCATATATCGGGACCTGCGAAGAATCACCAAAAGAACTTACGACTCCGCCTTTAGCCCTTAACTCCAATACAAAAGGCCCTATTGTCGAGTAACGATTTGCGGAGTTTATCAACTTCGCAAAATCCTTATCTCCTCCTACAGGTCCTCCAGCAACCTCCATAGATTCACTCCATACTATACCCTTTGTAGGATTAAATTTATTATCTCTTGTATCTCTTGTGACCTGCATAAAAACACTGCTTATGGTATTCTCTCCCGCCTCATCTTTCAAAGACTGCGATGCATCTACAGATAAGTCGGATATCTCTACTGATTCGATCTTGTATGAAAGATCTGCCCTCAAATACTCATTAAATTCTTTTCCGAATCTGATAGCCCCTCCCTGCCTGTTTTCATCATACGCATATCCAGTAGAACCGCTTCTATTACGTTCTGTAGAATACAGATCAAAACCAAAAGAAAGCGGGTGATCAAATATCCAGGGCTCTGTCCAGCTCAATAGATAATTCTTTCGCACGCTTCCCATCTCTGCCCTTAACTTAAGGTCCTGCCCGTCTCCTGTGAACGTGGGGAAGTTCAGCATATCAAAATTACGCTGTTCCACCTCGACAAAACCTATTAATTTATCTATAGAGGAGAAACCGCCTCCAAAACTGAACTCTCCTGTCTTTGATTCTTTTACTTCTACAACCATATCCTTTTTGGTAGAAGAACCTGTGTCTTCTATATCAAATATTATATCCTCAAAAAATCCAAGATTATATAATCGTTCTTTACTCCTCCTGAGCTTGGCCCCGTCATACTTATCCCCAGGGTTTAACCTAAGCTCTCTGCGAATGACAACATCTTTTGTCTTTGAGTTGCCTTTTATATTGACCTTGTTTACATAACAGATCTCTCCTTCGACAATATTATATATAACATCTACCTTATCCTTATCAATATTAAGCACTGTGTCGGGTTTTACCTTTGCCATCACATAGCCCCTGTCAAAATAATATTCCTGCAGGCTTGTCACTTCCTTATGCAAGGCGCTTTCTGTGAATATATCGCCATCCCTCATCTTAAGTTGAGATTTTAATTCTTCTTCGGAAAATATATTATTGCCTACTATCTTGAAATCTCCCGATATATATTGCCTTCCCTCGTTGATCTTTATAACCAGTTCTATCCATTTCTTTTTCTTTTTCTGATGGGAAATGACCTCATAGCTGGTTTCAGCATCTAAAAAACCTTCGTTTCTGTAAAAATTCTTTATACGCTCTGTATCGTCTTCTACTACATCCTGTTTATATATGCCTGATCTAAAGAACCCTGAGGTCTTACTTTTCATAATTTTTAGGACCCTCTTATCGCTAAACGCGGAGTTATCTAAAATGCTTATGGACCTTACAACAGCCTTTGGGCCTTCATCTATAATGAATGCTACCTCTGTGGCCTCTCCTTCTCCCTCCTGTTTAGCATTGATCTCGTACTTAACCTCTACCCATGGATAGCCTGCCCTCTTATATAGATTAGTTATCTCTTCTGTATCTTTTAGAAGGCGTTTTTCATCCGCAAGCTCATTAGGCTTTGACTTGACTATAGTAAGCAGCTTTTCTTCTTTATGAAGGCGGTTTCCTTTGAACTTTATAACAGTAAGGAGCGGTTTTTCTGTTACTACAAAGATTACACCTACCTTTTCGTCAACATCCTCAAGGGAAACGCTCACATCACTAAAAAACCCCATCAGATAAAGCCTTTTTACATCCTCGTTAACCACTTTATCCAGGAACAAGTCCCCTTTTTTTGTCTTTAGCTTTGACAGTATCTTGGCTTCTGAGACAGTCTTGTTGTTTTCTACTTTCACATACTTGATGATCTTTTTCGGGGCGCCTTCCTCTGCGAGGATAGCTATAGGGCCGGTTGAATAGAACACGAACGATGTTGTAACTAAAAATATATAAAACTTAGTAAGAAAATTCGCTTTTTTCATATATTTATTATTATGAATATATCATATATCTATAATAGTGTCAATGTAAACCACGCTTAACCACAGCATAACAACTATTCTATGATATCTTCCCCTTTTATCATAGATAAGCTCTCAAACCTGGCATATTCCTTAAGGAACGTTAATTTAATAGAGCCGACAGGGCCATTACGCTGTTTTGCGATGATCACCTCTGCGATGCCCCTGTTTTCTTCTGTCGGAGTATAGTATTCTTCTCTCAAGATAAGGCCTACTAGATCTGCGTCTTGTTCTATAGCGCCTGACTCTCTCAGGTCAGAAAGCTGCGGCCTATGGTCCTGCCTTGTCTCAACTGCTCGTGAAAGCTGGCTTACTGCTATTAAAGGTACTCTCAATTCTCTCGCAAGGGCCTTTAAAGAACGTGATATCTCGGATATTTCCTGCTGCCTGTTTTCAGCTCCACGGAGCCCCTGCATAAGCTGAAGGTAATCCACCATTATGAGCTGTATGTCATACTGGGATTTAAGGCGCCTTGCTTTTGCCCTTAATTCCAAAACTGAAAGGCCAGCTGTGTCATCTATAAAAATAGGCGCCTCTGATAGTTTCCCAGCGGCATTTGTAAGTTTTGGCCAATCAGACTGGGATAAAAACCCTGTCCTTACGTTATGGGCGTTGACTTTTGCGTGGCTGCAAAGCATCCTTTGGACAAGCTGCTCTTTGGACATTTCCAAACTGAATATAATAAGCGGCTTTTTTTCGACCACGCCAACATGTTCTGCTATAGAAGTCAAAAAAGCGCTTTTACCCATGGAAGGGCGTCCCGCGAATATTATAAGATCTGAAGGATGAAGCCCGGCTGTGATGCTGTCAAAATCCGTAAAACCAGTGGCAATGCCAGTCACATGAGCCTTTTTCTGATACAAAGTATCTATGGTCTCTATACTGTGTTTTATAACTTCTTTTATGGGTGAGAAATTCGTATCTATTTTTTTACTCGAGATCTCAAATATCGAACGCTCCGCCTTATCAAGGATCTTCTCTACCTCACCCTGGGAATCATAGCTTTCAGAGATTATATGCGTCGCTGTGGAGATAAGGTTACGCAGAATAGCTTTTTCTTTTACAATGCCCGCGTAGTGCTTGATATTGGCGGCTGTTGGGACAACTGTTGTAAGATTAGTGATATATGTAGCCCCTACGTTGTCTATCTCGTCTATTCTTTTAAGTTCTTCTATGAGGGTAACTATATCTACGGCCTTATTTTCGCTATATAGCTTAATAATAGACCCGAATACGACTCTATTTTTTTCACTATAGAAACTGGTCGGCTCTAAAAACTCTATAGCATCTGCTATAGCGCTCTCTTCTATAAGCATAGAGCCCAAAACAGCCATTTCTGCCTCCATATTCTGAGGCGGCATTTTTTCAAGATGTATATCTATTTTATCCATAGCTGTCTATTTCCTTACAACCCACACTTTTACATCCGCAGTGACTTCAGGATGCAGTTTTATACAAACATGATAGACGCCCAGTTTCTTTATAGGTTCGGCTAGCTCTATCTTCTTTTTGTCAATAGAATAACCTTCTTGTTCAAGCGATTGCGCAATATCTTGGGCGTTTACGCTTCCAAAGAGTTTGTCATCGTCTCCTGATTCGACAGCGATAGTACAAGAGGCTAATGCAAGCTTATCCTTAAGCTCAACCATCTCTTTCTTTTGTCTTTCCAGGGCTAATACTTTTTTACGTTTTATATCTTCTACGATCTTCATGTTTGAATCTGTGGCAGGCTTTGCTAATTTCTTTGGTAACAAAAAATTTCTTGCAAAGCCTTCCTTTACGTTAACTATGTCACCCATAGAGCCTACTTTTGCGATATCTTCTATTAATATAACTTTCATTATGTACTCCTATGTTTTAAAATATTATTCCCCTACATAAGGAATAAGGGCTATAAACCTGGCTATCTTTATAGCCTCGGCAACCCTTCTTTGGTGTTTTGCACAGTTTCCTGTTATGCGGCTAGGCAAGATCTTGCCTTTTTCAGTAATAAATCTCCTTAATTTCATAACATCCTTGTAATCGACATGGTCTACCTTGTCATCGCAGAATTTACAACTCTTTTTGATAAATATCATCTTTTTCTTTGCAAGCTTTTTCTTTTTTTCTTTATCAAACCTGCTGCCAAACCTGCTAACCTTAGTTCTCTCCATTTAAAACCTCCTCAAAAACATTTTTACTGCTCTTCTATAAATATATAACGTTGGCTAATGCCTTCATCTAAAATGGGACTTCTTCGTCTGCCCTTAATACTTCTTCCTCTTCTTTGGCATTTATTACGGGTTCTTCTTGGTCCTGGCCAGGCCTAGGGCCTCCCAGGAACTGTACCCTGTCAGCAACTATATCAAGCATACTTCTCTTCTGCCCCTCCTGTTCCCATGAACGGTATTGAAGCCTGCCTTCTATAAAAACAAGCCTACCTTTACTTAAATGTTGGCTGCAGCTTTCAGCTTGTTTGCCAAATACGACTATACGCACAAAACATACTTCGTCCTTTTTTTCCCCGTTTTGCATAATATAACGCCTATTTACAGCAAGGCCAAAAGTAGCAACAGGCGCCCCGCTCGGAATATATCTCAACTCCGGGTCTCTAGTCAAGTTCCCTATCAAAAAAACTTTATTAAGACTTGCCATTTATACCCCTCCTCAAGCTTTTCTACTGTTTATAGCGCTATTATAAGCACTCTTAAGATAGAATCGTTCAAACTAAAAGATCTCTTTATCTTTGCTATTGCGCTAGTGTCGCCATGAAAATTCATAAGATAATAAAAACCTTCTTTCTGCTTCTTCACAAGATAAGCTAGCCTCTGCTTGCCCAGGTCTTTCATATCATCCACGCTGCACTTATTCTTTGATACGATCTCCTGGATCTGGCTTACTGTCTTCCCCAAGTCCTCGCTTGATAGATCCGGCTTCAATATAAACATCGCTTCGTAACTTTTCACATTACCCCCTTATTTGATTTTTTATATTATACTTATTCATCGCGTTATCAATGCCTTCCTTTATCCAACATTCACAGGCTAAAGATGCCCTTGATAAGATACCAGGGATATCCTCTTTTTCCTTCTTTGTAAAACTATTAAGCACATAACTTGATGTATCTGAGATATCTTCCCTGCCGCGTATACCTATGCGCATCCTTGAGAAATCATTAGAACCCAAACAAGTTATAACAGACCTCGTGCCTTTATGGCCAGCGTCACTGCCCTTAGCCTTTATCTTTATATCTCTAAATAAAAGCGCTATATCATCTACCACGACCAAAAGATCTTTTAAGTCGAGCGAGAGCCAGTTAATAACGCTTCTTACTGAATTCCCAGAAAGATTCATAAATGTCTGGGGCTTGACTAAGTAACAATTTTCCCCTTCTATGATACCTTCTCCTGCGCTGGCCTTAAACCTAATTTTGTTCTTGAATCTAATATTATTCTGCCTGGCCAATTCGTCCAAGACCATAAAACCTGCGTTGTGCCGTGTAACAGCATACTCCTTCCCAGGATTCCCAAGGCCGACGATCAACTTCATAATATATTTGTTATTATTCGCCTTCTTTTTTGTTCTCTTCTTTGGAAGCCTCTTCTTCAGCCTCTTCCTTTTCTTTCTTCTCCCTTATCAATTCAGGCTCCTGCGTTTCTCCTTCTTGAGGCTCTGCTGCGACTACGTCTTCCACTGTCTTAACATGTTCAACGCTAAAAGCAACCTCTTCGGCGTCGTTCAGTATCTTTACGCCTTCAGGTGCTTTAAGATCGCTTACATGGATAAAATCCCCTATTTTTAGATTTGTTATATCTACCACTATCTTCTCAGGGATATTGGTAGGAAGGCACTCTATGTCTACTTCCCACAATACCTGCTGCAGCACTCCTCCATCCTGTTTTACGCCGATCGCTTCGCCCTTCGCTGTCAAACGGGTCTTTACTTCGATAGTATCCGTTAAAGAGATCTCCTGAAAATCAACATGGAGAAATATATCTTTTATGGGGTCTTTCTGGATCTCTTTTATAATAACGGTCTTTTCTTTTTCTTTTTTAGCGCCTTTGATGTGCAGCTTCAAAATGACATTTTCTCCTGCATCTGTATGAAGGGCCGTGGCCAGGGACTTTTTATCTATCTTTAGATTTAACGTCTCTTCCCCTTTTTTGTACACTACTGCTGGAACAAGCCCTTCAGAGCGTATCTTCTTGTTTTGCTCTTTCCCTTTTTCCTCTCTCGAACTTACATTCAGATCTACAAACTCCATTTTGATCACTCCTTTTCAGATTTCTAGTTTATTCAATATATCAGATCGATCCCTAGTCAAACAGGCAGCTTACTGACTCTTCATTATGGATCCTTCTTATAGCCTCCGCCAAAAGAGGGGCTATAGACAATATCTTTATTTTTTTACTTGAACTCTTCCTGCCTAACGGTATAGTGTTGGTCACGAAGATCTTTTTTATTGGAGAGTCACTTATACGAGCCATCGCAGGCCCAGACAAGACAGGATGTGTTATCGCAGCATATACTTCTTTGGCGCCTTTTTTCTTTAAGGCGCACGCTGCTTCTGCCAAGGACCCTGCGGTTGCTACTATATCGTCTATCAGGAGCACGTTTTTCCTCTTTATCTCGTTCTCCCCTAATATGTTCATAGCCTCCGTTTCCTCGCCGCTGATCCTGCGTTTATCAACTATAGCCAGAGGCACATCAAGCCTTTTTGCATAAGCCCTGGCCATCTTTATACCTCCTACATCAGGAGATACTACAACTAGGTTTTTAAATTTTAACTTGTTTATATAGGTAACAAAAGTATTTACTGCATACAAGTGGTCCAGCGGGATATCAAAAAACCCCTGTATCTGGCCAGCGTGCAGATCAACTGTCAATACCCTGTTAGCCCCTGCGGTAGTTATAAGATTTGCTACAAGCTTTGCGGTTATGGGTACTCTTGGCTGGTCTTTTCGATCTTGCCTGGCGTATCCAAAATACGGGAGAACCGCTGTTATCCTCTTTGCGGATGCCCTCTTTAGCGCATCTATGAGGATCAAGAGCTCCATTAGATTGTTATTTGCAGGAGGGCATGTAGATTGCACTATGAACACATCTTTCCCTCTTATGTTCTCTTCTATCCTCACTCTTGTCTCGCCTTCACTAAAAGCGCCTACAAAAGCCCTACCCAGAGGCATGTTAAGATATCTGGTGATCTCTTTTGCCAGCTCTGGATTAGAATTGCCTGTAAATATAGCAGCGGTCCTGTTCATAATCTTGCTCCTTATTTATTTTTATTCTTTTTTAATATTTTTGCGGGTATACCGACTACGGTTTTACCTGCAGGAACGTTCTTATTTTTAGTGATGACACTCCCTGCCCCTGTAGTAGCGCCCTTGCCTATTTTAACAGGTGCCACTAAAATACTGCCTGAACCAATAAACGCAAAATCATCTATGACAGTTTTATACTTATGGTTTCCATCATAGTTGGCAACTATAGTACCTGCTCCTATATTGACGGATTTTCCTATTACAGTGTCCCCTAAATAACACTGGTGGCTTATCTTTGTATTGCTTCCTACTCTTGTCCTGACTAGTTCAGCAAAATTGCCTATTTTTACATTTTTGTCAACTATTGTCCCTGAACGAAGCCTTGCGGATGGGCCTATTTTACACCCTTCGGCTATTTTAACACCGCTTTCTATAAAAGTATAGGGATATATAATAGTATCTTTTTTGATCTCAACCCCTTCTTCTATATATGTATTTGAAGGGTCTATTATCGTAACGCCTCCTTCCATAAGGCGTGACTCTATCCTATCCTTCACGATCTGGCCAGCTTTTATTAGATCCTTTCTTGTGTTTATCCCCAAAAACTCCTCTTCGTTATCTGTAGAGACTGATTCGATGATACAGCTTGATCTGGACAATATTTCTATAACGTCTGTCAAATAATATTCTTGTTTTTTATTAAAAGGCTTTATCTTGCTAAGCGCGTCGAAAAGCACGTCCTTCTTGAAGCAATACACCCCCACATTGACCTCTTCTTTTACTTTGTCATAGATCTCCGCGTCTAGCTCTTCGACTATCTTGACGATCTTATTGTCTCCGGAACGCAAGATCCTACCATATCCAGTGGGATTTTTCAAGCAGCAAGTCAAAAGCGTACAATCTGCATTTCTGGATAGGTGCTTGTCTATTATTTTCTCTAATATCTCCTTTGTCAAAAGAGGGGTGTCTCCGTAAGACACCAATACAGATTCTATATCCTTATTTTTAAATACAAGCTTTTTGGCGCTCAAAACAGCATCTCCTGTGCCAAGCATCTCTTTTTGTATGGCGCATTCAAGCCCTGGTAAAGCAGCTTGTACTTCCCTGGCCTTATAGCCCACGACCACTACGATATCCTTTATGCCTATTGATCTTATAGTATCTACAGAATACCCTATCATCGGCTTGCCGCATATAGGATGCAATACCTTTGGAAGATCGGACTTCATCCTTGTGCCTTCTCCCGCAGCTAAGATAATTGATATAATTTTATTCATAACCCGTACTCCGTAACCCGAAATTGGCTGCCCGGCTAGGATTCGAACCTAGAAACTCAGCTCCAAAAGCTGATGTGTTACCATTACACTACCAGGCATTATCTAATCAGTCTACACCTATTTAGTATTCTTCGGAAGCCCCTGAAACTATAGGGCCCTTTTTTCTCTCAGTCTCATAAGCTGCCAATACCTTCTTTTGGATCATATCCCTGCATTCAGCAGTTATAGGATGGGCTATATCCTTATGCTCTGATTGTCTGGCATCAGCCTGTTCTTCAGGCGTATGGGTCTCTCTTTGGGTAACCGGCAAGCCTGCCCCGCAAACATTGCAAAACTTGCTCCTGACTTCATTCTTGTGAGAACATTTTGGGCAAGCATATTTCATCTTCCTGGACGGCATCGCTACAAAAAGACCACCTTTTCCTTCTATGATCTTGATGTTCCTGACAACAAAAACATTGTCTATGGTTATAGTAGCATATGCCTTTAGCTTGTTGTTCAACCCTTCCTTAGGAAATATCCTGATCTCGGTTATCTCCATAGATGCCTCCTTTGTAAGTTGTAGCCACTAATACATCCAAAGTTGTTTCATTAGATAATCGCTTTGATATACCAAGCGCCTTCTCTCTTTGCGTAACTGTACAAAAAACCGAAGGCCCGCTCCCGGATAAGTGCCCGGGAGTATGAGCTACGTTCAAAAATAATGACTTTATCTCACAAACTTTTTCTCTGTAAACACCCAAAGACCCTTCAAAAGAATTAAAATAATTTTCATTTACTAAAGATATATCTTTTTTTTTCAAAGCATCCGCTAGCTTGTCAATATCTTTTCTATCAACTGCTTTTTCAGAGTCATCAAACCTTTCGTATGCCTCAGCGGTTGATATAGAAATATCTGGTTTTATGATCACATGGGATAATGTGTGGCCTATATCTAATGGCTCCAGGATCTCTCCTGTTCCGCTGCCCATGGCAAACGGATAGTCCATCATAAAAAATGGTACGTCCTTTCCTAAACTTCCTGCTATTGAAAAAAGCCTGTCTTCCGGAATGCCTAGTTTGAGTATTTTATTGATTGATCTCAACGCTGTGGCTGCATCGCTAGAGCCTCCGCCCAGTCCAGCTGAAACAGGGATATTCTTTTTAATATCTATTTCCAGGCCTATATCGACTCCTGCCTCTTTCAATAATATACTAGCGGCCTTGTAGACAATATTATCTTTTCCCCCAGGGCATGTAGGCGGTATCACATTTACTTTGATGCTATTGCCTTTTACTCTGATAAAAATCTCGTCTAAAAGGTCTATTTTTTCAAAGAGCGTTTTTATATTATGAAAACCATCCAGCCTTTTCTCTAAAACATCAAGATATAAGTTCAGTTTCGCTGGTGCGTATAATTTTATCGCTTGCATCCTTTTCTCTTTATAACACGCTTTGCTGCTTCTTTTATATCTTCTGCTGTAAGGCCGAACAGTTTGAAAAGTTCTTTTGCTGAACCAGATTCCCCGAACTTGTCTTTCACTCCAATAAATTCGATCGGTACAGGATAGTTCTCGGCCAAGATCTCGCTTACAATGCTGCCAAGCCCTCCGAACACCGAATGCTCTTCCGCAGTCACTATGGCATTAGTCTCTCTTGCGGCCTTGATCACAGCTTCTTTATCGATCGGCTTGAGAGTGTGTATATTTATAACCTTGCTGGAAATACCTTCTTTTTTCAATAGATCATGCGCCATCAATGCCTCGCATACCTCATTGCCGCAAGCCATAATAGTCACGTCTTCCCCTTCTCTCAATATATATGCCTTTCCTATTTCAAAAGGGTCTTCTGGTCTTGTGAGAACAGGGCTTCCGCTCCTGCCGAGCCTTATATAGACCGGGCCATTATGCGAAGCGCATTTAATGGTCGCCTTTTTAGCCTCCAGCCAATCGCAAGGGACAATGACAGTCATATTCGGCAAAACTCTCATAAGCGCTACTTCTTCTATTGCCTGATGAGTAGGGCCATCCGGGCCTACAGATATGCCGCCATGGGTACCTATGATCTTCACATTTAGATTCATATAAGCTACTGAAACCCTTATCTGGTCCCAGGCCCTTCCTGCCGCAAAGACACCGAATGTGCACGCAAAAGGGGTCTTTCCGGAAAGCGCAAGGCCGCTAGCCGTAGATATCATGTCCTGCTCGCTTACTCCCATAGAAAAAAATCTCTCTGGAAACTTATCCTTAAACCATCCTGCCCTTGTAGATTCTGTCAGATCTGCCGAAAGGACAACTATATCTTGCCTCTTTTCTCCTAATTCTACAACCCCTTCGCCAAAACCATCTCTTGTCGGTCTATCAGTCATATTAGCAACCTGTCTTTTCGAGTTCTTTCAGTGCCTTCTGTAGCTCTTCATCCGTAGGAGCCATACCATGGAACCTATTACAATTTTCAATAAAAGATACCCCTTTACCTTTTACAGTATGAGCAAGTATTACAGTAGGCTGCCCTTTTATGGTATCAGCCTTGTCATACGCGCTCATCACCTCTTTCAAGTTGTGTCCGTCTATCTCTATGACATGCCAGCCGAATGCCTTCCACTTTTCATCAAGCGGCTCTATATTTTTTACTTCTTCTGTTCTCCCATCTATCTGAAACTTATTGAAATCCACTATACCGCATACATTGTCAAGCTTATAATGAGCCGCTGTCATGGCAGCTTCCCATATCTGCCCTTCGTCCAACTCCCCGTCGCCCATAGCACAATATACCTTTTTTGTTTCTTTGTTCAATCTCGCGCCTAAAGCAAAACCATTGGCAATAGAAAGCCCCTGCCCCAAAGAACCGCTTGAAACCTCTATGCCTGGAAGCCCTCTTTGTGGATGGCCCTGAAGCCGAGTGCCCAACTTTCTTAACGTACAGAGTTCTTTCTTGCCAAAAAAATTCATATGCGCGAGTGTCGCGTACAACGCAGGACAGCCATGGCCTTTTGATAGAATAAATATGTCCCGCGTATTGCACAAGGGTTTATCCGGCTCGCATTTAAATTTATAAAAATAAAGTCCTACCAGTATCTCTACAAGAGAAAGCGATCCCCCCGTGTGCCCAGAACCAGCACAGTTAAGCATCTTAAGTATATCTATCCTTATCTCTCTTGCTATATTTTCTAAAGTCTTCGTGGATGGGCTTGTTTTCATTTTTTATCCATTCTTGATTGTTCATCCTGTTTTAAATCTTCTAATTTTTTCTTTACCTCTTCTCTATTGTTCAGCGCAAAAGATATGGCCCAAGCCTCTTCTGCTTTTTCAAATTCTCCGGTCTTACAATATACATCTCCGAGATGCTCGTATATTATGGGGTCATTGTTCAACAACTCTCTCGCCTTTTCCAGCTTTTCTTTGGCTTCTTTGAACATGCTTTTTCTAAAATAAACCCAGCCAAGGCTATCTATATAAGCAGCATTTTCAGGGTCTAGCTTTAAGGCCTTTTGTATAAGGTCATGGGCCTCGTCTAGATTGATATTTTCCTCCGAATATATATAACCAAGATAATTCAATGCCTCAGCATCATCCGGGTTCAGCTCTACAGATCTTTTTAAATTTGTTATAGCTTCTTTTCTTTGCTCAGTATCTTCCAGCATTGCCCCTAGATAGAAATAAGCCTTTCCATTAAACGGGTCTATCTCTATGCTTTTTTTATACTCTTCTATAGCCTTGTTCTTATCGTCCTTCTCGCTATAACAAAACCCTAGCGCCATATATATGTCTTCTCTCCTCTTACCTAAGATCAATGCCTCTTCCAGCGTAGCTATCGCATCATCTATCCTGGAACCAGCGACATACATATAACTAAGTTCTATATAAGGCACTACTTCTTCAGGGTCGGACTTTAATAGTTTTTTATACTGGAAGATCGCCTCTTCCATATCATCCATGCGAAAATATAACTGGCCCAACTGCCTATGAAGTTTTGTATTAGCAGGGTCTAGTTTCAAGGATTCCTGGTAATACTTGGCTGCGTCTTCTAGGTCATTGTTCAATTCACTCAACACTGCCAATGCTAAGATAGCCTCCAAATAATCAGGCTTTAGCTCAGTTGCTTTCTTGAGTTCTTTTATGGCATCCGGCATCTTAGATGCCCTTGCATAAATAATCGCTAAATTAAAATGAAGAAGCGGGGAATCCTCTTTCCCGCTTATAAGTTTTTTGTATACCTCTATGGCCTTGTCTAAGTCATCCCCTAATATATATATATCGGCTAGAGAAGTTACAGCTGCAAGATCTCCTGGGTCTTTCTTTAAGATCTCTTCATATTCCCTTGCAGCCTTATCGTATTCTCCTTTAGAGCTATATATAAGGGCTAGGACAAGTCTTGCTCTTGAATGCTGAGGGTCAAGTTCGACTGCCTTTTTAAGCTCTAGCTCTGATTCATCTAGTTTGCCTAATTTAACGTATGAGGCACCCAATTTGTAACGCAAAAAAGCTGAGGCGGGGTCAAGTTCGACTGCCTTGAGATATTCCCCTAAAGCATCTTTAGATTTGCCTTCGTTATCATACACCATACCCATTGAATAATGGGCATAGGCCTTAGGAGATACTGGAGGAAAATCTTTGCTTTCTTCTGCTATCTTTAAGATCTCTCTACTGGAGGGGCCTTTTATTGTCGAGTGCTTTTTAAGCCCAGCATTAGATGCACAGCCCCATATTCCTAAAGCTAAAATTCCAATTAAAACTAAGGTCTTAAGCTGTCTTGAAGTCATCGCCACTGATGAAGATAAACCAAGATATTATCTTAGGTTACCCTATCGTTCTTTCTTCTTGTGTCTATCTCTTCTGCGTCTCTTCTTTCTCTTATGAGTAGAGATCTTTCTTCTTTTTCTTTTACGCCCGCAAGGCATATTGATACCTCCTAAAACTTCTTCAACAAATAACTTTATTTAATGGGTACTCTATTATCCCTTGAGCACCTTGTTGTTTTAATTTGGGTATGATGGTCCTGACTATTGATTCGTCGACGATAGTCTCTATCGCGCACCAACCCTTTTGTGAAAGCTTTGATATGGTAGGTTTTTTCATGGCAGGGAGGTTTGATATGAGCTTTTTAAGGTTCTTCTCCTCGATATTCATCTTAAGCCCGACTTTTTCTTCTGCCTGCAAGGCCCCCTGCAATAATAGAGCTATTTGTTCGATCTTTTGTCTCTTCCACTTATCCTTAAAGCTTTCCTTGTTGGCTACCATGAGTGTCGTGGATTCGCACAGAGTATCGACTATACGGAGATTGTTCGCCCGCAAGCTCGCCCCTGTCTCAGTAAGCTCTACTATCGCATCCACCAGCCCTGCTGAGACTTTTGCCTCGGTAGCGCCCCAGCTGAATTCTATATCAACGTCTATTTTTTTCTTCTTAAAATACTCTCTTGTAACATTTACAAGTTCTGTTGCTATACGTTTTCCCTGAAGGTCCTTTGGGGTCTTTATCTTTGAATCATTCGGCACTGCGAGTACCCATCGGACCGGCCTCAAACCTTGTTTTCCGTAAACAAGCTGGCAGACTTTTACAACGCTCCTGCCGCTTTCGTTGGTCCAGTCTTCTCCTGTGATCCCGCAGTCAAGCGCGCCATCAGCTACATATCGCGCCATCTCCTGCGCCCTCAAAAGGAATGGCTTGATCTCGTCATCATCTATTAATGGAAAATAACTCCTGGAGGATATAGATACATTAAACCCTGCTTTTTTAAACATTCTGCAAGTAGCCTCTTCCAGGCTACCCTTAGGAAGACCAAGTTTTAAACTCATCTTTTAAGTCCTTTTTCTTATTCTTTCTAGAATATAGTTTTTTGCTCTTCTTGACCCTTGTCTTAGGGTCTATGGACCAAGACCTGCGTATTTTTACTGGCCTTGCCTTTTTTACCATAGCGAAGCTATTATACAGGTAAGGTATTGTTTTGTAAAGTGGAAATTTTAAGGGGTGTTTTCCACAATGTAGGGGAGCCTTAAGGCTCCCCTACATTTTTCGGTAAGTATTACCTGCTTTTTCTAAGCTTACGCTCTTGTGTTCTTAGTTTTTTCTTGATTATCTTTAATAAAAGGTAGGCCCTGACTTTACTTATCCTAAAAAATTTATGTTGTTGTTTCTTTGGTTGTAGAGCTGGCATTTATATTTTTTATACTATCCTTTTGTATTGTACGTCTGGCGTCCCCAACCGGATTCGAACCGGTGTCGTCAGATCGAAAATCTGATGTCCTAGGCCAGACTAGACGATGGGGACGCATAGCGTAGGGGACACTTTAGTGTCCCAAAACATATTTAATAAGTCTATATTTTAAAGATCTATTTGTCAGAGCTATTCTTCTTCTGGGACTACGCGGGCAACAGTAGCAACAGTATCTCCGGAGTCTAGTTTTATTATGCGGACGCCCTGTGTGCTTCTTCCTGTTGCTCTTATGTCCTTGGCAGAGCATCTGACTATCATGCCTTTTTCAGTCATCACCATAAGTTCGTCCCTGTCATTTACCATCAAGACCCCTGTGGCTTCTCCGTTTTTCTTTGTAACGCTCACATTCTTGATCCCTTTGCCTCCTCGAGACTGTATTCTATATTCTTTTATAGAAGTCCTCTTTGCAAAACCCTGCGAAGTAACGGTCAAGACAGTCGCATCAGGCCTTACTATGTCCATGGCTATGACTTGATCTTTTTTGCCAAGGCTAATGCCCTTTACGCCCTTGGCGCCCCTGCCCATGTCTCTCACCTGTTTTTCTGAAAAACGAATAGCCTTTTCATGCGAAGCCATCAATATCTCATGGGTCCCGTCCGTCCATTTGACCTCTATTAGTTCATCGTCTTTCTCGACGGTGATGCCTATGATGCCGCCTTTTCTAGGATTGGAATAAGCCATCAAGTTGGTCTTTTTTATAAGGCCTTTTTTAGTTGCCATGACAAGGAAAAGCCCTTCTTTAAATTCTTTCACCCGTACATAAGAAGATATCTTCTCGCCCTGAGAAAGTTGAAGGAGGTTCACGACTGCTTTTCCTCTTGCTGAACGGCTTACCTGGGGTATTTCATAGACCTTTAACCAATGCGTTCTCCCTTGGTTTGTAAAAAACAGTATATATTCATGGGTCGAGGCTATAAAAAGATGTTCTACGAAATCCTCGTCTTTCATGTCGATCCCTGTTACCCCTACCCCGCCTCTTTTCTGTTTCCTGTAAGAACCTACCGGGAGCCGCTTTATATAACCAGAATGGCTTATCGTGATCACCATATCCTCTTCTGCTATCAGGCCCTCTATCTCTATCTCTTCAGCTTTAGCGACTATATCCGTCCTTCTCTCATCGCCGTATTTTTTCCTAAGTTCCGCCAGCTCCTCTTTTATGATATCAAGTACTTTTTTGTCACTCTTAAGGATAGACTTATACAGCTCTATTTTTTTTATTAATTCAAGATATTCTTTATCTATCTTGTCTCTCTCAAGAGCTGTGAGACGCTGAAGCTGCATCTCTAAAATAGCCTGCGCCTGGGCCTCAGAAAGTCCAAAATCTTCCATTAATCTGGTTTTCGCTATTTTAGGGTCCTTTGATTCCCTTATTGCCTTTATGATCTTGGTTAAATTGTCTATGGCTATCTTAAGGCCTTCCAATATATGGGCCCTTTTTTCTGCCTTGTCTAACTCGAACTGAGTACGCCTGCGTACGATCTCGATCCTATGTTTTATATACAGTTCTAAGGCCTCTTTTAGGTTCAATACTTTTGGCTTTAGGTCTACCAGGGCCAGCATAATAATGCCAAAGGTGGTCTCCATCTGCGTGCGTTTATACAGCTGGTTTAGTATTATCTGGGCATTCTGGTCTCTCTTTAGATCGACAACAATCCTCAAACCATCCTTATCGGATTCATCCCTTATATCCGATATACCCTCGAGCTTTTTATCTTGCACAAGGCTTGCCATATTCTCTATAAGTTTTGATTTATTGACCTGGTATGGGATCTCTGTGATAACAATGGATTCCTTGCCGCTTTTTTGCTGTTCGATGGAAGCCCTTGCATGGACCTTTAAAAGCCCCCTGCCTGTTTCATAAGCGCTCTTTATGCCTTCCCTGCCGCAAATAATCCCTCCAGTAGGAAAATCAGGGCCTTTGACTATCTTCATCAGGTCTTTTATGGAGACTTCCGGCTCATCTATTATTTTTATAACTGCATCTAATACCTCTGTCAGGTTGTGAGGCGGTATATTTGTGGCCATACCGACAGCTATACCGCTAGAACCATTTACAAGAAGACACGGGAGTTTCGCCGGCATTACTGTAGGCTCCTCTAATGTCTCGTCAAAATTAGGCGTAAAATCAACTGTGCCCTTTTCAATATCTGAAAGCATCTCCGCGGCGATAGCTGACATGCGCGCTTCTGTATATCTCATAGCTGCGGGGGCATCGCCATCCACAGACCCAAAGTTGCCTTGGCCATCGATAAGAGGGTACCTTAAAGAAAAATCCTGCACCATTCTTACCATGGAATCATATACTGCCATATCCCCGTGAGGATGGTATTTACCAAGGCATTCTCCAACGATCCTTGCTGATTTTTTGTAAGACTTTGTATGTTCCAGCCCAAGCTCTTTCATAGAATATAGTATTCTTCTATGGACTGGTTTAAGGCCGTCTCTCACGTCGGGCAGAGCCCTTCCTACTATTACGCTCATAGCGTAAGTTATGTAGGATTTTTTCATTTCATCTTCTATATATACTGGTATGAGTTTTTCGTTCTGCGCGTACATAGTTATATATCCAGATTTTTGACTTCTAGCGCGTGTTTTTCAATAAAATCCCTTCGGGATTCCACTTGATCACCCATAAGCACTGTAAACATCTCGTCTGCTTCGACAGCATCTTCCATTGTCACCTTTAGAAGCGTTCTTGTGTCAGGGTTCATGGTTGTCTCCCAAAGCTGTCCTGGGTTCATCTCTCCAAGACCTTTATAGCGCTGCATAGTCAGGCCTCTTTTGGCCACTTCCCTTACATAATCAAGGCATTCCTTTAATGTATCAAGCTCTTTTACATCTCCTTCTGATATCATCCTGAAGGGCTTCTTTTTAGATTCCGTGTCCTCTTCGTAGATCTGCTCTACACTAAATCCTAGTTTTTCGATCCTTTCTATTATCTTTTCCATATCTCTTGCCCCATAAAACTCCACAACATTCTCACCTTTTACCCCTATATCAGCATCTTTCCCTAGCTCTTTTTCTAGCTTTTTTGTTGTCTTTGCTAACTCTTCGTCATCATATAGAAACTGGGCTTTCCCATCCACTTTGACCATAAAAATAGGTAGTTTTTTGGTCTTCTTATGTCTAAAACCTATATATTTTGATAATTCCACTCCACAACGCTCAACAGCCACTGATAATTTATCAAACTCAAGCACTAGATGCAATAATTCTTTTAGTTGTTTTTCTATAAAATTCTTCTTATCCTTTGTGCGGATTAGAGTTAGGCCATCTGTCCCAAGTTCAAACAAAAACTCGTTCATTTTTTTCTCTGTCTCGATATATTCTTCCCTTTTGCCGCGTTTTATCCTATAAAGTGGTGGTTGGGCTATATAAATATGGCCTTTTTCTACAAGCTGCGGCATCTGCCTAAAAAACAAGGTCAAAAGAAGCGTCCTTATATGAGATCCATCCGAATCAGCATCGCACATCAGAATGATCTTATGATATCTAAGTTTTTCCAAGTTAAATTCTTCACCTACGCCTGTTCCGAGGGCGCTTATAATAGTCCTTATTTCTTCATTCCCAAGCGCTTTATCAAGCCTTGCTTTTTCTACATTGAGTATCTTGCCTTTGATAGGAAGTATCGCTTGGAACCTCCTGTCGCGGCCCTGCCTAGAAGAACCTCCCGCAGAGTCTCCTTCTACTATATAAATCTCACATATAGCCGCATCGCTTTCCGAACAATCCGCGAGTTTTCCAGGGAGAGACATAGAATCCAAAGCGCCTTTACGTCTAGTGAGCTCTCTTGCTTTTCTAGCAGCTTCTCTTGCTCGAGCCGCAAGTATTGCTTTTTCTATAGCCTTATTTGCGATTGAAGGGTTTTCTTCAAAATAAGAGCTAAGGTTCTCGTTTACGATGGAGGCGACTATGCCTTCTACCTCACTGTTGCCGAGCTTTGTCTTGGTCTGGCCTTCAAACTGCGGGTTTGGAACCTTAACACTGATAACGCAGCTCAAGCCTTCTCTAATGTCTTCTCCTGAGATAGCGACATCCGAGGATTTTAACAGGTTTTTATTTTTGCAATACTGATTCACGCTCCTTGTTAGAGCTGATTTAAAACCGCTTAAATGAGTTCCGCCCTCAATAGTATTGATATTATTTACAAAAGTGAATATATTTTCTGTATACCCGTCGTTATACTGAAGCGCCATCTCACAAGTCACCCCATCTTTCTCGCCCTGAAAATAAATGACTTTTTTATGGAGAGGGTTTTTGTTCCTGTTTAGATGTTCTACAAAAGATACAATACCCCCTGAAAACTGAAATTCTGCTTCTTTTTCTTTTGCCTCGTCTTTTAATCTTATCTTTAGGCCTTTATTTAAAAAGGCTAATTCTCTGAGCCTATTCGAAAGCGTCTCAAAAGAAAATTCGAGAGGGCAGTTAAAGATCTCTTTGTCAGCCTTAAAGGTGACCGATGTCCCTGTCGCCTTTGCCTTTCCTACCACCGTAAGTTTTGAAGCGGTTTTCCCTTTTTCATATTTTTGATGAAAGACTTTTCCATCGCGTTTGATCTCTACTTCGAGCCATTCGCTCAAGGCATTCACAACGCTCACTCCTACACCATGCAGCCCGCCGGACACTTTGTAAGAACGGTGGTCAAATTTTCCACCAGCATGAAGCGTTGTCATGACAACCTCTACAGCGGGTTTTTTCTGGGTCTTATGCATATCAACGGGTATGCCCCTGCCATCATCTGTTACGGTCACGCTATTATCCACATGGACAACTACGGAGATGTCTTGACAAAAACCTCCCATCGCCTCATCTACTGAGTTGTCCACGACCTCGTATACAAGATGGTGGAGCCCTCTCGTAGAAACATCGCCTATATACATAGCTGGGCGTTTTCTTACAGCATCTACGCCTTCGAGGACCTGTATAGTCCTTGCGTCATATTCGACTGTCTTGGGCTCTTTTTGTGTTTTTGCCATTAGGCCTTTCTGTCTCCCATCCTAAATCTTATATCTTCTATCTTTTCTTCTAATAAACCTTCAAGGTCTTTGAGGATGCTTTTTTTCTTGAGGTTGAGCGCGTAAAACCAGGTTGAACTACTCACCTCTACGATCAACACCTTTTTTCTTATGTCTATAGGCCTTGAATGCTTAACGCCTTCTGGGCCTACGATATTCTTCCAGGCCTGTTCTATTCTTTCCTTTTTTCCGGGCTCTTTTTTCTCTATATCACCGACTACCTTACCGATGATATTTTTTATCGCATCTATATTAGAATCTTTTGTCATCATGCAAGCTGCATAGGAAGCACTAGATACACGTACCAGTCCTCTATCCTTATAACAGCTGGTTTGTCCGGCCCTAATAACTCTATCTCTATCTCGTCTTTTGGTATTACCTTTAATATATCTATAAGATAGGCCGGGTTAAAACCCACCACAACATCGTGTCCTTTATAATTAGCTGCAAGTTCTTCTTTTACTTCTCCTATGTTTGGGCTTGATTTTGAGATTATGATCTTGTTTTTTAATATTTCGATCTTTATTGACCTCGAGTCCTGTGTTGTCAAAAGCGACGCCCTTCTTACGCTCGAGAGAAACTCTTCCCTTTGTATTAAGATCTTCTCTTTTGCTTCTTTGGGGATCACCTGTTCGTAGTTCGGGAAATCCCCTTCTATAAGCCTCGAGATGATCGTAATGTTGTTTAGTTCGAACCTGGCCTGGTTTTCTCCCAGCGTTATTTTCACATCCCCGTCGTCTTCTAAGACCCTGGTCAATTCATATATCGTTTTGGATGGGACTATTATAGATTTATTCAAAACCCCTTCTTTTAGGTCTTTTTTGATAAAGCTTAGCCTCTTTCCATCGGTGGTAACTATGCTGAGTTTATTATCATTAAATAAGAACAACGCGCCGTTCAAGACATATCTGGTCTCATCATGCGAAATCGAAAAATGCACCATATTAAGCATTGTCTTTAGTATGTTTTGGTCTAGTATAATATTTTTCTCGTCTTTAAATTCTGGTAATCTAGGAAAATCTTCTTTTGGTAGGCCTAATAGCTTAAAATGGCATTTACTGCATTTTATTATAATAGAATTGTTTTTCATGGTACTTATGGATATGTCTTCGTTTGGTAATTCTTTTATAATATCATTGAACCTCTTTGCTGGTATTGTAATAGCCCCCTCTTCCTCTACTTCCGCGGTTAGTGTGGATATAATACCTATATCTAAATCCGTGCTAGTAAGTCTTATCTGGTCATCTTTTGCTTCTATTAAAATATTTGATAGTACAGGTAAACTGCTTTTAGCAGATATCACGTTCTGGACATGTTGTATGTTTTTTATAAGATCGTTCTTTAAGGCTTTTATTTTCACAGTATCCCCCGATAGTCTTTTATTATCTTTTATATTGAAAGGTAGTCTTAATAGTACTAAATAATGTTGATATGTTGATAACTACCAAACCAATCCCTATCATTATAGTTAGGAATTAAATTTAGTCCACAAAAAAATATAATTTATTAACAATACTAACTATTTATCTCCAACATAAGCCGGTTTATAAAGTTCTTAACATTTTGATTCTTCTTTAAATCCTTCTGGATCTTATCACATGCGTGTATTACTGTAGAGTGGTCCCTTCCCCCAAAGCGCTCTCCTATATCCGGCAAGGTCATGTTGGTCAACTCTCTGGAGAGATACATGGCTACTTGTCTTGGGTAGACAACCTGCTTGTTCCTTTTTTTTGTCTTCATGTCAGATATTTTTATATCAAAATAACCCGCTACTTTTTTTTGTATAAGCTCAACGGATATTTTTTTATCTTTTTCTAAAAAGGCGTCTTTCAAGATATCTTTGGTCAGCTCGAGGGTTATTTTTTTATTTTCTAACGATGAGTAAGCTATTACTTTTACAAGGGCCCCTTCCAGCTCACGGATATTGGTCTTTATTGTTTCTGCTATAAGATACAAGACGTCCGTTGGAAGGTTCATAGCGTTTTTCTCGGCCTTCTTTTTTAAAATAGCTATACGTGTTTCCAGGTCCGGCGGCTGTACGTCAGTGACAAGCCCCCACTCGAACCTGGACACAAGCCTTTCTTCCAGGCCTGGTATTGTCTTTGGCGAGCGGTCGCTTGAAAGGACTATTTGTTTATGAGCGTCGTATAAGGCATTGAAAGTGTGGAAAAACTCTTCCTGAGTGGATTCTTTCCCAGCTATAAAATGCACATCATCTATTAGTAGCACATCGACATGCCTGTATTTTTCTCTGAAACTGGAAGTAGACCTGTTTTTTATGGAATTTATAAGTTCATTTGTAAAACTTTCGCTGGAGGTGTAAAAGGTCTTAAGGTTTTTATGCATCTCTGATACATAATGACAAGCAGCCTGCATCAGATGGGTCTTGCCAAGCCCTACACCACCGTATATAAATAATGGATTATATGCCTTTGCAGGCGACTCGGCTATTGCCATAGTAGCGGCATGCGCGAATCTGTTGGAAGAACCGACAACAAAGCCCTCGAAGGTATAGCTGGGGTTGAGGTAAAATGGTTTTTTTTGCGCAGGTTGTTGCGAGGGTTGTATTATTTTGTCAGGAGAGCTATCTGCCAAACCAGACTGCGCCTTTACCTCGAATTGCAAAGACAAAGTCTTGCCTATGGTCTTTAAAATAGCTATATTTAAAGCATCTCTGTAGTGGTCATATATCCAATCCTTGAAGAAATTCGAGGGTACCTGTATAGATATGCTGTCATCAGATATCGAAACAAGGCGTGTCTGGATAAACCAGTTTTCAAAAGCCCTGTCCCCTATCTCTTCTTTTGTGTAAGCGAGGATTTTGTTCCATATGTTAGACAAGTCTGTAGTCATAGGTCAGAACATTATAACAAGGACCAATTTCATTTTCAAGCAAAATTTTCTCTTGACGATAAAATGCAATGTGTTATAATAGCTCCCTTACAAGGAGAGATAATCGTGAAGAAAAATCTTACCCGAAAAAGCAATTTAAAGCGTAAACGCAAACATGGTTTTAGGCGTAGAATGCGTAGCGCCAAGGGGCGTAACATCTTGAAGCGCAGACGAAGAAAAGGCAAGGCTAGGCTTACTGTTTGATGAAACGCAACGCCTTTGCCAAAAAAGAGCGCCTAAAAAAATATGACCAAATCAAAGAGATCTTCCGCCGAGGCATCCCATTTAAAGGCAAGTTTTTAAAGGCATATTTCCTGGAAAGAGAAAAAGAGTTTTCCGGAAACAGGGTTGCTTTTTTGGTCGGAAAACATTTATATAATAAAAAAGCAGTTTTAAGGAATCAGTACAGGCGGATCTTACGAGAGGCCTACAGGAACACAAAACACAGCTTGGATGGTTCTTTTGATATAGTGCTCACAGCTGGTAGTATATCAAAAAATACGACCCTAGAAGCCATCAAGGGGGATCTTGAGAATGTCTTTAAAAGGTGTAATAAAAAATATAATAAGATTTTATCATAACTATTTATCCAGCTTTATGTTATGTAAATGTAGGTATTACCCTACATGCTCCAGTTATACTATAGAAGCAATAGAAGATAAAGGCGTTGTTGTAGGGTTGGCCAAGGGGTTTTTAAGGATATTGCGTTGCAATCCTTTTTGCCATGGAGGTTATGACCCTTATAAAAAGTAAAGTAAAGAAAGGGAGATAATGGAAAAAAGACTTATTACAGCTGTAGTATTGTCTATGGTAGTATTGCTTTTATATCCGGCTATTGTAGCAAAATTTAACCCTTCAATAGCAACCAGCGATAAAGGCATGTTATCACAATTACCTGAAAATAGAGATGTTATAGACAAACCTACGATGATAGATAGTGTGATACAAGAAGAGGCGGCCACAGCAAGCGCCGCATCAAATATATTTAATTTTAATAATGATAGATATGTCATAAATATATCAGATCTTGGCGGTGGGATACGAGATATAGAGATACAGGATGGAATAAGGCCGGACACAAGATTAGTAGAGAATGCATTATATGGATCCAGCATTCTGTCAATGGAAGGCAAGGGGGCCCTGCAGGGTATATCATCACAACTATTTGATATAGAAGAAGCTGCAAAAAAAATTAGTACAGATATTAATGGCCTTACAGTTAAAAAATCTTTTGTGTTTTTGAAGGATAAGTATGCTATATCAGCGTCGATAAATATTAAAAACAATTCTGATACAAAAAAGTTTTATGCGTTTAGCCTTGTGACAGCTTCCAATATCTCCAACAAAGATAAGTTTGAATCAAGGTATTTAGAGGCAGATGTATTATATAGCGATGGAAGATTTAAAAAAATAGGAGGCCCTAACTTTAAAGATAGTAATATGTTAGAACAAAACAACATCACCTGGATCGCTTTAAAAAATAAATATTACTCAATAATAGCTGCGCCTGACTTTGATGTAAAAAGCGTTTTTACTAGAAGCAAAAACAAATTACCTGTAATTGGTCTTAATGTAGAAGATGAAACATTGCTGCCAGGAGAAAAAAAGACATATAATGTGTTGTTCTATATAGGGCCTACAGACATAGAGGAACTAGAAAAAGTAGACTCATCTTTTGGCAAGGCTTTAAATTTTGGGATATTTACCAGCATAGGTCTTGTTCTTTTGAGTGTACTCAAGTTTTTCTACGGAATATTTAATAATTATGGCATTGCGATACTGCTTTTGACGTTTTGTGTGAGCATGCTGCTCTTTCCGCTTTCATTCAAAAGCATGCAATCAATGAAAAATATGCAGGCATTACAGCCTCAAATGGAAAAACTCAGAAAAGACTATAAAGACAACCCGCAGAAGTTAAACAAAGAAATGATGGAGCTTTATCGTCGGCATAAGGTAAATCCAATGGGTGGATGTTTCCCGATGCTTTTACAGATGCCTATATTCATCTCTTTATATCAGACCTTGATGAGATCTGTTGAATTAAAAGGCGCTAGCTTTTTATGGATAAAGGACTTATCAATGCCAGATAGGGCATTTACTCTTCCTACGACATTGCCTTTTCTGGGAGATGCAATAAATTTGTTGCCAATTTTAATGATAGGTGCTATGATAATACAACAAAAGCTTTCTCAAGGCAAAGCTGCTCAGACCGAACAACAAAAGATGATGACATCGATAATGCCTGTGATGTTTGGCTTTATTTTTTATTCATTACCGTCGGGGCTGGTACTTTATTGGCTGACAAATACTCTAATCACAAGCTCTATGCAGTATATGTTGCTTAGAAAATCCTAAGAGGTCTTTATGACAAAAGATAGTAAGATTTATATAAAAAAAGACTCGGAAGAAGTTGAGGTAGAGGCAAAAACAGCCCAGGAAGCTATCAGAATAGCTCTTGATAGGTTAGGTACTACACAGGAAGATGTTGATATAAGGGTCTTGAGAGAAGAATATAAAGGTTTGTTTAGTATGCAAGGTTCTAAATTAGCCAAGGTTAATGTTAAAAAGAAGTTACATAAAAATTGATACGGTTATAATACAGCATTTATGGGCAAAATAATAGCTATTTGTAATCAAAAAGGTGGAGTAGGAAAAACAACAACCACTATAAATTTAGGCTACTATCTAGCATACAGAGATAAGAAAGTATTATTAGTAGATTTTGATCCTCAGGCAAACGCAACAAGTGGTTTGGGCGTAAGTAAAACAGGCCTAACTCATAATATCTATGATGTATTGATCAATAATGTAAATATCAAAGATATCTTACAAGAAGTGTTCATGCCTAATTTAAAGATAGCTCCTTCGAATATTGATCTTACTGGGGCAGAGATAGAGTTGATCAGTTTGATGAATAGAGAATATAGGCTTAAAAATGCATTAAAAGGCCTAGAAGAAGAATACGATTTTATACTTATAGATTCCCCACCTTCTTTAGGATTATTGACAATAAACGCACTCGCAGCTAGTAATTCAGTCCTTATACCAATACAGTGTGAATATTATGCGCTCGAAGGCCTAAGCCAGTTACTTAATACAGTCAATATTGTAAAAGAAAACCTAAACCAAGAACTTGAAGTCGAGGGGGTTTTACTCACAATGGCTGACTATAGAACTAATTTAACATTAGAGGTGATTAAAGAAGCAAGAGGGTATTTTAAAGAAAAAGTTTTTAATACAACTATTCCAAGAAGCATTAGGCTAAGCGAAGCACCTGGTTTTGGAAAACCAATACATCTCTATGACAAGAATTCAAGCGGTGCAAAAACATATCTTTCTCTTGCAATGGAGGTATTGGGTGAAAACATACAGGAAGGAGCAGAAGAATGGAAAAAAGAGTTCTCGGAAGAGGTTTAGGAGCTTTAATTCCTGAAAGATCATCCATAGATAAGGAAAGGATCTTGGAATCAAAAATCAACCAAGGCATAGCCAATGTCCCTATTGATAAGATCAAGGCTAATAAATATCAGCCAAGGGGAGAGTTCGATAAAAAGGCATTAGAAGACCTGGCTAACTCTATAAGAGAAAAAGGCGTAATACAGCCTGTATTGATAAGGGCAAAACAAGATGAATATGAGCTTATAGCTGGCGAACGCAGGTTTAGGGCAGCTCAGATCCTTAACCTAAAAGAAATCCCTGCTATAATAAAAGATGTATCAGATTTAGACTCTTTTGAGATATCAATAATAGAAAATGTCCAAAGAGAAGATTTAAACCCTATTGACCAGGCAAAGGCATATAAAAGGCTTGTGGATGAATTTAGCATGACACAAGAAAAGATAGCAGATACTATTGGTAAAGATAGAGCTACTGTTGCCAATATACTAAGATTGCTAAAGCTACCACAGAAGATACAGGAATATGTTTCACGTGGAACAATTTCAATGGGACATGCAAGAGCAATATTAGGCTTGTCAGACCCAAAAGAACAAATGAGGCTTTGTACAAAACTTGTCAAAAATGATCTATCTGTAAGAGATGCAGAGAGATACGCGAAAAAACTAGGAGTTTCTACAGTAAAAAAACAATCCAGCGTAGATCCGAATCTAGTATCTTTAGAAGAGCACCTGAGAGAAGTCTTGGGAACAAAAGTAAAGATATTGAGATCTAAAAAAGGTGGTAAAATAGAAATAGAATTTTATTCTGACTCAGAACTAGAAAAAATCATAAGTCTTTTAAAATCAAATAGATAGGATTTTGGAGGGTAATGCAATATGTCTCAGCAAACATTAGTGCTTATTAAGCCAGACGGACTTAAAAAGTCTTTAACAGGCAATATCCTTACCAGGTTGTCTGAAACAAAGCTTGAAATAGTTGCAGCTAAAATAGTTAGGGTAAGTAAGGAGCTTGCGGAAGAGCATTATAAACACCTAAAACAGGAAAAGTTTTTCAAAGAGCTTATTAGCTATATACAAGGTGAATACCATGATAGACGTAAAGTTATGGCGATGGTCTATTGGGGAGATGACGCAATTGATAAAGTAAGGCAGCTTGCAGGAGCTACTAACCCAGAAGAGGCAGACTCTACTTCTATAAGAGGTGCTTTTGGCAGGATCACCACAAGAGGTGTATATGAGAATGTATTACATGCCTCAGCAAACGAAAAAGATGCTGAACGGGAAATAAAGCTTTGGTTTGAACCAGGCGAAATCATAGTCGATCTATATCCTACCAAAGAAGCAGGCGCTACCAGTACGAAGAAACGTACGTGGCTATAACAAGATATAAACGTTCAAGGTGTTTTATGATCAAAAGCATGACAGGTTTTGGAAAAGGAGAGGAAACAAGCAGGCTGGGCAGTTTTACAGTAGAAATACGCACAGTAAACCATAGATATTTTGATCTATCTACCAGGATACCAGCTAGTTTTAGTCAATTGGAGGAGCACCTCAAGGCATACATCCATTCTTTTGTCAAGAGAGGTAAGGTGAATTGTTCTGTGTCTATCAAGAAGAACGGGAAGGATTTTGATTTTGTAAGACTTGACGAAAAGGCAATGAAGAATTATTACAAGATCCTGTTAAACATGAAGAATAAGTTAAAGCTAAAGGACGATATCAAGCTTTCTCACATTTTATCTTTTCCGGATGTTATAGTGCATGAACAAAAAGAAGAAAATATTATATCTACATGGCCTGTGCTCCAGAGGGCATTGAAAAGGGCCATTTTAGAATGCAATATCATGAGAATAAAAGAAGGGAGAGCTATATTCAAGGATCTACAGAAGAGGATCGCAAAGATATCTAATAATATAAATAACATAGCTAATGCTAGCGCAGGGATAGTGTCTATGCATAAAGAAAGGATGAAAAGTAAAATAGAGGACATGATCAAAGGAGTCGGAGTGGATAGGTCAAGGCTCGAGACAGAACTGGCTCTTTTTGCTAGACAAAGCGATGTCACAGAAGAGATAGTGCGTTCAAAAAGCCATCTACTTTCCTTGAACAAGGCCATCAACTCTGATCAGGAATCAGGAAGAAAGTTAGATTTTTTGCTTCAAGAACTTCAGAGGGAAGTAAATACTCTTGGTTCCAAGATAGGTTATTCGAAGATCTCAAGAGTCGTTGTAGACATCAAGGGTGAGATAGAAAAGATGCGCGAACAGGTCCAAAACGTGGAGTGATCTATAGATGCAGAAAAAAGGAAAAGGGATATTATTTGTCATATCAGCCCCGTCAGGTTCGGGAAAAACAACTTTATGCAGCAAGCTTGTAGATTCTCTTGGCGAGGCAGGCCGTTCTATATCAATGACGACTAGGCCTCCGCGCGCAGGAGAAAAAGACGGCATAGATTATATATTCATCGATAGGGAAGAATTTTTAAAGAGAAAAAATAAAAACGAATTTCTGGAATGGGCAAATGTATTTGACGAATATTATGGCACCCCAAAAAAATATGTCACACACTTATTATCGAAAGGGCATGATGTCATTTTGAGCATAGATGTGCAGGGTGCTATGAAAATACAAAAGCTAAAGATGAAGGCCGTCTTTATATTTATCTTGCCGCCTTCTATGGGGATGCTTGAGGAGAGGCTTTTCGGCCGTTCTACAGATTCAAAAAAAGATATCAAGAAAAGGCTCAAGGCAGCCAAGACAGAGCTTAAATATCTGCCAAGATATGATTATGTAGTAGTAAACAATGTTTTGAGATCAGCCTTGGACAATCTGAGGGCTATAGTGATCGCAGAGAGATGCAGGATAAGGAGGGAAAAGTAGCATGTCATATATTCCACGAGAAGATATTGTTGCTAACAGAGAGAGCATTTTTAAACTGACGCTTACAGCTGCCAAAAGGGCAGTAGAGCTGAATAATGGCTCAAAAAAACTTATAGAGACGACTTCTAAGAAATTTTCTACTATTGCGCTTGAAGAGATAGCAAGCGGTAAAGTGCATTATAGAGTAATAAAGGAAGAGAAAGAATAATCTGTGAAAAAACAAAAGAGAGTTCTTGTAGGGGTGACTGGCAGCATCGCTTGTTATAAGGCGCTTGAAATCATCAGAGGGCTGCGTAAAAAAAATATATCCATAGAAGTAGTCCTGACAAAAGAGGCGGAGGAATTTATAAAGCCTGTCTTATTTCAGGCGCTTTCAGGCAACAGGGTATTGACCCACGATCTTTTTGTAATGCCTGAAGAGTGGGCTATAGACCATGTTGCCCTTGCAGAGAGAATAGACCTACTGGCTATTGTACCTGCAACAGCCAATATTATTGCAAAAGCTGCTGCAGGCATATGCGATGATATGCTTAGCTGCGCTATCTGTACTACTAAAACGCCTATATTATTCGCTCCTGCAATGAATAGCAATATGTATGATCATAAAGTTACACAGGATAATATAAAGAGATTAAAGGCATTGGGGTATTATTTTACAGGGCCTATCAAGGGAAAGCTTGCTTGTGGAGATGAAGGCATAGGCCATATTCAGGAAGTAGACAAGATAATAGAAGAGGTGATAAGGCTATTAAGATAATAGTGACTAGCGGCCCGACAATAGAACATATCGATCCCGTAAGGTTTATCTCAAATAGGTCTACTGGTGTCATGGGATATAAGATCGCTGAATTGGCTTCAAAGAGAGGCCACGACGTGACTCTTATAAGCGGCCCTGTTGCTCTTAAAGCGCCAAAGGTCAAAAGATTTTTTAACATAGAGAGTTCTGATGAATTATTGAGATCGGCTAAAAAAGAACTAAAGAGATCAGATTGTTTGATCATGTGTGCAGCTGTAAGCGATTTTAAGGTAAAGAAGCCTTTTGGTAAAAAGATAAAACATAAAGAAGCGCTTTCTCTTAAGCTTGTCCCTAACAAAGACTTGATCGCTGAACTTGCGAAAGAGAAGCAAGATAAGCTATTAGTAGGATTTAGCCTGGAGACAGAACATCTAGTCAAGCGCTCCATAGATAAACTTAAGTCTAAAAACCTTGATCTAATAGTGGCTAATAAATTGACACAAAGACGTAACATCTTTGGCGACAATAAGTTAGATGTTGTAATAATAGATAAGGCAGGAAACAGGGTTTTAATAAAGAATAAAAATAAGGCTTATATCGCAGGTGTTTTACTTGACAAGATCGAAGACCTGTGGTATTTAAATGAGGCCATGGCTTACGGGACACATAAGGCGGCGTAGCCAAGGGGGAAGGCAGGAGTCTGCAAAACTCTTATTCACCGGTTCGATTCCGGTCGTCGCCTCCAAGCCCGCCAGAAGCGGGCGAGTCCCGAGTCACCATAGTTTGACATCATGTGACGAGGGGCAGTAGAGGTTGTTTTTTTGCCGGGATGGCGGAATTGGCAGACGCAATGGACTTAAAATCCATCGTCCCAAAAGGATGTGCCGGTTCGACTCCGGCTCCCGGCACCGATTTTTGCTGAAGGCAAAAATCGTCCCGAGTCGATTTTGTTTAAAGTTATTCGACGAGGGGCAGAGGCATTATTTTCCCTCGCATCATAATGAAAAGCTAAGGATGCTCGGGATGAAATTTTGTGAAACAAAATTTCAGGGCTCATGGCGCAGTTGGATAGCGCGTCCGCCGAAGGCGGAAGGTCAGGATAGGGCGGTTGGCGCAGCCTGGTTAGCGCGTCACGTTGACATCGTGAAGGTCACTGGTTCGA
>JBDRJN010000033.1:0-67217 GCA_043814965.1 Candidatus Omnitrophota bacterium
CACTATCGTTCCGTAAGTAATGGCCTAGCTTATAGACAAAACATGATCCCTCGTCACATAACATCAAGCAACAGTGACTCGGGATAAATTCGGCCATATTACTTACGTTCACTATCGTTCCGTAAGTAATGGCCTCATTTAGGAGGTGCAAGATGGTAAAGACGATCCAAGGTCAGATGACCGCAAAAGGAAGAAGGTTTGGGATCATTGCTTCAAGGTTCAATGATTTTATCACGCACAGGCTTTTGGAAGGATGCCTCGATACGCTTTTAAGGCATGGCGCAAAAGAAAGCGATGTAGAGCTAGCTTGGGTCCCGGGGGCATTTGAGATACCGCTTTTGGCTCATAAGATGGCTAAGTCAAAAAAGTATGACGCAGTGATATGCCTTGGGACAGTGATAAGAGGGGCGACCCCTCATTTTGATTATGTTGCCAGTGAAGTGGCAAAAGGCATTGCTCATGTGTCTTTTTCTACATCGGTCCCCGCGATATTCGGTATTATTACAGCTGATTCGATCGACCAGGCAATAGAAAGAGCAGGCACAAAGGACGGCAATAAAGGCCGTGATGCTGCATTGGCTGCTATTGAGATGGCTGATCTATCAGAAAAGATCTAACTATGCGCAAACGTACATTAGCGCGAGAGTGCGCATTGAAGATATTATACAGGATAGAGATCTCCAGGGAATCTATCGAAGCCAGTATGATCGATTTTTGGTCTATGCAGGATGCTGAGGGCGAGGTCAGGGAATTTGCTGATAGCTTAGTAAAAGGCGTTTATAGTAACCTTAAGAGTATAGATGATATAATATCCAAATATACTGACAATTGGGATATTAAAAGAATGGCTGTTATAGATAAGAACATCCTGCGCCTAGGTGTATTTGAGCTGGTATATTTAAAGGATATACCGGAAAAGGTCTCTATCAATGAGGCAATAGAACTTGGTAAGCGTTACGGGGATATTGATTCCGGGAAATTTATAAACGGGATACTTGATAAGATAAAGCAAAAAGAGCCTAAAAGATAGATATACTTATGGATAAAACCGCGGACCTTCATGTACACACAACCCTCTCAGATGGTACTTTTTCGCCCGAGAAAGTAGTGGAATATTCAAAAGAGCAGGGCCTGTCAGCTATCAGCATAACTGATCATGATTGCTGCGATGCCATAAGGCCTGCAATAAAAAAAGGCGATTCTATAGAGCTTGAGGTCATACCAGGCGTTGAGATGACAGCAGAGCTTGGTGAAGATGAGATGCATATACTCGGGTATTTTATAGACTGGCAAAATCCATCATTTATAAAAAGATTAAAGGAGATCTCGAGAATAAGGGAAGAACGCGCCAGAAGGATACTGAAAAAGCTTAGGGACAAAGGCCTTGATATCTTAGATGAAGAACTCTTTCAATTAAGCGGAGCAGGGTCAGTAGGGCGCCTTCATATAGCGCATCTTTTGGTTAAAAAAGGATATGTAAGCTCTATAACAAGGGCTTTTAGGGATTATATAGGGAATAATGGGCCATGTTATGTGAGTAAATTCAAGATGACTCCCAAAGAAGCTATAGATATGATAAATAAATTTGGCGGGGTAAGCATCCTGGCCCACCCTGGAACAATAAATACTAAAAATAGGACGATTGAAGAGACAATGGAGTTCTTGATCAAAGATGGCATAAAGGGTATAGAGGTATACCACTCAGATCACAATAAGGCTAAAGAAACTAAATTTATGGATATAGCTAAAAGATATAGTTTGCTTATGGCAGGAGGGTCGGATTGCCATGGCTTGGCAAAAAAAGATGTCTTGATAGGAAGAGTAAAGATCCCATACCATCTCGTAGAAGCAATAAAAGATGCAAGGCCTAAGAGGAAGTAATCTTTATATGAAAAGTCAAATATATTTTATGAAAAGGGCTATAGAACTAGCAAAAAAAGGCATGTTCACTACTAGCCCCAATCCTATGGTAGGGGCTATTGTAGTAAAGAATGAAAAAGTCATCTCCGAAAGTTATCATAAAAGAGCTGGCAGTCTTCATGCAGAAGCGATGGCTATCAAAAAAGCTGGTAAGCGCGCAAAAGGCGCTACATTGTATGTGACTCTTGAGCCATGCAGTCACATAGGCAGGACCCCGCCCTGTGTAGACAGTATCATTAAAAGCGGGATCAGTAAAGTGATATGCGCTATGAAAGACCCAAATCCTTTAAATAATGGAAAAGGGATAGAGATATTACGCCGTAACAAGATAAAAGTGTCAGTAGGTTTATTAGAAAAAGAAGCAAAAGAACTAAATCATATATTCATTAAATACATAACAGAAAAACTCCCGTTCGTGATATTAAAACTTGCTGAGAGCCTGGATGGCAAAATAGCTACAAGAAAATATGATTCTAAATGGATAACGAGTGAATCCTCGAGAGAATATGCGCATAAACTGCGCAGTGAGGCGGATGCTGTTTTAGTAGGAGTAAATACTATAATAAAAGATGACCCATTCCTTACATCCAGGAGCGCCAGGTCGCCTATAAAGGTCATACTTGATCCAACGTTAAGGATACCTGATAGGTCAAAGATATTTTCTAAGGCCTCTCCGTCGCTCAATATAATAGCAGTGCTTAAAAAGACATTGATGGATAAAAAAAACCTGGAGAAAATAGTGAGATTAAATAAAAAAGGGGTTATGCTCATAGCCTGCCAAGGTAGAAAAGGCAAAATAGACTTAAAAAGATTTTTACACGAATTAGCTGAACTTGAGGTATCAACCCTATTGGTAGAGGGCGGAGGAGAGACCATAGCTGGCTTTCTGGAGCAAGGCCTTGTAGATAAGGCGCTGTTTTTTATAGCGCCCAAGATAATCGGCGGTAAAAATGCCATAGGTAGCGTAGGCGGCATAGGTATAGAAAAGATAAAAGACGCAATAGAGTTAAAGGGTATAAAAGTAGATATTATTGATAAGGATATACTGGTGAGCGGATATGTTTACAGGAATAATTGAAGAGATTGGAAGAGTCGAGCTTATTAAAAAAAACGTGTCAGGATCTTCTATATCAATAGAGACAAAGGCTATTTATTCTGATGTTAAGATAGGTGATTCTATAGCTATCAATGGAATATGTCTTACAGTGACTAATATAGATAAAAAAGTATTATCTTTTGATGTGATGAAAGAGAGTTTTGACAGGACTGCATTGGATAGCCTAAAGACAGGAAGTCTTGTAAATCTTGAAAGAAGCCTTAAGCTGGATTCGAGGCTAGGCGGCCACTTTGTATCAGGCCATGTTGATTATAAGGGTAAGATAATATCGATAATCAAGGATAAGTCAGGCGTAACTTTCAGCATATCTTTACCTCTTGAGTTCTCAAAATTTGTAGCTCCCAAAGGCTCTATCACTCTAGATGGTATAAGCCTTACAGTAGGAGAAGTCGAGAGGGAGAGGTTTAACGTATATCTTATCCCGCATACTCTCAAGGCCACTACATTAGGGATGAAGAAAAATGGGGACTTTCTTAATGTAGAAGTTGATCTTATCTCAAAATACCTCTCAAGGCATACCAAATCTCCCAGCCTGGAAGGCCTTCTAAAAAAATACGACTATATGTAATATTTTATATATTTTAGCTTTTAAATATAGGTTAAACCTTATCTAAGGTAGGGGAGCTTTAAAGCTCCCCTACTACTAAAATGCCTAATAAAAGACTAAAATTTCAATTCGCTCACAATATCTCTTATCAACCTTAGGGTATGCTGTCCAAGCATTCAAGATAATACAGGTATGTTATATATTTAAGTGCTGTTTTTTGTTACTCTTGACTAGGGAGGCTCATTAAAAAAGGCTTTTCAAGTAGTACTTTATTTGAACATATAGCCTCAGTTTTGACATTAACTAGTAATAATAGTAGGACGTTCCATATAAGCGAATTTGAAAATTTAGATTATGAGCAGTTTGTCGGTTTTTAAAAGGCTGAAAACTGTATGAGGTCGACACCATGCTTGTGTCGACCGAGTTTTTTCAGCCCCGACAAACTGTGATATAAAAGTCGACCCCCGATTAATATTATTATCTATTAATTAATATTGCTACATTACAAGCAAAGAGAGGGGGAATTTTCAGTTGAGCTTATAGGGAACGTCCTACTATACCTCTATAAGCATACAAGATTAAACTTAGGCCTAAGGCTTCTTTTCCACTTCCCAAACCATATATATTTTAGTATAATACATTAAAGATAGGAGATATATACATGGCAATACTAATTACCAGTATGATATGGGTGTCTGTAGTCCTTGCGGTGGCTTTGGTCTTTTCAAGAAAGATCAAGGATAAATTAGTAAAAGACAACGAGGATAAGATCAATGTGCTTCGCTCAGAATGGAGTGATACTCTTTCTAGGAATACACAATTGATCCTGGACCAGATGAATGAGGCCAGGAAGCTTTCTCAAGATGTAAATAGCTCTATAAATAACAGGCTGGATAATGCTACAAAGACTTTTGGCGATGTACAGAAGAGCCTTGGTTATCTCGGAGAGAGGGCCAAGGAGATATATGAGATAGGAAAGGATATATCCAGCTTACAGGAGATCCTGAGGGCTCCAAAGATGAGAGGCGGGCTGGGGGAGCTCTTTTTGGAGAACCTATTAGGAGAGATATTGCCTCATAAAGACCTTTATGAGCTTCAGTATAATTTTAAAAGCGGGGAAAGGGTGGATGCGGTCATAAAGATAGGCAATAAGCTAGTAAGCGTTGATTCAAAGTTCCCTCTTGAGAGTTTCAGGAGGTTTATTGATGCAAAGGAAGAAGAGGATAAAAAGCGTTTTAAAAGGGAATTTGTAAAAGCAGTAAAGGACCATATAGATTCGATAGCTGCTAAATATATCCTTCCGGATGAAAATACCTATGATTTTGCATTGATGTATATACCTGCTGAAAATGTCTATTATGAGGCTATCATCAAAGATGATAATTTTGCAGATGGAAATTCTATTTTCTCGCAGGCTATATCCAAGAAAGTGATACCAGTCTCACCAAATAGTTTTTACGCGTATCTACAGGTCATAATCCTGGGTATCAGGGGCCTTCGCATAGAAAAAGATACTCAAGCTGTCATAAAGATGCTGGGGGCCTTAAAAGTGAACTTCTATAAATTCAGAGAGGAATTTAGTATACTAGGTTCGCATATAGAGAAGATAAAGTCCAGCTATGATAGGAGCGATAAGAGGCTGGATAGATTCGAGAACAAGCTATCCTCCATAGATTCTTTTGATAAAAAGAAAGAACCAAAAGAAATAGAATGATCCCGGAGAGCGGCTCAGTTTGGCTAGAGCGTCCGCCTTTAGGCGGAAGGCTCTGAGTTATGTTTTATACTTATGTATTGAGAAGCAGAAAAAATAATAAGATATATAAAGGGCATACCAAAGATTTACAGAATAGATTGTCACAGCATAATACTGAGAATAGTAAAAAGAAATTTAGTTGTATAAATGGACCCTGGGAATTGATGTTTTTTGAAACTTTTAATACGAGGTCTGAAGCAATGAGGTATGAAAAGTTTTTAAAAACAGGCAAAGGCCGTGAACATATAAGGGAAAAGATAGCTGAATTATAAGGCGGGGAGTAGCTCAGTTTGGCTAGAGCGCTGCGTTCGGGACGCAGAGGCCGCTGGTTCAAGTCCAGTCTCCCCGACCATAAGAATAGTTGTGGGGAGTGGACTTGTATTTTGTTAGAGCGTCCGCCTTGGGCGGAAGGCCGCTGGTTCAAGTCCAGTCTCCCCGACCATGTCAGATTTAAACTTTATTTAAGGAGATAATATTATGTTAAGATCTTTAATGTGTATTGCAAAAATATTTATCATTATATGTATATTTTATATTGTATTTCCTAAAGCAAGTTATGCGTATATTGATCCAGGTTCGGGTAGTTTTGTGATCCAGTTAGTCATAGGGGCGCTATGTGGCTTGTCTTTTTTGGTCAAAGTCTACTGGAGAAAGATCATAAGTTTCTTTAGTAATATTTTTTCAAGGGACAAAAAAAAGTAAAAATATGAATATTAAGAATATCCCATGTTCTTTTCGAGATCCAAGCGGTTTTTTATTTTTAGAAGACAATATTCTTTATAGACAGGTCAATGGTTCATATAAAGAAGATTATGACTACTTGATGTCATCGGGTCTCTATAAGGCTCTTACAGATGCTGGATTATTAATACCTCATGAAGAAGCTGATAGGAAGCATATAGGATCTGATAAAGCTTATAAAGTAATAAGGCCAGAAAAAATACCTTTTATATCATATCCTTATGAATGGTGTTTTAGCCAATTAAAAGAAGCTGCTCTAGCTACGCTCAAGATACAAAAGATAAGCCTTCAGTTCGGTATGTCTTTAAAGGATTGCAGTGCTTATAACATGCAATTTATAGAGAATAAACCTGTTCTTATCGATACACTTTCTTTTGAGAAATACCGCGACAAAGAGCCTTGGGCTCCCTATAGGCAGTTCTGCCAGCATTTTCTTGCTCCTTTGGCTCTAATGAGTTATAAAGATGTCAGGCTAAATCAGTTGTTACGGATCTATATAGATGGAGTCCCTTTGGACCTAGCAAGTTCGCTGCTTCCATTCTATACTTTTTTAAACTTCCCTATATTGTCCCATATACACCTACACTCAAAGAGTCAAAAATATTTTTCTGATAAAACAATAAAGATGAAACAATATAGCATGAGCCGCTTATCTCTTTTGGGGCTTATTGATAGTTTGGAATCAATAGTTGGCAAGCTCAGATGGCAGGTCAAACAAAGCGAATGGATCGACTATTATGAGGATACTAATTATTCCTTAGAAGCCTTGGAGCAAAAAAAAGAGATCGTGTCTGCATTTTTAGATGAAGTCAAACCGGGTGTTGTTTGGGATCTGGGCGGGAATATAGGGTTATTCAGCAGGATCGCTGGCAATAAAGGGATATATAGCATTTCTTTTGATATGGATCCATGCGTTATCGAAAAGAGCTATAAAGAGTGCCTTAAGAATAGAGAAAAAAATATACTTCCATTGATAATAGACCTGACTAATCCCAGCCCTAGCATTGGATGGGAGAACAAAGAAAGGATGTCTCTTATAGAGCGCGGTCCTGTAGATTTGGCTCTAGCCTTAGCTTTAGTGCATCATCTTGCCATAGGCAACAACCTCCCATTTAGTAAAATTGCAGAATTTTTCAGCAATATCTGTAAGGCCCTTATTATAGAATTCATACCAAAAAGCGATTCACAGGTTCAAAGGCTCTTATCAAGCAGAGAGGATATCTTTTTAGATTACACAAAAGAGCATTTTGAAGGAGAGTTCAGGAAGTATTTTGATATAGAAAATTCAGTAAAGATCAAAAGTTCTGAGAGAGTCTTATATCTGATGACAAAATTAGGCCCTAAAACATGAAGAAACCTATTGTAATCCACCCATTTTTATTTACCGCGTTTCCGATCCTATTTCTTTTTTATTATAATGTAGGAGAACTTGTTTTTTTTGATATCCTGGTCCCTCTAATCGTGTTACTGTTTTTTACATTTTTGTTGATACTGGTAATCCAGATATTTATTAGGGATAATTTAAAAACAGGTATTATAGTATCTATCTTTCTAACCTTATTTTTTTCTTATGGACATATATATGATATTTTAAATAAATTTTTTCTAACCAGGCATAGATATATAATGCCGACATGGTGTATTGTTTTTAGCTATCTCTTATATATTGTTTTTAAGACAAAGAAAAAATTATTTAATATTACAAAAGCGTTAAATATAGCATCTTTATCTTTAATTATAATTTTTCTTATAAATATTAGTATATATGAGATCAAATCAGCTTGCAGCATGAATGCTGATATAAAGTTAAAAGACATGAACTCAGGGAATGGGACATCTAGCAATATAAACGACTATAGAGATATTTATTATATTATTTTAGATGCGTATGCGAGTCAGGATACCTTAAAAGAGGTCTATAATTACGATAATCAGGAGTTTATAGACTACCTGGTTAGTAAGGGTTTTTATGTAGCGACCAAGAGCTGTAGTAATTACCCATTTACCTATTATTCGTTAGCCTCTTTTCTAAATATGTCTTATCTCGATGATTTAGCTTATCTATCCGGAAAATGGCCAAATGATTACAGGATTTTTTATAATCTTATACAAGATAATAAAATAGTAAGATTTCTTAAGTCAAAAAAGTATAAATTTATATGTTTTCAATCAGGCGAAGGGGCTACGGATTATTATAAAAATGCTGATTTAAATATAAGGAAAAATACATGGTGCGGCATAAAGAGGCCGGATTTTGTTATGATCTTGGCTAAAACCACAGCGATAGGGTATTTTATTAGGCCTTTAATGGCGGATTTTGCCAGAGAATTAAGGCTTTTTGTTCTTACTGAACTTGGAGAAATATATAAGATAAAAGGCCCAAAATTTATCTTTGCCCACATAATCTGCCCTCATTCTCCTTATGTATTTGGCGCGGATGGGCGATCTGTTTCAATATTAGAGCCAGAGATCACTATTAAAGATGTGGAGGAAGACAGAAAAGCGTATATAAACCAGCTAATATTCCTTAATAAAAAAGTTGAAAAACTTATTGAAGATATATTATCTAGATCAGAGACTCCCCCGGTCATTATACTGCAGGGAGACCATGGGACTAGATCAACGTTTCGTTCGTTAAAAAGATTAGATATGGATAATCTTACAGAGAAAAATCTTAAAGAAAGGATGCGTATACTTAACGCATATTATTTACCGGGAGGTGGTAAGGATCTTTTGTATCCTTCTATAACGCCGGTCAATACCTTCAGGATAATATTTAATTTTTATTTTAGTTCAAGTTTTAAATTATTGGAAGACAGGAGTTATTTCTCTATTTATAAAGGCAGTTTTTATAAATTTATTGATGTGACTGATAAAGTTAAATATTAAGTTAATAGAAACAACTGAAAGGAGAGACAATGTCAAATCTATTCAATGTAGCAGAGGTGATCGATATGGGTATTGAAAAGGAAAAGCGCAGGAGAGATTTTTATGCGCTGGTAGCCGAGAGGTTTACCAATAAGGACTTAAAAGAACTCTTTACAAAGCTAAAGAACTGGGAAGAAGGCCATATCAAAAAATTCAGCGGCATCAAAAAGAACGTAGAAGAGATCGAGGCAACAGATAAATATCCAGGAGAGCTCAATGATTATATAAATGCTATGATAGACGATACATTATATGATCAGGTGCTTCCTGATAAATTTGCAAAGGCTGTCGATACTCCCTTAAAGGCGATAGATTATGGTATAGGGTTTGAAAAAGATGCGATACTTTTCTTTACAGAGCTTTTAAGGTTCACAGTCTCATCCTCATACAAGATAGAGATATCTAAGCTTATAGATGAAGAAAAAGAGCATATCATATATCTAACAACCCTAAAAAGAAAAATAAAGTAACTTTTATGGGAGAGAAAAGGATACACGTCTTTTATACTGGCAGGGTGCAGGGTGTAGGGTTCAGGTATACTGTGCAGGATATAGCTGGTAAGCTGGGATTAAAAGGATGGGTAAAAAATCTTTTTGATGGCAGTGTCGAGGTGTTATGCGAAGGCGAAGAAAAAAAGATAGCTGCGCTCTTGGATAACATAAAAGAGGGCTTTTTAGGGCGCTATATCAAAGATGTTCAGCTAAGCTGGGAAGACGCAGATGGAGACCTGGATGAGTTTGAAATAAGGCCTTGATATTTTATTATGAGATACGGAGTGTTTGGTGATATACATGGTAATCTAGAAGCATTTCAAAAAGTAATAAGCTCTTATAAAAGAGAGGCTATCGATAGATTGATATGTGTTGGGGATATAGTAGGGTATGGCGCAAACCCCAGAGAGTGCATAGAGGAAATCAAAAAAATACATGCTTTATCTATATGCGGAAATCATGACCAGGCGTCGATAGGCCTTTTAAATATAGGATATTTTAATTACGCTGCAAAAGCTGCGATAGGGTGGACAAGAGGTGTCTTAGAAAAAGAAGACATTGAGTACTTAAGGTCTCTTAAGCTTATTTTAGAAGAGCCTGGTTTTAGCGTAGTGCACGGCAGCCTGGACAGGCCAGGATCTTTTATGTATATACTGGGCAAGTATTCCAGCTATAGCTCTTTCTATAAGATGGAAAAAGAGCTTCTATTTGTAGGGCATTCACACGTACCGGGTATGTTTTGTATGAAAGATGGCCTAGCGGATAATATCCCAGGCTGTTCTGTTAAAATAGAAAAAGGCACCAAGTATATTATAAATGTAGGGAGCGTAGGCCAGCCCAGGGATAAGGATCCCAGGGCAAGTTATTGTATCTATGATACTGATAAAAAAACTATAGAGATCAAAAGAACGCCTTATGATGTAAAAACAGCAAAAAGCAAGGTCTTAAAAAAGGGTTTACCAAAAATACTCGGTAATAGATTAGAAAGAGGACTCTAGTGGCTGCAAAAAAAGATATACAGGAAAAGATCGATAAGCTTCGCAGTATCATCGACTATCATGATAGGTTGTATTATGTAGAGAGCAGGCCCGAGATCTCTGACCAGGAATATGACAGGCTTATGAAAGAACTGGAGAGATTGGAGAAGCTCTACCCTGGCCTTGTAGTAGCTACTTCGCCTACCCAGAGAGTCAGCGGAGAGGCCTTGGAAGGCTTTAAGAGCGTAAAGCACAGAGTCCCCATGCTTAGCATGGACAATACTTATTCTGAGGAAGAGATAAGAGAGTTTGATAAGAGGGTAAAAAAGAATCTCGGAGTAAACAATATAGAATATGTGGTTGAGTTGAAAATAGACGGTGTCAGCGTGTCCCTTCTTTATGAAAATAGGGATCTTGTGCTTGGGGCTACCCGTGGAGACGGTAAACAAGGGGATGATATCACGATCAATATAAAGACTATTAAAAGTTTTCCCCTTACCTTGGCTCACTTACGTGGCGGCACAGGCGAAGTATTTCCAAAGACATTTGAAGTAAGAGGTGAAGTATACCTGCCAGGAAAGGTATTTAAAAAACTCAATAAATTAAAAGAGGCATCAGGAGAGGACCTTTTTGCCAATCCCAGGAACGCAGCTTCAGGGAGCTTGAAACTTTTGGATAGCAAGGAAGTGGCCAAGAGGCATCTTGATATGTGGATATATGGTTTTGGCTATATAAATGAGGCTAAGTTTGATAGCCAATATGAGGCGCTGGGGCTTTTAAAAAAAGCGGGTTTTAAGACAAATCCATTTATAAAGAAGTGTAGTTCTATAGAAGAAGTCATTGATCATTGCATGAGCTGGGAAAAGAAAAAAGACAGCCTTGATTATGATATTGACGGCATGGTGATAAAAGTAGATTCATTCTCTTTTCAAAAGGCTCTTGGTTCGACCTCAAAGAGCCCTAGGTGGATGATAGCTTATAAGTTTCAGGCAGAGAGAAAAGAGACCTTTTTAGAGGACATAATAGTCCAGGTAGGCCGCACAGGGACTCTGACGCCTGTAGCTATACTCAAGCCAGTGGAGCTCTCAGGATCAGTGGTGAGCCGCGCAACGCTTCATAATCAGGATGAGATATCAAGAAAAGATATAAGGATAGGCGACAGGGTCATGATCGAAAAAGCAGGTGAGATCATACCTCAGGTGGTAGAAGTTGTAATATCCAAGAGAAAAGGCAGTGAAAAGAAATTCCTTATGCCAAAGAATTGCCCTGCGTGCGGATCCAAGGTAGTAAATATCAAAGGAGAGGTTGCTTTGCGTTGTGAAGATCTAAGCTGTCCTGCGCAGCTGAAGCAGAGCATCCTGCATTTTGCTTCACGAGAGGCTATGGATATAGAGGGGCTGGGAGAGTCTATCGTGAATCAGCTTGTGGACAAGAAGCTTGCAGCAGATTACGGGGATATATATTATTTGAGGCATGATGATGTGAAAGATCTGGAGAGAATGGCTGATAGATCCGCGTCAAATCTTATCGCTGCTATTGAAAAAAGCAGGTCCAATACCCTTAATAGGCTTGTATTTGCTTTGGGTATAAGGCACGTTGGAGTCAGGGCTGCGTGGATATTGTCGAAAAGATTCAGGTCCCTTGATAAGATCTCTCGCGCGGCTATTGAAGAGATGGAGAGTATAAATGAGATAGGGCCTGTCATGGCCAAAAGCATAAAAAGGTTCTTCGACAATAAAAATACTAAAAAAGTTATAGAAAAATTAAAAAAAGCAGGTATTAACATCAAAGACTCTGCTATCATAGAAGGTTCAAGTAAGCTAGAAGGCAAGACATTCGTTGTCACAGGCGCGCTTAGTGATTTTACAAGGCAGGAGATAGAAGAGCTTATAAGGAGCCTGGGAGGCAATGCCTCCAGCAGTATAAGTAAAAAGACAGATTACCTTATCGCAGGTAAAGATGCTGGTTCGAAACTTGATAAAGCTAATAAGTTGGGTGTAAAGGTGATACAAGAAACCGAATTCAAAAAAATGATAAGTTGAAAAAAGAGGGGTATTATGATCAGAAATAGACATTTAAATATTTTTATTGTAGCAATGGCCCTAGTGTCTTTCTGCGGATGTGAAGCAGTCCAAAGAAAGTTCGTACGCAAGAAAAAGAAAGAAGAGATGATATCCGCTATAGTAAAGACAAAAGATTATAGCAAGGACCTCAGGGTGGATGAGCTATATAAAAAGCATTTCCTTTACTGGAAAGTTTGGCAGACAGAGCTCATAGACAGGCTGGACGCAACGCTTAAAAAAAGAGAAAGTTGTTATTTGTACACTCTTAGCAGCCTGGATGAGATGGTCAAATACCTGTCAGGGGCCAAAAAAGAGGAGCTAAAAGGTATAGTGAATGAGATAAAGTCCATAGAAGGCCTTGTCTATAAAAAGAATCTTTTGGGCATGGAAAAGTATAAGATCAAGAATGTACTTGAGAAGACAAAAAGGACTATCTATAAGAACTTTTCTTTTGATGATGTAAAGGATTACTTAGAAGTCAAGGAAGTCTATGCTGATTAAAAAGATCGTAGTAGGCGCGATAGAGACAAATTGCTATATAGCAGGGGATGAAGACACAAAAGAAGTGTTTATCATAGATCCGGGAGGGGATTATAAAAAAATAAAAGAACTTATAGATAAGAACAGCCTTAAACCAAAAGCAATAATCAATACCCATGGCCATGGAGACCATATCCTGGCTAATAAAGATCTCAAGCTGCCGATATGGATACATAGAGATGATGCGGATTTTTTGAGTGATCCTTCAAAGAATATGTCACTTATGATGGGTGGTTTTTTAAGCGCGGGCCATGCCTCAAGGCTTTTAGGAGAAGGAGATATCCTTAAAATAGGCAAGTATTCCCTGGAAGTCATACATACGCCTGGCCATACACCTGGTTGTATCTGTCTAAAGGGCGACAAAGTGCTTTTTAGCGGTGATACGCTCTTTTGTAACGGCATAGGGAGGACTGATTTTCCATATGGTTCTTATGAAGATATTGTAGCTTCGATCAAAAATAATCTTTTTAAACTAGACGATGATCTTGTAGTATATCCAGGGCATGGCCCAAGCACCACAATAGGAAGGGAAAAAGAGAATTTAAATTGATTTAACTAGACAAACTAAGGTATCTATTATGAATGAACTAGTCGAAGAATTTTTAAGTTATCTATCCGTGGAGAGAGGGTTGTCAAATAATACCCTATCTTCCTACAAGATGGATCTTTTGAAGTTCCTGGGATTCTTAAAGGCCAAAAAGATAGCTTCTATAGATAGCCTATCCAGGAAGGATATAACCAGTTTTATGCTGTCTGAAAAAGAAAGAGGGCTTTCGAGCAATTCTATCTCGAGAGAACTAGCCTGTTTAAAGAGTTTTTTTAAGTTTTTACTGAGGGAAAGCAGGATAAAAGAAGATATTACAAGTGTCATAGAGTCGCCTAAACTATGGAAAAAACTGCCGTCAGTGCTTTCTGTGGGTGAGGTCGAGAGAATATTGAAAGCCCCCAATATAAAAGATATACAGGGCGCCAGGGACAAGGCAGCGATCGAACTTATGTATGCAACAGGCATGAGGGTATCTGAGCTGATAAACCTAAAGATGAACGACTTGAATATGGAAGTAGGGTTTTGTAAGTGTCTTGGAAAAGGCAGTAAAGAAAGGATAGTGCCTTTTGGTAAAAAAGCAAAAGAGGCTGTCAATGTATACCTGGATTTTTCAAGGCCCAGGCTTTTAAAAAAGAAGATCACCAACTCCCTTTTTCTTACAAGACTCGGGAGATCTATGTCTCGCCAGACGTTTTGGAAGCTCATAAAAAAGTATGCGAGTGAAGCAGGGATAGAAAAACACATCACCCCTCATAGCTTGAGGCATTCTTTCGCAACTCATATACTTGAAAGAGGCGCTGACCTTAGGGTGGTCCAGGAGATGCTAGGGCATTCAGATATCTCTACTACTCAGATCTATACGCATGTGAATAAGGACAGGCTTAAATCGATCCATCATAAGTTTCATCCCAGGCCATAGGGTCGGGTTACCCTCCTATGCTAAAGCTTCGGAGGGCAGGCGGGTAACGGGATGCGGGGTAAAGGTGGAAAAGGGAAGGTTTAGATGATGCATAAAGAGATACTAGAAAAGATCAGAAGTTATTTTAATATGGAAAAAGAATCTGGTATAAAGGAGTATCTTTTTTTCAAAAAAGAAAAAAAAGACAGCTTAAGCTTATTTAAAAAAGAAATACTAGGGTGTATTAAGTGTGATCTATCAAAGACCAGAAAAAATGTTGTATTTGGAGATGGCTTTACAAAAGCAAGGCTTGTTTTTGTAGGAGAGGCGCCTGGGTATGAAGAGGATATACAAGGAAAACCATTCGTAGGGGATGCGGGAAAGCTCCTTACTAAAATAATAGAGTCGATGAAACTTAAAAGAGAAGATGTCTATATATGCAATGTCTTGAAATGCCGGCCCCCAAAGAATAGAAACCCTTTGCCTGAAGAGATAGCTCATTGTATGGACTATCTATATAGACAACTTGAGCTCATCAAGCCAGAGGTGATCTGCGGGCTGGGTAAATTTGCGTCCCAGACGCTTCTTAAGACAGATATACCTATCACTAAGTTGAGAGGAAAGTGGCATGATTTTAAGGGTATGAAGTTCATGCCTACTTATCACCCTGCATATCTTTTGCGCAATCCTAAAGATAAGAAACTTGTCTGGGAAGACATGAAAAAGATAATGGAAGTAATGTCATTATGAGTAGACCAAGACTGATAGACGTAGCTGTCAATTGTCCTGTGGAAGGGCTTTTTACATATTCTGTCCCGAAAGAATTAGAAAACGATATAAAAATAGGTTCTTTGGTAAAGGTGCCTTTTGGAAAAAAGAACCTGACTGGTTTTGCTGTTAAGTTCTCTTCAAATACCTATATAAAAAATATAAGGCCAATAACCGATATCATAAATAAGGATATCACCTTGGACCCTATAATATTTGAGCTTTCCAAATGGATCTCGGAGTATTACTACTGTTCTTTGGGAGAGGCTATATCCGCTACTATGCCAGGAGTGCTTAAAAAACACTTATCCAAAAAAAGAGCCGGTAAGAAAAAAGGCAAAGAAGAGGAGTTTGAGTATAAAGACGGCTCGGATAAACACTTAGACCCTAATAAAGAACAAAGAGATGCCCTGGCTTCTATCAAAGATTGTATTGATAAAAAACTTCATAAAGTATTTCTCTTGCATGGTGTTACTGGAAGCGGTAAGACAGAAGTATATTTGCAATCGATCCAGCATGCGTTGCACCTTGGTAGATCAAGCATTGTGCTTGTCCCTGAGATATCACTTACACCTCAGACCGTTGCCAGGTTCAAGGCAAGGTTTGGAGATAAGATCGCAGTGCTGCATTCGAGGCTCCTGGGTTCAGAGAGGCTTAGCGAGTGGCAGAGGATCAAAAAAGGAGAGGCCCGGATAGTGGTAGGCGCAAGGTCCGCTGTCTTTGCGCCGTTAACTGATCTTGGCTTGATAGTAGTAGATGAGGAACACGAGACATCTTATAAACAGGAGAGTGTTCCAAGATACAACGCAAGGGATGCTGCTATCAAGAGGTCAGAACTATCGAATGCGGTCACTATCCTTGGCAGCGCCACACCATCCCTTGAGACATTCTATAAAGCCCAGAACAAACTTTATGTCTTGGTCGAACTGCCTGAAAGAATAGATTCGAGGCTGATGCCAAAAGTAGATATCATAGACATGCGCGATGAGGCAAACAGGAAAAAGACGCCCTCTATATTCAGTTATTCTTTGAAAAGCTGGATAGAAAAAGATATTGCTCAGGGAAAACAGGTCATGTTATTTTTAAACAGGAGAGGTTTTTCTACTTTTATAAGTTGTAGAAAATGCGGGCATGTGATCACCTGCAAAAAGTGCAGCGTAAGCCTCACATATCATTTTTATAAGAAAAAGCTGATCTGCCATCATTGTAGTTATAATATAGACCCGCCTAACGTTTGCCCGGAATGTAATTCCAGTTATGTTAAATATTGGGGCATGGGCACTGAAAGAGTAGAAAGCGAACTCCATAGGTATTTTCCTAATATAAGGATAGCTCGCATGGACACGGATGCTACCAATAAAAGAGGGTCGCATGAAAAGGTCCTTTCGAAGTTCAAAGACCACAAGATAGATATACTTATTGGTACGCAGATGATAGCAAAGGGCCATGATTTTCCAAAAGTCACTTTAGTGGGGGTTGTCTCAGCTGATACTGCGCTTAACCTGCCTGATTTTAGATCTGGCGAGAGGACGTTTAATCTCCTGACACAAGTCGCTGGCCGTGCTGGAAGAAGCGATCTCGGCGGAAGGGTTATTATACAAAGCTACACCCCGCATCATTATGCTATACAAGCAGCAAAAGACCATGACTATGGTACTTTTTATGCCAAGGAAATAGAACTGCGCAAGGAACTTATGCTCCCGCCTATCACTCATATGGTGAGTCTTACCTTGTGCTCAAGGAACGAGGAAAAGGTCTTAAAAATAGCTGAAGCATTGAGAAATAAATTCAAGAAATTAGACAAGTCCAACAAGATAGATATTGTCGGGCCTGCGCCAGCCCCTATATCGCGCATGAAAGGCCAATATAGATGGAACCTATTCCTGAAGTCAAAGGCAGTCGAAGATATTATACCGCTATTAAAAAAGACCCTTTCTTTTCGTAAAAAAGAAAAGGGCGTTGCCGTGATAGTCGATGTGGACCCATATTAAAATAGGGACACATCCCCTTTTTTACCTATTTTTTAATTTTTTTAAAAAAAGGGGATGTGTCCCTATTTTAAAACTGTATTGTAACAGTTTGTGAAGTGTGCTAAAATAAAAAATACTCGCAGTTAATATAAGGAGATGCATGGCGAAGTTAGATATAAAGAAGTATCCCGATAAGGCATTAAAGAAAAAAGCCTTATCCATAGATAAGATCACGGAAGACTTAAAAGAACTTGCCAAGGATATGCTCGAGACTATGCATTTAGCCAATGGTGTAGGGCTCGCAGCTCCTCAAGTGGGTGTAAATAAGCGTATGATAGTGATCGACAGGGTCGAGAACATGTCAAATCATCTGGTTCTTGTAAATCCCAGGATACTGAGAAAAAAAGGCAGGTCTAGTTTTTGTGAAGGCTGCCTCAGTATACCAGAAGTGACAAGCGATGTTGTGAGGCCCAGGGAAGTTACAGTAGAGACCTTGGATATAGATGGTAAAGAATTAAGGATAGAGGCAGGAGGGCTTTTAGCAAGGGTCCTTCAGCATGAGATCGACCATCTGGACGGAGTGCTTTTTATAGACCGTATAGGATTTTTAAAAAGAAAAAAGATATCAAAGCTCATCTCTTCAAAAAAAGTCTGTATAGAATTGTGATATAGCTTAAAACCTAAACTATGAAAATAATATTTTTTGGAAGTTCTGATTTTGCCCTTCCTTCCTTAGAGAGGATATGTAAAGCCGAGGAAGTATCTCTTGTAGTGACTCAGCCTGACAGGAAAAAGGGAAGGTCTCTAAAAGTCGCTCCTACGCCTATTAAGGAATCAGCGCAACATCTCGGTATCAAGGTATTTCAGCCGGAGGATGTGAATCTGCCTGAAGCAATAGAGTACCTAAAGGGTTTTAAGAGTGATATATTCATTGTCGTAAGTTTTGGACAGATCTTAAAAAAAGATGTTTTAGATATACCTAGACTTTATTCAGTCAATATACATTCATCGCTGCTTCCTAAATACCGCGGCGCAGCGCCTATGAATTGGGCTATTGCGAATGGTGATACTGAGACAGGGGTCACCATTATAAAGATGAATGAAAAGATGGATGAGGGAGACATGTTATTAAAAGAGAGGATCCCTATGACGCCTTTGGAAGACGCAATAGACCTATCAAAGAAGCTTTCAAAGGCAGCCAGCCAGCTTATAATGGATGCGATAGAAAATATTAAAGATAGCAGTGTAGTATTTGAAAAACAGGACAGCAGCCTAGCAACTTACGCGCCTAAATTAAAAAAAGAGGACGGCCTCATAGACTGGAAATGGGCCTCAGCTAAGATCTATAATAGAGCCAGGGCATTTTTGCCATGGCCTGGTTGTTTTACTGTGTGGAACGGGAAAATACTTAAAGTTTGGAACCCGGAGACAGTAGATACAGGTTCTAAATACAGTGGGGCTAAACCTGGAACAATACTTGAGATCGCCAAGGACCGTATGGTAGTAGCAGGAGGAGAAAGCACTAGTATAGCTATTAAAGAACTGCAGGTCGAGGGTTCACGAAGGATGAGCGTAGATGAATTTGTAAGAGGACACAGGGATCTGGAAGTAGGCGTAGTTTTAGGTTGAATCACTAACTTTTTATGATATAATCACTTCTCAATATGCCAGAATTAAGAAAAGATCCAGTTATAGGCAGATGGGTTATAATCTCAGTCGAGAGGGCTAAGAGGCCGAGTGACTTTAAGGTACTTCATCCTGATGATGAAGGGTCTTATTGTCCATTTTGCGAAGGCCATGAGAAGGATACTAGCCCAGAGGTCTTTGCAATAAGAAAGCCAGGCACAAAGAAAGACGGCCCTGGCTGGGATGTGAGGATAATCCCCAGTATATTTCCGAGATTGGATATCAAGGGAGGCCTTGATAGAAGAGGTGTCGGTATGTATGATGTCATGAACCCTGTAGGAGTCCATGAGATAATACTGGAATCACCGGACCATGTTACTGATATATATCAATTGCCTACAGATAAGATAGAACTCATAGTAGATGCGAATGTCAGCAGGATCATTGAGCTCGAAAAAGACCCCAGACTTAAATATTGCCTTCTTTTCAAGAACCATGGACTTCGCGCGGGAGGAAGTAAAGTCACAAAACATCTTCGCTCACAACTCATAGCCACGCCTGTTACGCCTACTCGCGTAAAGGAAGAGCTCAAGGGAGCCAGGTTTTATTATAAATACAAGGATAGGTGTATATTTTGTGATATCATAGACCAGGAATTAAATAAGGAAGACAGGGTCATAGTCGATACGGATAATATCATTGCCATAGCTCCTTTTGCTTCACGGTTTCCATTTGAGATATGGATACTTCCAAAAAAACATTCTTCGGATTTTATAAATATAAAAAGAGAAGAGACCAAAGACCTGGCAGTAGTGATACAAAAAGTATTTAGTAAGCTATCAAAGGCCCTTAATGACCCTCCCTATAATTATATGCTTCACACTGCTCCTTTCAGGAGGTCAAATAGGCCTGGATATTGGCATACGATAGAAGAAGATTATCACTGGCACATAGAAGTCATGCCAAGGATCACTCAGATAGCTGGCTTTGAATGGGGCTCGGGTTTTTATATCAATCCGACCCCGCCGGAAGAAGCAGCAAAATATTTAAGGGAGATATAGATGTCTCAGTTAAGACGCGATCCCGTAACAGGGCGATGGATAATAGTCAATATATCAAATCCTAAAAAACCCAGTCAGTTTGAGTTGAAACCTCAGGTAAAAAAAGGAGGGGTATGCCCTTTTTGTACTGGTAATGAGGCAATGACCCCGCCTGAAGTCGATGCTATAAGAAAGCCTCATTCAGACCCTGATACTCCAGGATGGTCGGTCAGAATAGTCCCAAATAAATTCCCTGCGCTGACAATGGAAGGAAACCTGGAAAAGAGAGGTGTAGGATTGTATGATATGTCTCATGGGCTTGGCGCTCATGAGGTCGTGATAGAGACCCCCAACCACAATAAAGACATGGCTGATCTCAGCGAAGAAGAGATCAAGGATATCCTGCTTAAATATCGATCCAGGACGATTGCCTTAGAAAAAGACGATAGATTTAAATATGTCCTTATATTTAAAAATCATGGAGAACCCGCGGGCGCGTCGCTTGAGCATACACATACTCAGATAGTAGCGCTGCCTATTGTCCCAAAAAGGGTCACAGAGGAACTCAAGGGCGCTATTAATTATTTTGGGTATAGAGAGAGATGTGTCTTTTGTGACATGATATCTCAAGAGCTGCAGGACGAAGTAAGGATAGTCGCTCAAAATGATAAGTTTATATCATTTTGTCCATTCGTGTCTCGTTTTCCATTCGAGACATGGATAGTCCCAAAGCCGCATAGCCGAGATTTTAAGGCTATAGATGATGGATCATTGATCTATATGGCCTCGATCTTGAAAGATTCGCTTCTTAGAATAAAAAAAGTCTTGAAAGACCCGCCATATAATTTTATAATACACACTGCTCCTGTGAGAGACGGGATCAATGACGAGTATCATTGGCATCTAGAGATAATGCCGAAATTGACGAACGTAGCTGGCTTTGAATGGGGCTCGGGTTTTTATATCAATCCGACATCTCCTGAATTTTCAGCTAAATATTTAAGAGAAGTTTAAAAAAGGAGGAGAAAGGGATGACAGTAAAAGTTGGTATCAATGGATTCGGAAGGATCGGAAGGAATGTGTTTAGGGCAGCGCTTGAAAACAGGAACGTAGACTTTGTTGCTGTAAATGACCTGCCAACCCCTATAGGTTCATTAGCTCACCTATTGAAATACGACTCGATACTTGGAGAGTTGAATGTGACAATAGAGGCTAAAGGCGATTCACTTGTTGTAAACGGAAAAGAGATAAAGGTCCTGACCCACAAAGACCCTGCAGAGATCCCGTGGGGAAAGATGGGCGTGGATATAGTAGTAGAGTCCACAGGTGTCTTTACAGAAAAGGAAAAAGCAGCCAGGCATATCAGCGCTGGCGCAAAGAAGGTAATAATAAGCGCTCCTGCAAAGAACGAAGACATCACAATAGTGTTGGGCGTGAATGAAAATATGTATGATGCGTCAAAACATCATGTCATATCCAACGCAAGCTGCACTACAAACTGCCTGGCGCCAGTAGCAAAGGTCCTGATAGAAAATTTTGGTATAAAAAGAGGCCTGATGACAACGATCCATTCTTATACAAATGACCAAAGGGTATTGGACCTTATACATAAAGACCTCAGGCGTTCGCGCGCGGCAGCTGTCAGCATGATACCTACTACTACCGGAGCTGCAAAGGCTGTGAGCCTAGTATTGCCGCAGCTTAAGGGAAAATTGGACGGCCTTGCCATAAGAGTACCTACCCCTAATGTATCATTGGTGGACCTTGTATGCGAAGTCGAGAAAGACGTGACAAAAGAGGATGTAAATAAAGCCTTAAAAGAAGCTGCAGAAGGAAAACTTAGTAAAGTATTGGCTTTCTGTGAAGAGCCTTTAGTATCAAAGGATTTCAATGGTAACCCTAAGTCTTCTATTGTTGACAGCGCTCTTACAACTGTTATGGACAAGAGGCTTATCAAGGTGCTTAGCTGGTATGACAATGAGTGGGGCTATTCCTGCAGAGTAGTAGACTTGATAGAGTATATAGCCAATAAAGGCCTCTAGTCGATATTGACTGCATCTTAAATCTTTAGTACTGTATCAGGCTCCTCGCTATTTTCAAAAAAAATAGCGAGGAGCTCTTCTTTATTTTGATAAAACCGCTGGCTTAAGAAAGGATATGATTTGAATATATTATTTGCTTCATCAGAGGTAGTCCCTTTTGCTAAGACAGGAGGTTTGGCGGATGTGTTGGGGGCCCTCCCTGAAAGCCTTTCTAAAAAAGGGTGTAAATGCAATGTGATCCTGCCCCTTTATAGATGTGTAAGAGAACATGGTTACTCACCTAAGATATTCAAAAAAGGTTTGATCGTAAAGATAGACAATAAAGAATTGCCATTTGACCTCTCTATGCTAGAGCAAGGCAACGTAAGGGTGTATTTTGTAGAGAGAGATGATTATTATGATAGGGAATATTTATACAATTCTCCTACAGAGGACTATCCAGATAATGCGCTGAGATTTGGTTTTTTCGCTAAAGCTATAATAGCATCCATACCTCACATAGGAAAGATAGACCTATTGCACCTCAATGACTGGCAGACAGCGCTGGTGCCTTTTTATATAAAACTCTTTCATAAGGATGACCAGTCATTAAATAGGATAAAAATACTGTTTACTATTCACAACATGGCTTACCAGGGCCTATTTGATAAAAAGTTCCTAGGGCCATTAGAGATACCTGAGAGCAAGTTTACTCCGGATACATTGGAGTTCTGGGGAAGGATCAATTTTATGAAAGCAGGTATTATATATTCAGATGCAGTAAGTACTGTCAGCGTGGGTTATAGCCGTGAGATATTGACAGAGGAGTTCGGGTGCGGACTGGATGGGCTTTTGAACACAAAAAAAGACGATCTATTCGGTATAGTGAATGGAGTAGATTATTCCGTATGGAACCCTGAGGCCGATGACAGTATAATAAAAAAATATAATATTGACACTATAGGCGGCAAAAAAGACTGCAAGGCTGACCTATTAAAAGAGTTCAATATGGAGCAGAACATCGATAGGCCTCTTATAGGCATGATCACCAGGCTTGCAGAGCAGAAGGGTATTGATCTGGTTGCAGGATCCATGGAAGAGATCTTAGATCTAGGGTTTAGTTTTATTATCCTGGGTTTTGGCGAAGAAAAATACAACTCTATGTTCAAGGCGCTTTCAAATAAACATAAAGGCCTTGTCGGAGCTAGGATAGGTTTTGATAATGCACTTGCGCACAAGATAGAAGCAGGCAGTGATATATTTTTAATGCCTTCAAGGTATGAACCTTGCGGCCTTAATCAGTTATATAGCATGAAATACGGGACCGTGCCTGTAGTAAGGGCAGTCGGTGGGCTGGATGATACAGTCGAGAGTTTCGACGCTGCTACAAAAAAAGGCAATGGGTTTAAGTTTAAAGAGGCTTCCGGGGAGGCCTTGATAAAGACATTAAAAAATACCATCACTATATATGACGATAAAAAAATCTGGGAGAGGCTTTTAAAAAATTGTCTTTTATGTGATTACTCATGGGATGCATCTGCCCTGAAGTATAAGGGGCTATACGAAAAGATAGTCGATCGATCATGAACAATGCTTATCTTGCGATGGGGCTGCATTTTCACCAGCCTGTTGGAAACTTTGAAAAGATCATAGATAGGGCATACAATAATTGCTATAGGCCATTTCTGGAAGCAGTTTCAAGCTATCCTGATATCAAGATGTCCTTCCATATATCAGGTAATCTCCTTGATTATTTTGAAGAAAACAAACCCGAATTCTTGGATAAGGTAAAGCTCCTTGTAGACAGAAAACAAGTAGAGATCATAGGCGGAGGATATTTTGAGCCTATATTCCAGGCTATACCAGGAGTGGACAGGATAGAGCAGTTAAACATGCTTAGAGATCATTCTTTGTCCCGTTTTGATACCAAGCCTAATGGCGCGTGGATACCTGAAAGGGTCTGGTCTCCTGAGATCGCTAAAGAACTCTTGGATGCTGATATAAGATATATTATCCTGGATGATACACATCTAGTAAAGTCAGGCATTAAAAAGAAGGATCTATTCGGTTATTTCAGGCACAAGGACAATGGAAGAAGCCTCGCGATATTCCCGTCCGATAAAAGACTTCGCTATCTTATACCTTTCCAGGAACCCAAAAAGACGATCGAATACATGAAACTCCACCTGGATCCTAAAGATGAGGTTATTTTTACCTATGGGGATGATGTTGAAAAATTCGGCGAATGGCCTTATACGCATGACCTGGTCTATGATAAAGGCTGGCTCAAGAACTTTTTTGAACTTTTGATCGGATCCAGTGATTGGCTCCGCACTGTTACGTTTTCAGAGTGCATGGATATAGTTCCTTCAAAAAAGACGATCAAGGTAAAAGAGGCATCATACGAAGAGATGGCAGAGTGGTCCGGGGGTTCGTGGATGAATTTTTTGGATAAGTATAGCGAATCAAACCAGATGCATAAAAGAATGCTTTATATGAGCGAAAAGATAAATAAGATAAAGACGGATCCTCTAGGGCCTTCTCAGCTGCTCCAAAAAGCCAAGACAGAACTTTATAAATCCCAGTGCAATTGCGGATATTGGCACGGGGTCTTTGGAGGGATATACCTTAACCATCTAAGGACCGCTATATATGAACATCTTATAAAGTCTGACACTATATGCGATGAGATCATCTATAAAAATGATCCCAGAAAGATCGATATTAAAAAGGTAGATTTTTATAAAAATAAAAAGGACGTTGCTATACTAGAAGATAATGATTTTTTTATCGTAGTGGACCCTGAAAAGGGAGGCGTGGTAAGGGAATTGGATTACAAGAAGAGATCAGTAAATCTCATAAATACCATGTCAAGATACAAAGAACCTTATCATAAAAAGATATTAAAAAGGCTTGGTAAGAGTAAAAGCGATCCCTCTAATGCAAAAATGATAGATAAGGACATAAAAGATATTGTCTATGATAGATATAAGAGAGTGAGCTTTCTGGATCATTTTATAAAAGAGGATGCTACTCTGGATGATATTATAAGCCTTGATTACAAAGATATATCGGATCTACCGAACAAGGCTTATAGGTGCGCTATTGAAAAAGATAGACTCGTCTTAACAAGAAATTCAAAGATAGGCAGAGGGTCTATAGAGCTTGTAAAGTCCATAACTATTGAATCCAGCTTGTCCATCAAAGTATCTTATACACTGAAGAACACAGGAAGATATCCTATAAAAAGCTTATTTGGTGTAGAGATGAATGTATGCCTGCCTTATGCGGATTCTAACTGGTATAGCTATAGAGCGGGAGATGACTATATAGGCAGCTTGAATAAAAAAGGTATAGTTGAAAAAAATAATATTTTTTCAATAGATGATTCTACCAATGAATTGGGCCTGGAATTTAGGTTCCAAAAGTCCCCATCCAAGATGTATTACTTTCCTATAAAGACTGTTTCCCAGTCAGAGTCTTCTTATGACCTGAACTATCAGGGCTCATGCATATTCCCAGTCTGGGAATTAGGCCTGAGATCAGGCGAGGCATTGGGCCTTGATATAAGTTGGGTAATAATCTAAGTGTATATTTATAGAATTATACAAGTTAGTTGTTAGTTTGTATTGTACCTAGTTGGGTAGGTTTTTTAACCATAGCAAGGTCCTTCCTAGTAAGCTCAGGTGAAATTTTTCCCTCATCTCGAAACTTCGGAACTCGGGGTCGTCTTTTAAGGGAGCATTTTATATAGGGCTAAAAAAACTCGGCAGATTCTCTATGTATGGCCTTAAACAGTTTTTAGCCTATATTTAAAAGCTAAAATACCCAGTAAAAGACTAAAATTTCAATTTGCTTACTAGGAAGGACCTTGCTATTGTTATGGCTAACTAGAGTTCTGTCTTCAGTTATGTAGGTTAACGCGAGGTGTTTGATGATAGGTGGCGCAATATGATGTGTCACCTAAATGTTCAAATATTATAATAAGAATATATTTTTTAGTTGATTTGAGGGGGGTAGTATGTTATATAATAGTAGCCTATAGATCATATAAGATATATGGAGGTTAGATATATGAACAAGAAGACCATAAGAGATATTGATATAAAAGGCAAGCGCGTATTAATGAGGGTAGATTTTAATATACCTTTAGATAAAGACCTGGCTATAGATGATGATACCAGGATAATGGCAGCCCTGCCTACAATAAAATACGCTATAGATAATGGCGCTAGGCTTATACTGATGAGCCACTTAGGCAGGCCAAAAGGCAAGGTCGATGAATCCATGAGGCTTACGCCTGCAGCAGATAGGCTGTCAGAGCTTTTGGGTAAAAAAGTGATAAAGCTGGACGATTGCATAGGGGATAAGGTCAAAAATACCATAGCTGACCTAAAAGATGGGGATGTGGTATTACTTGAGAACCTAAGGTTTTACAAAGAAGAGACTGCTAATGATGTTAATTTTTCTAAGAAACTAGCGTCTCTTGGAGATGTATATGTGAACGACGCGTTTGGTACTGCTCATCGCGCTCATGCTTCTACCGAAGGGGTCACTAAATTCATAAAGACATGTGTAGCAGGATTTTTGCTTGCAAAAGAGATAGAGTATTTTGAAAAAGCCCTTTCTGAACCTCCAAGACCTTTTGTCGCTATCTTAGGAGGAGCAAAAGTATCAGATAAGATAATGGTGATAGAGAATCTCCTGGATAAGGTCAATGCTATACTGATAGGCGGTGGTATGGCTTATACGTTTATAAAAGCAGAAGGAAAAGAGATCGGCAGCTCAAAACTTGAGAGCGACAAGATCGATACAGCAAAAGATCTCATGAGAAAGGCAAAAGAAAAAGGCGTAAAGATAGTTTTGCCTGTAGACCACTTGATAGCTGACAAGATAGACCCTCATAGCACCACAAGAGTTGTGGATGAAGCTATACCAGTGAACTGGATGGCTGTAGATATAGGCCCTAAGACAGTGGATGAATTTAAAAAAGAATTGAGACTAGCAAAGATGGTCATATGGAATGGCCCATTGGGAATATTTGAGATAACTAAATTTGCCAGAGGCACAGAGGATATAGCAAGATTTGTAGCAGGCCTTAAGGCGACTACTATTATAGGCGGAGGAGATACTGCCAGCGCTATTTCAAAATTTGGATTAGAAGGTTCGATGTCGCATATATCAACAGGAGGAGGCGCTTCTTTGGAATACATGGAAGGCAAGGTCCTGCCTGGGATAGCTGCGTTAAATGATAAATAACTAATGATAAAGGCATCAATTTAGGTAAGGGTAATGGTACGATGCCCGTTTCGTTTATCGGCCACGGTTACGCCTGCCTGCCGGCAGGCAGGTTACCTTTACCGATACGGGCTTCTTTACCGTAGCCGTTACCGAGAAAATAATTTATAAATACAAGGAGGTATTTTGCGTAGACCGATCATTGCTGGAAACTGGAAGATGTTCAAGACAATAGATGATGCCTTATCAATAGCTGTAGGCCTAAAAAGGAAATTTTATACTTTTGGAGAAGCAGATATAGTCATCTGTCCTCCATTCACAGCTCTTAGTAAAGTAAATGATGAGATATTGGATTCTAGTATCATGTTAGGCGCGCAGGATATATATTGGGAAGAAGAGGGCGCATTTACAGGAGAGGTCTCCCCTAATATGCTTAAAGATGCCGGGTGTAAGTATATTATAGTGGGGCATTCTGAGAGAAGGGCGTATTTTGGAGAGACAGACGAGACTGTCAATAAAAAGGTAAAGATAGTACTGAAGCATGGCATGGTCCCTATAATGTGTATAGGAGAAAAACTCGAGGAAAGAGATAGCGATCTGACTTTTGATGTGATACAGCGTCAGCTTGCAAATGGGCTTAGCGGGTTAAAAAAAGATGAAGTTGTGCGTATGGTCATAGCATATGAACCTATATGGGCTATAGGGACAGGAAGGACTGCTACACCTGGCCAAGCGCAGGAAGCGCATAGTTTTATAAGGGAAGAGATACAAAAACTTTATGACACAGATGTCTCTACTAAGATCAGGATACAATATGGCGGGAGCGTAAAGCCTGATAATATAGCAAAATTAATGACACAAGAAGATGTTGATGGCGCGCTTGTCGGAGGGGCGAGCCTAGATCTTAATTCTTTTACTGAGATAGTCCAGAATGCAGTTTTGTAGAAAGGTAAGGTAACGATCATGTATGCATCACTAATCATAGTACACATAATAGCCAGTATATTTCTGATAGCAGTGATACTTTTACAGGCAGGCAGGGGCGGAGGATTGTCTGAATCATTTGGTAGTTCACAGATGCAGAATATCTTTGGCACAAAGAGCGCGACTGTCATGGCCAAGGTCACTACGATATCCGCTGCGCTATTTATCATCACGTCATTGAGCCTGGCAATAATATCCAGCCATATGTCAAAGTCTGTTATAGATAAAAGCCTTATTCCTCAAGTCCCGATCGTAGATATCGAGAAAACCATGGATAAAGATATCGAAGAACCTGCTCAAGGAATGGAAGAGGCGCTAGATACAGCTCAAGAAGCAGTAGATATGACTTCTGGACCAGCAGCGCCTAGTTCTGAAGAGGCCGAAGCGCCTATCAGTGATCTACAAGGAGGAACTAGCGAGGAAAAATAATATGTATTATCATTTATCATGGCTTAAAAAAATAAAAACCGTCTTTTTAAAGGCGGTTTTTTTATTTACTCTTATTTTTCAATTCATTGTGTATGGTAATAGCATGGATCACGGTGATACTCTTATCTATGGATCAGGCGCTGACGCAAGGACTCTTGTACCTATCTTAGCCTCTGACAGCGCATCCGGCGCTATATGCGGCCTGGTCTTTAATGGCATTGTAAAATATGATAAAGACCTGAATCTGGTCGGGGACTTAGCTAAAGACTGGGAAATATCAGAAGATGGCATGGAGATAACTTTTCATTTAAGAGATGATGTTTTTTGGCATGATGGTATGCAGTTTACATCAAAAGATGTTGAGTTTACATATAAGAGTCTTATAGACCCAAAAGTAAGGACTCCTTATGGCGGAGATTTTGAGAGGGTCGAGAGTTTCGAAGTCATAGATGACTACACGTTCAAGGTAAGGTATAAAGAGATCTTTTCCCCAGGACTTTCTAGCTGGGGTATGAATATCATGCCAAAACACATTCTAGAAAAAGAGGACCTTAATAATACGAGATTTTCAAGGTCTCCTGTAGGCACTGGGCCTTATAAGTTCGTAAGATGGAAGACAGCGGAATATATAGAGTTAGACTCCAATAAAGAATATTTTGAAGGATGCCCCTATATTGATAAATATATATATAGAATTATCCCTGACCAGGCTACGCTGTTCCTGGAATTAAGAGGAGGAGAAGTTGATTTCACATCTTTAACCCCGCTTCAGTTCAAAAGACAGACTGCCAGTTTATTTTTTAACAAGAATTTTAGAAAATTCAGGTACCCGAGTTTTGGGTATACTTATATGGGCTATAATCTAGATGACAAAAGATTTAAAGATATAAGGGTCAGGCAAGCGATCAACTATGCCGTGGATAAAGAAGAGATCATTAAAGGTGTGCTTTTAGGGCTCGGCAGTATCTCTACAGGCCCATTCATACCTAAGTCCTGGGCGTATAATAAAGATGTAAAACCTTGTAGGTATGATCCGGAAAAGGCGAGGGCTCTTCTTAAGGATGCTGGCTGGATAGACCTGGATGGCGACGGGATCTTAGAAAAAGACGGCTTGAAATTTTCCTTTACACTTATCACTAATCAGGAAAATGGCCAGCGTAAACTCACGGCAGAGATATTGCAGCGCCGGCTTAAAGAAGCAGGCATAGAAGTAAAAATAAAGATAATAGAGTGGAGCGCTTTTGTAAGCGAGTATATAAATAAAAAAAGGTTCGATGCTGTGCTTCTGGGCTGGGGATTATCACCTGATCCTGATATGTATGATATATGGCATTCTTCAAAGACGAGGGAGGGTGAATTTAATTTCATAGGTTATTCCAATCAAGAGGTGGATGATCTTCTTGTAAAGGGGCGCAGGACATTTGACCAGGAAGAAAGAAAAAGGATATACAATAGAATACATGAGATACTTTATGAAGAAGAGCCTTATTTATTTTTATATGTAGCGGATTCTTTGCCTATAGTCGATTCCCGATTTAAAGGCATAGAAGAAAGCATCTCTGGTATAGGCCATAATTTTATAAAGTGGTATGTGCCTAGAAATGAACAAAAATACATTAGATAATGCAGTATATAGTATGTAGTATTTAGTATGTAATGGAAAAAAATCCATGGTTAAATATATTATAAAAAGAATAATACATCTTATACCTCTTTTAATAGGGATAACTATTATTACATTTTTCGTAATACACCTTGCCCCGGGCAGGCCTACTGACCTTGAGGGGCAGTTCAATCCAAAGGTGTCGCTTGAAGCAAGGGAAAGGCTTGAGCATCTCTATGGGCTGGATAAGCCTATCCCTATACAGTACATTGATTGGTTGAAGAGGCTTATAAAGTTTGACTTTGGCGTGAGTTTTATTGACTCCAGGCCTGTAGTGGATAAGATATTTGAACGCATTCCAGTCACGCTTACTATAAATTTCTTTTCAATGTTCTTTATACTGCTTATAGGCATACCTATAGGTGTAAGTTCTGCCTTGAAAGAAGGAAGCGCGTATGATAGGTTGATGACATTGTTCGTCTTTATAGGATTTTCCGTGCCTACGTTTTGGCTTAGCCTTATACTCATGGATATTATAGGTGTAAGGTGGGGGGTACTTCCTATATCAGGAATAAAATCATTCGAATTCGACAAGTTTAATTATATTGAAAAGGTGATTGATATGGCAAGGCATATGATACTGCCTGTATTTGTCTCAGCTTTTGGAGGCTTAGCAGGCATATCCCGTTATATGAGAAGCAATATGGTAAGCGTATTAAAGGAAGACTATATACGTACTGCCAGGGCAAAAGGCTTAAGTGAAAAAGATGTATTGTATAAGCATGCTTTAAAAAATGCATTACTTCCGATAGTGACTATATTGGGGCTTTCTATACCGGGCCTGATCGGAGGAAGCGTCATATTTGAATCTATATTTGGTATCCCGGGGATGGGGAGGCTTTTTTATGAATCAGTGATGTCAAGGGATTACCCTGTCATCATGGGTGTGCTTTTTATAGGCGCAAACCTGACCCTCATAGGAAATCTCCTGGCTGATATAATGTACGCATTTGTGGACCCGCGTATAAAGCTGGAATAAGAGTAGGTTGTAAGCAGTATATGCAGTTTGATCTTTGTAATGCATTAGATAGTGGATAACGCTGATCAGTTTAACTGTGTAGTTGTCAAGCCTAAAGAAAAGCGTTGCTGGTTCGAGCGGGCACGGTGTCTTTCTGCTGGTGAGGGGCCTTCAAAAAGACGCTTCGCCAGCATTAGTGATTTGTAAAGTTGGGCTTCGCTCCGTTTTGTTTTGACAGGCTAACTTTATAGTAGTGCAGTATCTATTGGTTACGCAAAACAAAAAGGCTTTTTTCATGCCCCTCACCAGCAGAAAGACGAACGAGAAACGGCACTGAGCGAAGAAGAGCCACGCTGGGGCAATCAAGCGTCTTTTTGTAGGCTTGACAGATACAGTTGCAGTATTATTTTTACCAGAGATAAACATTAGAATATGAATAAGCTAATATTTTTTGGAATAGTCATAGTGGGTTTTTTCGTAATGGTGGCTATCTTTGCGCCATTTTTAACCCCCTGTGATCCTGGAGAGATAGATATTGATAATATATTGGTAGGCCCTTCAAGAGCGCATATCTTTGGTACAGATAGCCTGGGAAGGGACTTATTTGCGAGGATGCTTTATGGTTCAAGGATATCTCTTTTAGTGGGGTTGATAGCAGTCGGCATAGCTAGCTTTATAGGTATAATACTTGGTTCATTGGCCGGATATTATGGCGGGTGGGTAGATAGATCTATTATGAGGCTTGTAGATATCATGCTTTGTTTCCCGACATTTTTCCTGATACTTTCTGTGATAGCATTGATGGAGCCGAGTATTATTAATATCATGGTAGTAATAGGTGTTACTAGCTGGATGGGGGTTTCAAGGCTGATAAGGGCCGAGATATTGAGCTTAAAAGAGAGGAATTTTATATACGCTGAAAAAGCAATAGGCGCAAGTGACTTCAGGATAATAACCAGGCACCTTATCCCCAATGCAATAGCGCCGGTCCTGGTAAGTATTACTCTGGGTGTGGCAGCAGCGATACTTGTAGAGTCGAGCTTAAGTTTTCTTGGTATAGGCGTGCAGCCCCCTACTCCTAGCTGGGGAAATATACTTAGCGAAGGAAAATCAGTCATGGGAGCTGCGTGGTGGATGATGCTTTTTCCTGGAATGGCTATATTTATAACAGTACTTGGATATAATCTATTGGGAGAGGGCCTGAGAGAAAGATTTTTAAAATAATCTATGCTTCTTAAAATAAGAGATCTAAAAATAGAATATTCTAGCGATAAAGATATAGAAGTCATAAGAGGCCTTGACTTGGATATTAAAAAGGGAGAGTGTGTCGGCTTGGTAGGAGAGTCAGGCTGTGGTAAGACTACTGTGGGCCTTTCAATAACTAGATTGATACCGGAGAGGGCTGGAAAGATCAGGTCTGGTTCTATATTATTTGAAGGCAGGGATATATTAGGATTGAATAAAGATGAATTAAGGTCTATCAGAGGAAAAAAGATCTCATATGTCTTTCAAGAGCCATTCAGCTCATTAAACCCAGTTTTTACGATATATGACCAGCTTAAAGAAGCAGTGCCTTTACATCTTGATACAAAGGGATACATAGATTCTCTCTTGGAAAGCGTGGGGTTATCTGAGCTGTGTGGTAAAAAAAATATATACCCTCATGAACTTTCCGGAGGCATGCAGCAAAGAATTGCGATAGCCATGGCTATCGCCTCAAAGCCTGACTTATTGGTCCTGGATGAGCCTACAACAGCCCTGGATGTCACTGTACAAAAAAAGATCATCCTTCTTATAAAGCAGCTGAAGGAAAAGATGGACCTGTCAGTATTGTTTATATCTCATGACCTGGGCATCATATTCAATCTAGCTGATACGATAAATGTGATGTACGGAGGCATGATAATAGAAAAAGGGTCAAGAGAAGATATTTTGCAAAGGCCAAACCACCCTTATACGAAAGCGCTTTTAAATTCAATACCAGGCCTAGGCCATAGAAAAAAAAGATTTGATGCGATAGTTGGCAAGGGGCCTTTATTTTCAGATCTGCCTAAAGGGTGTAAGTTCTATCCCAGGTGTAAATCAAGGATAGATAGTTGTAGGCTCAGTGAACCTGGTCTAATAGAGGTATCTATAGGGCATTTTTCTAGATGTATACGGTGGAAGGAAGATATATAGTGGAGCTTTTAAGAATAGAAAACCTCACAAAATCTTTTCCTAAGAAAAAGGGCCTTGTACTAAAAGATATTGATCTTTCTATAATAGAAGGCGAGATCTTTGGATTGGTGGGAGAGTCAGGATGCGGCAAATCTACATTGGCTAGAGCTATCTTAAGGCTAATAGATATTGATAGAGGAAAGATATTCTATAATAAAGAAGATCTAGTGCCTTTATCAAATAAGAAGATGAAGGTTTTAAGAAAAGACCTGCAGGTGATATTTCAGGACCCGTATTCATCATTGAATCCACGCATGAGGGTAGGGGATATATTAAAAGAAGTCTTTATGATCCACTCCAGCTATCTTAATAAAGAGCTAAGGTTTAAGGCCGTAGAACTGTTAGAATCGGTCGGCTTAGGAGAAAGTCATATCAATAGGCTTCCCAGGGAATTATCTGGTGGAGAAAAGCAGAGAGTAGTCATAGCCAGGACACTAGCAACTGACCCTAGATTTATAGTATGCGATGAACCTGTATCAAGCCTTGATATATCTATCCAGGCTCAGATCCTTAATCTTTTGATGGACCTACAAAAGAAAAAAAACCTTACATATTTATTTATAAGCCATGATATAAATGTAATAGCTTCTATATGTGACAGAGTGGGTGTGATGTGTAAGGGAGAGATTGTTGAGATAGGAGCAGTAGAAGAGGTATTCAAAAACCCTAACCATATATATACCAAAGAGTTATTGGATTCCTCAAGCTTTACAGCCTTGCGGAGTATATAATATGTAGGGGAGCCTTAAGGCTCCCCTACATTGTGGATAACTTCTAACCTGGTTAGCACCCAAGTAGAACGTCTACCTATATACAGTCTTGCCTTGACAAACCCCCTAAAATCAGTAAACTTTTTATACGTCTATATAAATATATATAGTTACTATATATAATACATATGAGAAAGGAGAATTTTTGGCATGCACAAGATACTGATCATCGATGATGAAGAGACATTGCTTGCTAATATAGGAGATTTTTTAAAGGCAAGGGGTTATGAGGTATTGATATCCGGCAATGGAAAAGATGGAGTAGAGATAATAAAATCAGAGAACCCGGAGCTCTTGTTATTGGACCTACACCTTAAAGAAGGGCCTACGGGCATACAGATATTAAGAGTTGCAAAGACAATAAACCCGGATCTAAAGGTAATAGTGCTTACAGGATTTGGTGAAGAAGAGGACGCAAGAAAAGAGTGCATCTCTTTAGGCGCGAGTAATTTTATGAGTAAACCTGCATCTTTACGAGAATTAATAGAGATCATAGAGAATCTCTTCAAGGAGGCGTAATGACCAAAGACAACGATACGACAAAAGAAGATTTTCACGCTGTAAACAATTGGCTTAATAAGATAACGACCCAATCTGGTATGACTAGGTATAATCTGGAGAAAAATGGATTTGATCCTAGCAGGCTGGAAGAGGAAAAAGAAAATATCATAAAACTCTTGGATGATGTAGAAGGTTATGCGCTTGAGGTAGGCAGGATACTAAAAGGCATAAGACAATCTATTGCAAAATCAAAGAGTATAGTTTAAATCTATGGGCAAAAGTATACTTATAGTAGAAGATGAGAGAAATATTGCGCTGGTCCTAAGGGACCTCTTTGTATCTCAAGGTTACGATGTAGATGTCGCTTTTACTGGAAAAGATGCAAAGATGTATCTGGAGAACAAGGCATTTGACCTGGTCTCTTTGGATATCGAGATCCCGCAGGTAAACGGCATAGAGCTTCTAAAGTTCGCAAAGAGTAGATTCCCGCACATAAAGACAGTGGTCCTTAGCGGTTTTCTGGAAGAATATAAAAGTGAACTGGACAAGATAGGGTATGACGCTTTCTTGAGTAAACCTTTTTCTATCAATACGCTTGTAAAGGTGGTCAATGACACTCTCCTAGGGAAAGAAAAAGACAAGAAGAATCCATCGGTACTCATAAATAATAAAGATATATTTGCAAAAGCAAAGTTACTTTTTATAGAGCCTAATGAAATAATGTACGGCCCTAAGGCAGAATATTTTAGCGACGAAAAACGTTCGAGAGGAAGCTATGAGATCAGGGCCTCTTATACAGACAAAGAGGTATTAGAAGCGCTGGAAAGCTTTAAGCCGGATATCGTATTAAGCAATACCAGCATGTACAGGCTCTATAATTTTTCAGAGAAGTTTTCAAAGTCACCTTATCCGCCTAAAGATGTGATACTGTATGGCCTTTCCGGGTCTATGAGCCTGACAGGGCTCAAGAACACATCTTTTTTGGATGGTTTTTTTGACCCTATAACAGCTGTAGTTATGCCAAAAGAGATGGATAAACTCGGGAAACTGGTACGTAGTACTGCGATAGTACATGACCTGTACATAAAGATTTGAGGAACATGGGTAAAATTAAGATAAAAAATAGAAGAGATAAAAAGATCCCTTATGAAGACATATTGACCAAGGCTAGCAGGGGTATGGTGCTTATCAAGGATATGGATAGGCTCTTAAACCTTATTGCCAGGATAGTAAAGATGCATGTAAAGGTGAGGAGCGTTGCTATATTCCAGCATGATCACGCAAGAGACGAGTTCGTATTAAAATCCCGCAGGGGAGAAAACAAGGATCTGGCATATTGTAATATAGTAAACGACGATACGTTAGTGAGGTTTTTAAAAAAGACAAAAAAAGGGTTCCTGGCAGATAAAGTATCTTCCAAAGAGATCTCAATGGATAGATTGAAAGAACTTAAATGCTCTCTTTGTATACCTAGCTTTTGGAGGAAAGACCTCCTGGCATTTTTAATATTGGGAGAAAAACTTTCCGGAGAAACATATTCCCTGAAAGAAGTAAGGCTTTTGACCGCGCTTTCAGATGAGGTTGCTATTGCTATAGAGAATGCCAGGAATGTTACAGAGCTTGAGCGATTGAGAGAGAGGGAAAGAAGGAACTATTTTGAGACAGTCCTGGCTCTTGCAAGGACTGTGGATGAAAAGGATTCTTATACAAGAGGCCATCTTGATACTGTCGCTAAGTATGGCATAGAGCTGGCAAAAGAACTGGTAGCCATAGGCAAGATAGAGCTAGATATGGAAGAACTCAAGATATCACTTCTCTTACACGATATAGGCAAGATCGGGATACCCGACGCTCTTTTAAATAAGAACGGAAAACTTACCGATGAGGAATATTCTGTCATGAAACAACACTCCGAGATAGGTGAAAGGATCGTCAAACCCATCTCAAGATTAAAAAATGTCAGTAAGATCATAAGGCATCACCAGGAACGATATGATGGATTGGGATATCCTGATGGCCTGAAAGGCGATGATATACCTCTTTCTTCCAGGATAATCGCAGTAGTGGATTCTTTCCATGCTATGATATCAGACAGGCCTTATAGGAAGGCTTTGCCGAATGAGGCTGCTTTGAAGGAATTGATAGATAATAAAGATAAGCAGTTCGATCCTATAGTCGTAGATGCATTTATGAGGGCTTGGGAAAAGGGCAAAATAGTAAACAGTAATCAGTAATCAGGGACAGGAGATAATATATGAAATATATAGTCTTAGTAGGAGACGGGATGGTAGATAGGCCGATAAATGAACTTGATGGTAAGACTCCTTTGGAAGTAGCCAAGACACCCAATATGAATTTTATTGCAGAAAAAGGCAGGATAGGCCTTACCAATATGATCCCGAGGCGATTAGCTCCTGCGAGTGATGTTGCAAATCTTTCTATCCTGGGCTACAACCCTCATAAATACTATACTGGAAGAGGCCCTTTGGAGGCTGCAAATATGGGTATAGATATTAGGGGCGATGATATAGCCTTTAGATGCAATCTTGTCACTGTCTCCGATGATAAGATGGTAGATTACAGCGCTGGCCATATATCTACGAAAGAAGCACATTCTATAATCAATGAATTAAATAAAAAACTAGGTACCAGGGATATGAGATTTTACGGGGGTGTCAGCTATAGGCATTTGGCGGTCTTTAACCAGAAAGATGAAGGCCTGTTAAAGGAACTTTCAAAGGTCAAATGCACTCCTCCGCATGATATAGCGGGAAAAAAGATCAATAGGTATCTGCCTAAAAAAGGTGACCAGGCAGATTTTTTAACTAACCTGATGTATAGGTCGAGAGATATACTTTTAAATCATGAAGTAAACAGGGTCAGGGTTGACTTAAGGGAGAACCCGGCAAATATGATCTGGCTTTGGGGCCAAGGCGTAAAGCCTTCTATGCCTAAATTCAAGGAACTCTATAAAGTAGAAGGGTCTATCATATCAGCAGTGGACCTGATAAAAGGTATTGGAAAGATCATAGGCCTAGAGGTCATAGATGTGCCAGGGGCTACGGGATATTATGATACTAATTACCTGGGCAAGGCTGAATATGCTATCAGGTCTTTAAAGGAAAGGGATTTTGTATTTGTGCATGTAGAAGCGCCTGATGAAGCAGGGCATAACGGAGACTTAAAAGAAAAGATAAGGGCAATAGAGAACTTTGATAAGTTTGTAGTCGGCACAATGCTTGAACATTTTAAATCTAGCAAAGAGGAATTCAGGATGCTTGTCCTCTCGGATCATGCTACGCCATTAGCTTTGAGGACGCACTCCAGGGATTATGTGTGTTTTGAGATGTACGGCACTGATATAGAGCCTGATGATTCAATGTATTTTAATGAGAATGAAGCCCGCCAGTCGAAATTTAAGATAGATAAGGGTTATGAATTGATGGAATTTTTTATAGGCGGTTAAAAGGCCAGGCATAGGCATCAAGGCATGTTAGTCTTAGAGAGAGTCACAAAAAATGGTTAATTTTTTTAAAAAATATCCCGGAATATCCGTAATATCTATTATTTACGCTATTGCATTCCTCTTGATCCAGAAGATCCCGGATATCCTTATCAATGATTCATGGGCCTATGCCAAGATCGCAAAATATTTTTTAGAGACTGGCACGATCAGATTTATAGGGCTAGGAGCCATGAGCCTATTGTCACATATATTATGCGGGGCATTTTTCTGTAAGATACTCGGGTTTTCTTTTATGGCCCTTAATTTGTCCACATTTATATTGAGCATGTTGGCAAATATTATTTTTTATTTGATCATAAAAGAACTGGATTTTTCTGAACCAAAGGCGAGCCTTTCGAGCCTTTTATTGATAGTAAACCCAATATTTTTTGTAACTTCATTTACATACATGACTGATGTGCCGTTTATATGCTGGATGCTTCTGGGAGTTTTTTTCTATTTACGGTCTTTGAGAGAGGAAGGGAGCATAGATCTATTTTTAGGAAGCCTATTTTGTGTTTTTGCGTCTTTGGTAAGGCAGAATGGAGTGCTTGTACCATTAGGGGTACTTGTGTTCTACTTGTTGGATCCGAAACACAGAAAACGCTTGAGCCTTTCAAAGATATTTATATTGGCAGTGTTCCCTATAGCTATTATGGGGATATATATATATTGGCAAAGTCAAAAGCCAAACGTCGACAAACTGCACCTTTCTCTTAATTCACCTCAAGACTTAATATTTATCTTAAACTACGCAGCGCTTTTTTGCGCTCCTTTAATATTGGCTTATTTAATTGATATAAAAGAGATCTATAAGAACATATTCAAGAGGTATCCTGGTATTTGTAGTGTTTCTGCAACTGTAGTTTTCCTTAGCGCTATTACAGCTGTCGGCATTGCTACAGGCAAAAAAATGATGCCTTATTATGGTATGTGGGTCACTAAATATGGAGTATTCTTCGATTCTATGCTCGCCGGCAGCCGCAGGATAATTATCTCTGATCTTGCCTGGGCATGTATAACCGCGATCACTGCAATTTGTTCCGCGGTATTTTTAATCTTTATAGTCTTAAGGATCAAAGGGATATTGGATGGTTTTAAAGGTAAGGCAAAAGGCATATTTTTATATATAGGTATATTTTCCATATTAGCTTCATTCTTATTGATAATCGGGAGGAAATGGATATTTAGTATATATACACTTTGGTATGGCTATCTATATGATGCCGGGCATGTAAAAAGAAGTTTTGACCTGAATTTTTTTAGGATCCTTAATATACATAATGCTTTATTATCCTGGCTTTTAATAACAGGATGTGTTTTGTTGATCTACTTTCTATGGTTACGGATGCCCTTAGATAAAAAGTCTACTACACCGGAAAATACCAGTAAATCAATTCCTCCTTATGTGCTAGTATGTTTAGTAACACTTTTTCAGCTTGGATTTATTCTTGTCATGAGGGGGATCACAGATAGATATTTAATAATATTTATCCCAGGCGCAGTTATCTTTATCTTAGAAGTTACAAGAAACCTTAGATTTTCAAAACCTATATTTATAATAGGGCTCTTAATATTTTTTTTATACTCAGTTATAATCAGCGAGGATACATTTAAATGGAATAAAGCCAGCTGGGATATGGGGGAGTCATTGTTAAATAAAAATGTGCCTATTAATAAAATTGATAGCGGTTATGCATGGAATGGATGGCATTACAGTAAGCTTATTATCAACGAACCTTATGAATACCTTACTCCAAGATCGCACAAACCCCTCCCTTTTTATTTAAGAAGCATGTTTTATGATATAGACAATGAATATGTCGTGTCTTTTTCTCCTTTGGAAGGTTATAGTAATATAGAGATATCGGAGTATGAGAGTATTCTATCGCATCTTACGCGCAAGAAAAATATTATTTATCTATTGCGGAGAATTTAAGCATCAGGAAGACGCTTAAATTCTTATTTTGCTCTTAAAACCGGGTACTCGTAGCAAAATTGGGAAGAAGTAATGAATTCGTTAGTCATCATCTTAATCTCAGCTTTATTTTTGGTCATGGGATATGTGTTTTATGCCAGGATCATAGAAAGATTATTCGATATAGATCCTGGCAGAGAGACGCCCGCGCATACTTATTATGACGGGATAGATTATGTGCCGTGTAAAAATTGGCTGATACTTTTTAGCCATCATTTCGCAAGTATTGCCGGAGCAGGCCCGATAGTAGGCCCGATAATAGCAGTGGGTATATGGGGATGGTACCCTGCTTTATTATGGATAATATTCGGGACCATATTTATAGGGGGTGTCCATGATTTTGCATCTATTATCATATCTGTCAGGTATAGGTCCCGCTCAATAGCTGATATAGCAGAAAGTGTGATATCAAAAAGATCTAAATTGATATTTTTAGGGTTTGTCTGGCTTGCGCTTATACTTGTAATAGCCGTGTTTACGTCTATATCTGCAAAGACGCTTACTGCTGAACCGACTACCGTGATCCCGTCCTTTGGGCTTATAGCCATCGCTTTAATATTCGGATTTTTACTCCATAAGCTTAAGTTGAATATCTTGATATCTACACTTATTAGTTTAGCGCTCTTGGTATTCTCGATCGTATTGGGAGGGATAAATCCTATTACATTCGGGAACGACCCTTATTTATTATGGTGTGTTGTGCTTTTAGTGTATGCATTCTTTGCGTCAACTACTCCCGTACATATCTTGCTTCAGCCAAGAGATTATATATCTAGTTTTTTGCTTTATTTTGGTATCATCGTAGGGGTGTTAGGCATCATTATTACCAGGCCGGATATTAACACTGCTTCTTATGCGGGCTGGAATCCTGGCAACTCAGGGTGGTTATGGCCAATGCTTTTTGTGACAATAGCTTGCGGGGCGAACTCAGGGTTTCATTCACTGGTCGCAAGCGGCACTACCTCAAAACAGCTCAGTAATGAAATATTTGCAAAGCGCATCGGATACGGGGGTATGGCATTGGAAGCATTTTTAGCAGTATTAGCGCTTATCGCAGTTACAGCAGGCCTTTCTCAAGGGGCTTTAAAGGGTATGCTTTCAAAAGGAGGGGATGGCCCTATAAGCGCGTTTGGCGTTGGGTTCGGAGTATTGACCTATCCGATCCTAGGGGGAAAGGGCCAGGTAGTAGCAATAATGATATTGAATGCTTTTGTCTTGACTACCTTGGATACAGCTACTAGAATATGCAGGTATTTATCAGAAGAACTTTTTAAAATAAAGAATAGATTCTTTTCGACGTTTGTGGTAATATTTACAAGTGGATTATTGGCCTTGAGCGGCAAGTGGAGTAGTATCTGGCCTATATTCGGCGCTAGCAACCAATTGGTAGCGGCGTTTACTTTTATAGTAATATCAAGCTGGCTATTGTGTAAAGGTAAGACCATAAGATATACATTATTACCAGTTGTGTTTATGCTCATAACATCTTTGGGCGCATTGGCATACAAACTAGCCAGTTTTATAAAAACGCACAATATCATTCTTAGTATATTATCAGTCGTACTTATAATAATGTCGATCTTGATGGTCTTGGATGTCTTTGATTCAGTTAAAAAGAGGAAAATATCATGCCCAAGTCTTTGATAGTGCAAAAATACGGCGGCAGCTCAGTAGCAAACATAGATAAGATAAAAAATGTAGCCAATAGAGTCGCTAGATATCATAAAAAAGGCCATTCTCTTGTAGTCGTGGTATCTGCGTTGGGGGATACCACTGATGAACTTCTGGAATTAGCCAGCGGTATAACGGAGACTCCTAGCGATAGAGAACTTGATATGCTTATATCTACTGGGGAGCAAGTATCTGTAGCGCTCTTAGCAATGGCTATGCATAAATTAAATATAGATGCTATATCTTTTACAGGGGCCCAGGTCGGGATAATGACCGATGGGACCTATACAAAAGCTAGGATCGTAGGAATAAGCGCTGATAAGATCAAGAGAGAATTAAAAAGAGGAAAAGTAGTTATAGTAGCTGGATTCCAGGGGATCAACCTGGACCAGGAGATCACCACGCTTGGAAGAGGCGGAAGCGATATTACGGCTGTTGCGCTTGCAAAGACACTTGATGCAGAGATGTGCGAGATATATACTGATGTCGAAGGGGTGTATACAGCTGATCCAAGGCTGGTCAAAGACGCCAGAAAGCTTTCTTGTATAAGTTATGAAGAGATGCTGGAGTTGGCTTCTTTGGGGGCTCAGGTCATGCAGGCGAGATCCATGGAGGTAGCCAAAAAATTTTCAATACCATTACATATAAGGTCTAGTTTTAGTAATAAAAATGGAACTATTATCTCTAAGGAGGTCAAGGCCATGGAAGAAGTCTTAGTCAGCGGCGTTACAATGAATAAAGGAGAAGCAAAGGTCACTATATGCGATGTACCTGATAAACCTGGTATTGCAGCATTAATATTCAAAGAGATATCAAAGAAGGGCATAAATGTAGATATGATCATACAGAATATCTCAAGGACAGGTTGTACAGACCTTTCTTTTACAGTGCCTTTATCGGATCTTTTTAAGACAAAAGATGCTGCGGATAATATACAAAAGCAGGTCAAGGCCAAGGGTGTTATATATAATCGCGATATTGCCAAGATCTCTATAGTAGGAGTGGGCATGAAGTCCCATTCAGGCGTAGCAGCAAGGATGTTTGATTGCCTTGCAGCTAACAAGATAAATATAGATATGATCTCTACATCAGAGATAAAGATATCATGCGTGATCAACAAGATCCACGCTGAGAAGGCTGTAAAGGCTATACATAAGGCATTTAAGTTAGGAAAGAAAAGTAAATGATAAATCCGAAATTCAAAGCATCAAGTTTAAAACATTAGAATTTCGAATTTGTTTAGCTTGTCTACCGGCAGGCAGGGATTTCGGGTTTCGTATTTCGAATTTGATCAGTTTGTACCTTGTTTCTTAGTTATCGGTTATTTCATAAGAAGAATGGAGTGAGATATGCGTGATGTTAAATTATATGACACTACATTAAGGGATGGTTCTCAGGGCGAGGGTATTTCCTTATCTGTAAATGATAAAATAAGGATAGCCAAAAGGCTGGATTCTCTAGGGGTGCATTATATAGAAGGCGGCTGGCCGGGTTCAAATCCTAAAGATGCGGAGTTTTTTAAAGAGATCAAGAACACTAAGTTTAGGAATTCCGAGATAGTGGCCTTTGGCAGCACTCGCCGCGCTAAGATATCCCCCTCTAATGACCAGAATATAAAGGCGTTCTTAAAGTCAGGCGTAAAGACAGTCGCGATATTTGGCAAGACGTGGGACTTGCATGTCAGCGAAGTATTGAATGTATCTCTCGAGGAAAACCTTAGCATGATCAAGGATTCAGTAGAGCATCTTAAATCAAAGAAGATGACTGTGTTCTATGACGCGGAGCATTTTTTCGATGCTTATATAAGCAATAAAGAATATGCTATGGAGACCTTGCATGCTGCTAAAAATGGAGGGTGCGATGCCATAATATTGTGCGATACAAATGGCGGCATGGTCACATACGAACTGGGTATTATCACTAGAAGCATATGCAATGAGTTTGATGTACCTATAGGCATACATACCCATAATGACAGCGGTATGGCTGTTGCCAATAGCGTTGCAGCTGTAGAATCAGGCGTTAACATGGTGCAGGGTACTATAAATGGATATGGTGAGAGGTGCGGAAACGCTGACCTATGTGTCATTATCCCGAATCTTCAGCTAAAGATGGGTTACAAGTGCCTGAAGGATTCTAAATTAAAAGAACTTACAGAGGTCTCAAGATATGTAAGCGAGATATCCAATATGAAACAACAGGATAATCAGCCTTTTGTAGGTAGATCCGCTTTTGCCCACAAGGGTGGGGTACATGTAAATGCAGTCATGAAAAATCCCAGGACATATGAGCATATAGAACCAGCTATAGTGGGTAACCATAGAAGGATATTGATATCCGAACTGTCCGGAAAGACAAGTATCATATTAAGGGCAAAAGAGATGGAACTGGACCTTTCCAAGGACGACCCAAAGACCAGGAAGATACTAAAACTCATCCAGAACCTGGAGAATCAGGGTTATTATTTTGAGGCTGCAGACGGGTCATTCGAGGTCCTGATGAAAAGGGCTTTGAAGAAATATAAGCCATATTTTACATTTCAGGGTTTTAATGTGAATATTGAAAAGAGGCTGGATAATATGCTGATCTCAGAAGCTACTATAAAATTAAAGGTTAATAAAAAGATCGAACATACTGTAGCTGAAGGCGATGGCCCTGTAAATGCGCTTGATAATGCGTTAAGGAAAGCGCTTAATAAATTCTATCCTACCTTGAGCCAGATGCATCTATCTGATTTTAAAGTAAGAGTGCTTGATGAAAAAGCAGGTACTGCAGCAAAGGTAAGGGTGCTCATACAATCGCAGGATGAAAGATCATCCTGGGGCACTGTAGGGGTATCTGAAAATATCATAGAAGCCAGCTGGCAGGCGCTTGTAGATAGCGTAGAGTATAAACTTTTAAAAGATAAGGCAAAATAGGTCTCCCGCCATGAAGGATATCCCAACAAGATGTAATCCTAAAGAGATAGAGGCCTCTGTATACAAGAGGTGGTTGGACGAAGGGCTTTTTAATGCGTTACCTTCTAAAAAAGACCCTTTCACTATATCTATTCCTCCGCCTAATGTAACAGGTATCTTGCATATGGGGCACGCGCTTAATAACACTATCCAGGATATACTTATACGCTGGAAGAGGATGGAAGGCTTTGAAGCATTGTGGATGCCGGGGACTGACCATGCTGGTATCGCAACGCAGAATGTCGTCGAGAAGAAACTTTCGAAGGATGGCAAAGGGAGAGATGACCTCGGAAGGGATGAGTTTTTAAAAGAGGTCTGGAAATGGCGTGACGAACATGGCTCTACTATAGTGAATCAGCTTAAAAGGCTGGGCTCTTCTTGTGACTGGGATAAAGTGCGCTTTACGATGGATGAGGGATACTCAGAATCAGTCCTGGAGGTATTTGTAAGGCTGTGGGATAAAGGCCTTATATATCAGGGTAATTATATTATAAACTGGTGCCCAAGATGTCATACTGCGCTTTCAGATGAAGAGGCGCCTCATCATGATAAGGAAGGATTTTTATACTATATAAAATATCCCATAAAAGATTCAAAGGAATATATAACTGTTGCGACTACCAGGCCTGAGACCATGCTGGGAGATGCCGCAGTTGCGATCAATCCAAAAGACAAGAGATATAGATCATTATTGGATAAAAAGATAATCCTGCCATTAATAGAAAGAGAGCTCAAGGTAATAAAAGATGATTTTGTCGACCCTAAATTCGGTACAGGCATAGTCAAGGTCACTCCTGCGCATGACCCGAATGATTTTGAGATGGGCCTAAGGCATGGATTGAAGCCGATACTTGTAATGAAGCCTGATGGTACTATGAATGAAAACGCAGGGGACTTCTCCGGGATGGACAGGTTTGAGGCGAGAGAAGCAGTATTAGAAGCATTGAAAGAAAGAAAATTGATAGTAAAGGCCGTTCCGCATCAGCATGCAGTAGGACATTGTTATAGATGCAATACTATCGTGGAGCCTTATCTATCCAAACAGTGGTTCGTAAGGATGAAGGAACTTGCAAGGCCTGCTATAGATGTGGTAAAAAAAGGCAAGATAAAGTTCTATCCTAAAAGATGGACAAAGGTTTATCTAAACTGGATGGAGAATATAAGAGACTGGTGTATATCAAGGCAGATATGGTGGGGACATCGTTTGCCTGTTTATTACTGTCGGGAATGTATGAAACAGGTAGATAAGGCCACAAGCCACAAGCCACAAGCCACAAGTAAAGGCGTTATAGTATCAAAAGTGCAGCCCGGGAAGTGTCCTAAATGCAGCTCGACTGATATCGTGCAGGATGAGGATGTGCTGGATACATGGTTTTCTTCATGGCTATGGCCTTTTGCGACTTTAGGATGGCCTAAAGGATCAAAGGAACTGGACTTTTTCTATCCGACATCAGTTCTCGTGACAGCGCCTGAGATATTGTTTTTTTGGGTTGCCAGGATGATCATGTCTGGCATGGAGTTCATGAAAGACATACCTTTCAGCGGCGTGTATATACATGGCACTGTCAGGGATGCTGCAGGAAAAAAGATGTCAAAATCCCTTGGTAATACTATAGACCCTATAGAGATAATAGATGAGTTTGGCGCGGATGCCTTGAGGTATTCTCTCATAGCTATTACTGCTACAGGGCAGGATGTGTTTTTGTCAAAAGAGAAATTTCATATAGGTAGGAACTTTGTAAACAAGATATGGAATGCATCAAGGTTTGTCCTTATGAATATATCCGAAGACACAGGGACTGATTTTAATGTCAAGGAATTGAGCCTGGCTGATAGATGGATATTGAGCCTTTTACAAAAGGCCATTGGTGAGGCCAAGAAGGCATTGAATCAATATAGATTCAATGAAGTGGAGTCTATTATATATGAATTTTTCTGGCATGAGTTCTGCGATTGGTATATCGAGATAGTAAAGCCTATACTGATGGAGCAGGAGCCATCTATTAAAAAGAAGAATGTGGAAAAGGTCCTTGTATATACACTAGAGAGTTCTTTAAAGTTGATGCATCCTTTTATGCCTTTTGTCACAGAAGAGATATGGCAGAATATAAAAAAGAGAAATAGTATCATGATAGAGAAATGGCCTTTAGTAGATAAGTCATTGGCCAATAAAGATAGTGAATCAAAGATAAATCTTATAAAAGACATAACTATAAGCATAAGGAATATACGCTCGACGATGAATATACCTTATTCGAAGCTTCTTTCAGTAAAACTCGTTCCCTTAAAAAAGGGAGTCGAATCAAAGATAAACGAAGGGGCCCCGTACATAACCAACCTTGCCAAGTTGGAGGGTTTGACAATAGACCATAAGATCAAAAAACCAAGGCATGCAGCTAGCGCGATACTCGAGGATTGCAATATCTTTATTCCTTTGGAAGGCGTTATCGATATAGACAGTGAAAGAAATAGATTAAATAAAAAGATGGAGGGATCCCTCGTATCTTTATCTTTCAGCGAAAAGAAGATAAAGGACAAGAACTTTATAAATAAGGCGCCAGAGAACATAGTTAACATGGAAAAAGAAAAAGTTCAAAGGTTTAAAGACGAGATCAAGAGGATAAAGGATACATTAAAGAGCCTATGACCACTAAACTTTTAAGTAAAGACGCGTTACCTATAATAATGACTGCCCTCAACGAGGACCTAGGGTCCGGGGATATAACCAATAAAGTCCTTTTTGAGAAAGATGAGATAGTTTTGGCAGATATAGTCGCTAAAGAGAGCTGTGTGCTTTGCGGCATTGATGTAGCTAGATGGGTGTTCAACGCGCTTGATGAAAATATAGTCACAAGGCCGTTATATAAAGATGGTTCAGCCGTAAAAAAAGACAAAAAGATCCTTTCTATAAAAGGCTCAGCAAAAAACATCCTTACAGCTGAGAGGACCGCGCTGAATTTTTTAAGCAGGCTTTCCGGGGTTGCTACCACTACCAGTGAATTCGTCAGGAAGATAAAAGGAAAAGACACAAGGCTTTTTAGCACCAGAAAGACCATGCCGGGGATGAGGGCGTTGGACAAATATGCTGTCAGGGTCGGGGAAGGGATAAACCACAGGACCAATCTGGGGGATGGTGTCTTGATAAAGGATAATCATCTCTTTAGCTTAAGAAATCGTTTTAATGCCAAAAAGATAGATGTGATAAAAAAAGCTATAGCTAGTTTCAAGGAAAAAGGTTTTAAGGACATTGAAGTAGAAGTGGATAACTTGAAAGAGTTCGAGGCAGCGCTTTATAACAACGCGGATATTATAATGCTCGATAACATGAAACTTGATGATATTAAAAAAGCAGTCAAGCTAAGAAATAAAGAATATAGCAAGACAGGAAAAAAGATCCTTATAGAGGTTTCAGGCGGAGTCAATCTAGAAAGCCTCTCAAAACTTGCAGCAACCGGGGTAGATAGGATCTCAACGGGTTTTATTACCCATTCAGCCCGCTCAATAGACTTTTCGCTGGAGATCTGCTAGAAGAAATCTGAACATCTTTTTGAAGCCCTCTATTAGACAGATAGAAAATAGATCGAAAAAGAAAGATTTAACTTGAGCGGGTAGATTCTTTTAGCTTATCAGGAAGGATTATGCCGAGATTTAAATTAGTCAGTTCATTTAGGCCAGAGGGCGACCAACCTAAGGCGATAAAGGAAATAGTCGAAGGCTTAAAAAAAGGCTGCAATGCCCAGACTCTATTGGGGGTCACTGGCAGCGGTAAGACTTTTACTATGGCCAATGTGATAGAGAGGGTCCAGAGGCCTACGCTTGTCATATCTCACAACAAGACGCTCGCAGCCCAGCTTTATAGTGAATTCAGGGAGTTCTTTCCTAATAATGCAGTAGAGTATTTTGTGAGTTATTACGACTATTACCAACCCGAGGCATATGTCCCGCATACTGATACTTATATCGAAAAAGACGCCTCAATAAATGACAATATAGACAGGCTAAGGCTCAGGGCTACTAGCGCTCTGATGTCAAGGAGAGATGTGGTGATAGTCTCAAGCGTGTCGTGTATATATGGATTGGGTTCTCCAGAGGACTATAAAGAGCAATTATTATTTCTAAAAGAAGGGGACAGTATAAAGATCAAGGATCTATTGATAAGCCTTGTAAATATCCATTATACAAGGAATGACATTGATTTCAGGCGTGGATGTATGAGGGTCAGGGGAGATATAGTCGATATATTTCCAGCATATGAAGAGACTTGTTTCAGGCTGTATTTTTTTGGGGACAAGGTCGAGAAGATAGATGAGATAGACCCATTGACAGGAAAGACTTTAAGCAATGTAGAAAAGATAGCCGTATATCCTGCAAAGCATTTTGTCACAACAAAAGAGAGATTGGACAAGGCCATAGAGACCATAAGGATAGAGCTGGAAGAAAGAGTAAGAGATCTTAATGACCAGAATAAGCTTCTTGAGGCGCAGCGTCTTTATTCCAGGACCAATTATGACATAGAGATGCTCAATGAGATAGGCTATTGTAATGGTATAGAGAATTATTCAAGACATATAAGCGCCAGGGCGCCTGGCTTGAGGCCTAACTGCCTTATTGATTATTTCCCGGAAGATTTTCTTACTATAATAGATGAGAGCCATGTCACACTTCCTCAGCTTAGGGGTATGTATAAGGGCGACAGGGCACGTAAGCAGGTATTGGTAGATTATGGGTTCAGGCTGCCTTCTGCGCTCGACAACAGGCCTTTAAGTTTCGAGGAATTTATGGATGTTGTAGGCCAAAAGACATATGTCTCAGCTACCCCATCGGATTATGAACTAGAGAATTCCAGTCAGGTGGTAGAACAGCTGATAAGGCCAACAGGACTTATAGACCCTGAGATCATAGTAAGGCCTGTAAACGGACAGATAGATGACCTGGTCGAGGAAATAAAGTATAGGATCGATAAAGATCAAAGGGTCCTTGTGACTACATTGACTAAAAGGATGTCAGAGGACCTGGCAAGCTATCTCTCGGGGCTTAAATTAAGAGTCAAGTATATTCATTCTGAGATCAATACCATAGAGCGCACAGAGATACTCCAGGACCTTAGAAAGAAGAAATTCGATTGTCTGGTAGGTATAAATCTTTTAAGAGAAGGCCTGGACTTGCCTGAAGTGACTTTGGTCGCAATATTGGATGCTGATAAAGAGGGTTTTTTAAGGTCATGGTCGTCTTTGATACAAGTCGCTGGCCGGGCTGCGAGACATGTGGATGGAAAAGTAATAATGTACGCAGATACACTTACAAAATCCATGGAAAGGGCAATAAGAGAGACCAATAGGCGCAGGGTCAAACAGTTTGAATTCAATAAAAAACATGGCATTACTCCGAGATCTATTGAAAAGGCGATAAAAGAAGGGATAGAAAGCGCTAAAAAGGCTGAGGAGATAGTCATGGATTCATGCGGCCAGACAGAAGATGAATTTGAAAGAGAGTCATTGATATCCGAGTTACAGAAAGAGATGGAGCTCTGCGCAAGGAACTTGCAGTTTGAGCGCGCAGCAGAATTACGCGACAAGATAAAAGAACTAGAGACGTTTTCCAACCCAATAAGGAAACTGTCCCAAACCCAATAAGGAAACTGTCCCCTTTTATTTATATGACATTTTCCTTATTGAGGAAAGGGCACTTTCCCGAACAGCTTGGAAAACGTCTCGGATGTCTTTCGGATGTCTTTATTAAAAAATAGGACATGATGGATACTAAGATAATCAATTTTTTTAAGAAGAACAGTGGCAGCTATATATCAGGTGAAGAGATAAGCAACGCATTGGGTGTATCCCGTACAACCATATGGAAACATATTGAAAAACTCCGCGCAGAAGGTTACGAGATAACCGCATCTCCTCATCTAGGGTATCGCTTGGAGTCATTTCCGGATAGATTGACAGAACTGGAACTGGGCTTTGACTTAGGCACTGATATAGTAGGAAAAAAGATATATTCTTATAAAGAAATATCCTCTACCAATGATACTGCTTATAGTCTTGCTTTGTCAGGAGAAAAAAATGGGTCTATAGTCATTGCTGAATACCAGTCCAAAGGCAGGGGTAGGCTTGGTAGAAAATGGATCTCTCCTAGAGGTAAAGGCGCTTATTTTTCAGTGATACTAAGGCCTGATATCTTGCCTAGGGAGATATCGCTTATTACCCTTATCTCATCTTTGGCTATCGCAAAAAGCATAAGAGAATACGTGAACCTGCCGGCACTTATAAAATGGCCGAACGATATCCTGATAAATAATTCCAAGATATGCGGGATACTTACAGAAATGAACGGGGAGACAGATAAGATCAATTTTGTTATAATAGGAATAGGTATCAATATAAATACCAAAAAAGACCTTTTACCAGAAGGAGCTAGCTCTATATTAGAAGAAAAGGGTAATAGCGTATCCAGGGTAGAGCTTTTGAGAGTCATTTTAAGGAACCTTGATAGGTATTACAAGATGTTCTCGGAAGGCAAGAGAGAGGTTATCCTGAATGAATATAAAGTCCTTTCAGGAGTACTTGATAAAAGAGTGAAAGTAAGCTATCATGATCAGGTTATTCAGGGGCATGCCGTAGACATAGACAATGAAGGCGCCTTGATAATCAGGCTTGATAGCGGGTTCAATGAAAGGGTGCTTGCGGGGGACGTAAGCATGTTAAGGTAAGATGTTATTAGCAGTAGACATAGGTAATAGCAACATCCATAGCGGGATCTTCGAAGAGTCTTTTCTAAAAAAAGATTTTAAGATACCGACTTATACGGATGACCTGGGGGTAGAATATAGAAAAAAGCTGAGGCCTTATATAAGATCTATCGATAAAGTGATCTTAGTAAGTGTTGTCCCAAAGATATCCATAGATGTAAAAAGGGTATTAAGATCTACTTTAGGTATAAGGATCCTGGTAGTCGGGGAAAACATAGATAGCGGAGTAAAGAACTGTTATAATAAGCCAAAACAGGTCGGACAGGACAGGCTTGTCAATGCGAGGGCAGGTTTTGATCTATACGGTGGAGAATCCATAATCGTTGATTTTGGAACAGCTATTACTATAGATATGGTGAATAGAAAAAAGGAATATCTGGGCGGGCTTATTGTCCCTGGGCTTGAGCTTTCGTTGAATGCATTATCAGGAAGGGCAGCTTTGCTTCCGAAAATAATCTTATCTAAACCAAGGTCTCTTTTGGGTAAGGAGACGAAGGACAGTATGATAAGCGGGGCAGTTTATGGGATCAGCAGCCTTTGCGACGGGGTAGTCAATAAACTTAAAAATAAATACTCGAAAGATGCAAAGGCCATCGCAACTGGAGGAGTAGCGGAATTTATCTCCCCATATTGTAAAAGCATAGAAAAGGTAGATAGGGCATTGACCCTTAAAGGATTACAACTTATAAGCGAGGAGAAAGATGTTTAAGATCATATCAAACGAAAACATAGGGCCGAGCATTTTTAAAATGGAGTTTATCGCGCCTTTTATAGCTAAAAAAGCTGCGGCAGGGCAATTTATAATGGTAAGGATAGATGAATCAGGAGAGCGTATCCCGCTTACCATAGCAGATAACACGGAGACCACTATAACTATCATCTATCAAGCCGTAGGAGTCACTACATACAAGTTGACTCAATTAAAAAAGGGCGGGAGCCTGCTGGATGCTGTAGGGCCATTAGGCCATAAGACAGAACTTGTAAATATCGGGACAGTGTGCTGCGTAGGCGGAGGAGTGGGTATAGGAGAGTTGTATCCGGTTGCTAAGGCTTACAAGTCTTGCGGGAACAAAGTAATAATTATTATAGGCGCAAGATCAGAAAACCTTATTATATATAAAGAAGAGTTAAAGAAAGTGAGCGACCAGCTGTATATTACTACTGACGATGGAACATCAGGAGAAAAAGGTTTTGTCTCAGGTGTCCTTAAAAGGTTAATAGATTCCGGAGAAAAAATAAACCTTGTCTATGCAGTTGGCCCTGCGATAATGATGAAGGTGACAGCAGACCTTACAAGGCCTTATAAAATAAAGACACTGGTTTCTCTGAATACTGTGCTTGTTGATGGTACTGGCATGTGCGGTTCTTGCAGGATAGAAGTCGGAAACGAGACTAAATTCGCCTGTGTAGACGGGCCTGAGTTTGATGGGCATTTGGTTAATTTCAAGGAGATGATGTCCAGGCAAAGTCTTTTTAAGGAAGAAGAAAGACACGCATGCAAAATAAGAGGGATACTTCAATAACAAAGGCTAGACAACAAAAGGGAGTTAAAGAATGAAAAAGCAGGCTGCAAAAGAAAGGATCAAAAATTTTAAAGAAGTCGCGCTTGGCCTTGATGAGGCTGAAGCTATAAAAGAGGCGTCCAGGTGTCTATTTTGTAAAAAACCTTTCTGTTCTCTCAAGTGTCCTGTGGAGATAGATATCCCTGACTTTATCAATGCTATAAAAAATAAAGACTTTCAAAAGGCTATCGAGGTAATAAAAAAGGACAATAACCTTCCGGGGATATGCGGAAGAGTCTGCCCTCAGGAAGACCAGTGCGAAGGCGCTTGCATACTTGGCAAGAAGGGGACTCCTATAAATATAGGCGCGCTTGAGAGATTTGCAGCTGATCGGGAGATGGAAAATGGGTCACGGGTCACGGGTCACGGGTCACGGTTAGAAAAAGAAAAGGTAGCGGTCATAGGTTCAGGGCCTGCAGGGCTTACATGCGCAGGAGATCTGGCTAAGCATGGATACAAGGTAACTATATTCGAGGCGCTTCATACCGCAGGAGGGGTCTTAGTATATGGTATCCCTGAATTTCGTTTGCCAAAAGAGATCGTGAAAAAGGAAGTAGATTTTTTAAAGTCTTTGGGCGTAGAGGTCATTACAAATTTTATTATAGGAAAGACCTCCACTCTAGAAGAGCTGTTCAATAAAGGGTATAAAGCTGTATTTGTAGGAACTGGCGCAGGACTGCCAAGTTTTATGAAAATACCAGGAGAAAACCTCAACAGGGTGTATTCATCAAATGAACTTTTAACAAGAGCTAACTTGATGAAGGCATATCTTTTTCCGGATTATGACACGCCTATAAATATAGGAAAGAATGTAGCTGTAATAGGCGGCGGGAATACTGCGATGGATTCAGCTCGCGTATCTTTACGCCTCGGGGCTAGAAAAGTCTATATAGTTTATAGGAGGAGCGAAAAAGAGCTGCCAGCGCGTAAAGAAGAGATAGAGAACGCAAAGGAAGAAGGCATAGAATTTCATGTATTGACCCTACCCAAAGAGATACTGGGTGACGATAAGGGGTTTGTGAAAGGCATGAACTGTATAAAGATGGACCTTGGAGAACCAGATTCATCGGGCAGGCGAAGGCCAGTGCCTATAGAAGGTTCAGATTTTTTTATGGATGTAGATACAGTGTGTGTTGCAATAGGACAGAGCCCAAATCCGGTTTTTTTGAGTGCAACGCCAGGGCTTGAATTGGACAGATGGAACAAGATAAAGGTCGACCTTAAGACGCAGGCTACTAATATAGAAGGTGTTTATTCAGGAGGCGATGCTGCATGCGGCGGAGATGATACTGTCATAGCTGCAATGGGCGCTGGCAAAAAAGCAGCCAGATCAATGGATAAATATTTAATAGGGTTAAGGGATAAGGGTAATGGGTAACGGAAAAAGAGTGTTAGTTGCGATGAGCGGAGGTGTGGATAGTTCTGTAGCAGCCGCTATCTTAAACGAAAAAGGCTATGAAGTAATCGGCGCCACGATGAAAATATGGCCCAAAGAGCATTGTACTAAAGTAAAGGAAAGATCCTGTTGTTCTTTGAAAGATATAGAAGATGCCAAAAAGGTCTGCTACTTATTAGATATACGACATTACGTCTTGAATTTCGAGAGCGTCTTTAAGAAAGAGGTCATAGATTATTTTAGTAGTGAATACCTTAAAGGCCGTACTCCCAATCCTTGCATAGTATGCAATGAAAAGGTAAAGTTCGGCGCATTGCTTAAAAAAGCCAAAGAGCTCGAGTGTATGTATGTAGCAACCGGGCACTATGCCAATATAGAGCATGATAGGGAGTATAGATTAAAAGAGAGCGCTGACAAGACAAAAGACCAGTCCTATGTCTTGTTCTCATTGCGATATAAAGACCTGAAACATATTCTCTTTCCTGTAGGAGATTTCAAGAAGAAAGAGATCAAAAAGAAGGCCGAGGAGTTAGGCCTCTCGCTTCATAATAAACTTGAGAGCCAGGAGATATGTTTTATCCCGGATAATGATTATTCTAGATTCCTGGAAGAATATTACAATGTAACTCCCAAAAAAGGGGATATAGTCAATGCCTCGGGTAAAATATTGGGCAAGCATGACGGGTTCTGGAATTTTACAATAGGACAGCGTAAAGGCCTTGGGATAGGATATAAGGAGCCCCTTTATGTAGTCAATATAAACCCTGACAAAAATGAGGTAAAGGTAGGCACTATAAAAGAGACAAAGAGAAAGAGTTTTGTAGTAAATAATATAAATTGGTTATCAAAAGAAGATATCAGTGAAGCATATGTAAAGATAAGGTACAATCATCCGAAGAAAAGAGCCAAGATAACAACTATAGACAAGGATAAGCTAAGAGTTGATTTTATAGAAGAAGAGAGCGCTATAACTCCTGGACAAGCAGCTGTTTTTTATGACTCTGAGTATGTCATAGGCGGCGGCTGGATAGAGAGGATAGTATGATATTCTTTCTGTTAGGCAAAGGCCTACTAAAAACAGTTCTAATCTGATTAATAAGTTGTTTTAGCTGGCAAGGTCTTCAAAAAGACGCTCCGCCAGAATTAGTGATTTGTAAAGTTAGGCTTCGCTCCGTTTTGTTTTGACAGGCCAACTCTACAGTAATGCATGATCCGTCAGTTGCGCAAAACAAAAAGGCTTTTTTCAAGACCTTGCCAGCTAAAACAGCACTTATTATTATATGAACAAACTCGATAGATTAAAAAATGAATTAAAAAAACTTAAGAGCGTTGTAGTGGCATTCTCCGGAGGGGTTGATTCAAGCCTTTTATTAAAGGTTGCAAGTGATGTCTTGCCTAAGGACAAGACGCTCGCAGTCACCGCGGCATCTCCTACTTACACAAGTTCAGAATTAAAACAGGCTAAGAGATTTGCAAGTTCCCTGGGCGTGAAACATCGGATAATCCGTACAGATGAATTGAAGGATGAGAAGTTCATAAAAAATCCTGTAGATAGATGTTATTATTGCAAGAGAGAACTGTTCAAAAAGCTTACCCAGATCGCTAAAAAAGACAGGTTTTCCTCAGTCATAGATGCTACTAATTACGACGATAGAGCGGATTATAGGCCTGGTAGTCTTGCCAAAAAAGAATTTAAAGTTGCAAGCCCTCTTGCGAAGGCGCGTTTTACTAAAAAAGATATACGTGATCATTCCAGGAAAATGCGCCTTAAGACATGGGATATGCCTTCTATGGCGTGCCTGGCTTCGAGGTTTCCTTATGGGCAAAAAATAACATTTAAGAACCTGAGAAAGATATCTTTGGCTGAAGAAGCGATAAAAAAGCTTGGCATAAAACAGGTAAGGGTAAGGTTTCATGGCGATATAGCCAGGATCGAAATAGACAAAAAAGACATAAAAAGATTTGTTAAAGATGGTTTTTATGATAGAATAATTAACCGTTTGAAATCCCTGGGGTTTCTCTATGTAGTGCTGGACCTTGAAGGATACAGGACAGGAAGTTTGAACGAAGTGTTGTGAAAGTTTTGTCCCTCGTGACAGGGTATAAAAAATAAGGCCGCTCGGGACGGATTTTCTAATAATAAAAGATCAAAAAATTCGGCGGCGTAGCTCAGCTGGTCAGAGCAGTCGGCTCATACCCGGCGCGTCAGTGGTTCGAATCCACTCGCCGCTACCAGACCTAAGAATAGCAGAACAATCTATGCCTTCCGCTTTAGTGGATCAAGTAAAATCAACTATAAAAAAGCATAATATGCTGGAGAAGCATGACAGGGTCCTTCTGGGCCTCTCGGGAGGAGCTGATTCTGTGGCGCTTCTCAATATTTTATCAGAGCTTAAAAAAGAGTACTCTTTGTACGTATATGTGGCGCACCTTGACCATAAATTCCGCGGAAAGGAATCAAGAGGAGACAGGATATTCTGCGAAGGGCTTGCAAAAGAGATGAACTTCGAGTTTTATTATGATGAAATAGATGTCCCTAAGATAGCTAAAGATAAAGGCCTATCAAGCGAAGAAGCTGCAAGATCAGTCAGGTATGATTTTTTTAAAAATATCTGTAAAAGGCATGATATCAAAAAGATCGCAGTCGCCCATACAAAGGATGACCAGGCTGAGACAGTCTTGATGAGGATGATAAGAGGGTCTGGTATGTCAGGGTTGGGAGGGATGAACCCTGTAAAAAAGATAGATAGCTTTTTTATCATAAGGCCTCTTATAGAGGCCTCGAGGGTCCAGGTAGAAGATTTCCTTGGAACCAATAAGCTAAGATACAGGCATGATTCTTCAAATGATTCAGTGGTCTTCACAAGGAATAAGATAAGAAAGGAACTGATCCCGTATCTAGAAAAGAACTTCAATTCCAATATCAAAGAAGTCCTTAGTAATATGGCTGAGAACTTACGAGTGGAAAATGAATTTTTCGAGAGGTATTCTACTAGAAAACGTAAGGGTATGTCTAAAAGGATAAGTGCTTCGGAGATACACATAGACATCAAGAAATTTCGCAGACAACCGGATGCCCTGAAAAAAAGAATATTGCGGAGCGCTCTCCAGGAGACAAAGGGCGACTTGCGAAGGTTTACATATCAGCACTGGAAGGAACTAGAGCTTTTGATAAATGAGAGGCCTACAAATTCTATCGTGGACCTCCCTGGCGGGATAGACGTGATTAAGAGTAAGAAAGAGATAATTATTAAAAAAGAGCTAGGGAAAAAATAAGTCTCTTCGCTCAGGTGAAAATTTTTAACGTCTTTTATGAGCAGGCATGGTTCGCCATCGTAGATATCGGTAGGGGAGCCTTAAGGCTCCCCTACATTATATAAGTCGGTAGTCGGTAAATAAGTCGGTAATCGGCAGGGGAGTCAGTAGGGGAGCTTTAAAGCTCCCCTACCTTAAATAAGGTTTAGGTGAGAGCGAGAAAAAACGAGAGTAAGATTTTCACGCTGGGAAAATTTTACGTCCTCGAAAACAGAACACACTGATAGATAGGGTGTAATAATATAAAAATAATTATTGATTCTTATATTATTAGGTGATAATATCAATGTTTAAGATAAATATATTGGGGAGAAGACATGCAAAAGATCAAAAAAGTACCTAGCAAGAACAGAAAAAACAATAATAACAACAAGAACAAGCTCAATAAGAACCTCTTTTTTTGGATGGGGCTTTTTTTTATTTTTATATATATACTTAGAATGAGTTCTATGTCTTCTCCAGCAGTTCCGAGAGAGTTTACATATGGAGAGTTTTACAGGCTTTTGGCTAGCAATAAGGAAACCAACGCCATACAATCTGTTGTAAAAGTCGAAGACAGGCTCAAAGGGGTCTTTTCTAATGGCACAAGTTTTAGTGTGTTTATACCGATAGAGGACAATGAACTTACGGCCCTTATAAGGGATAATGTCGAAGATTTTGATGTAAAACCTCCGAAGACCTTATGGGCTAATATTTTTTATTCCCTTGGCCCCATGATCTTATTTATCGCGTTTTTATGGTTTTTTATCTACAGGGGCGCTCAAGGCGGAGGAGGCGGCAGAATACTTTCTTTTGGAAAAAGCAGGGCCAGGCAGGTCAGTGGAGACAAGGCAAGGATTACTTTCAATGATGTTGCTGGAGTTGACGAGGCTAAGGAGGAGTTGAAAGAGATAATAGAATTTTTAAAGGACCCAAAAAAGTTCCAGAAATTAGGAGGTAAGATCCCTAAGGGTGTGCTTCTCATGGGTCCTCCTGGCACAGGAAAGACGCTTCTTGCCAGGGCTGTCAGTGGAGAAGCCCGGGTACCATTTTTTAATATAAGCGGTTCTGACTTTGTAGAGATGTTCGTCGGAGTAGGCGCTTCACGGGTAAGGGACCTATTCGATCAGGCAAAAAGAGCTGCAAAGGCAGAAGGAAAGGGTTGTATTATTTTTATAGATGAGATAGACGCTGTCGGTAGACAAAGATTTGCTGGGATAGGCGGAGGGCATGATGAAAGAGAACAGACCCTTAACGCGCTCCTTGTCGAGATGGACGGTTTTAATACGCAGGAGGGTGTTATACTTATAGCTGCTACCAATAGGCCCGACGTATTGGACCCTGCCTTACTTAGACCTGGTAGATTTGACAGGATAATAGTCATATCTAGGCCTGATATCATCGGGAGAGAAGCTATTCTTAAGGTCCACGTTAAAGATATAAGACTTGATAAGAGCGTGGAGCTCAATTCTATCGCAAGACAGACTCCTGGTTTTTCAGGGGCAGATCTGGCTAACCTGGTGAATGAAGCTGCGCTTTTAGCTGCCAGGAAAGATAAAGAGAGCGTGAGCATGAAAGAGATGCAGGAATCTATCGAAAGGGTCATTGCAGGGCCTGAGAGAAAGACGAGAGTGATAAGCCCTGAAGAGAAAAAAATAGTCTCTTGCCATGAATCAGGGCATGCGCTTTTGGCCCTTCTTATACCAGGGGCGGACCCATTACATAAAGTATCTATCATACCCAGAGGCATTGCTCTGGGATATACGATGAGGCTTCCGATAGAGGATAGGTATATTGTCACGAGAAAAGAACTCTTAGGTAAGATCGTAGGCCTTTTAGGCGGAAGAGCCAGTGAAGAGATGATGTTTAATGAGCTTTCTACAGGCGCACAGGATGACTTAGAGAAGGCAACTGAGATATCAAGAGATATGGTTATGCGCTGGGGCATGAGCGATAAATTAGGGCATATTACTTTTGGCAAAAGGGATAGCCAGGTCTTTTTAGGAAGAGATCTAACGGAAGAGAAAAATTATAGCGAGCAGACAGCCGTAGACATAGATAACGAAGTCCGAAAGATCATAGATGGATCCTATGAGGTCGCAAAAAAAGAACTCTCAAAGAACAAAGATAAATTGAAGGCACTATCTGATGCTTTATTGGAGAAAGAGGTCATGGATTTTGAGGAAGTAAAGAAAATAGTCTTTCCTGAACCTAGTAAAGAAGAAATCAAATGATAGATACTGGTTTTTCCGAACGTACATATATAATGGGTGTCTTGAATATTACCCCTGATTCTTTCAGCGGAGACGGCATATATAAAAAAATCGGCCATGCCTTGGAAAAAGGGGAACTGCTGGTAAAGGAAGGGGCTGATATTATAGATGTAGGCGGGGAATCGACTCGTCCCGGGTCCAAGGCTGTGTCGCTGGAAGAAGAGATAGAAAGAGTCATACCAGTGATAGAAGGACTTAAAAAAAAGGTAGACGTACCTATATCAATTGATACAAAAAAATCAGAAGTAGCCAGGCTTGCATTAGAAAAAGGGGCTAGCATAGTAAATGATATAACAGGTTTAGAAGGTGACAGCGATATGGCTCGAATTGTAGCAAGTTTTGGAGCAAAAGTCGTTATAATGCATATAAAAGGCGAACCTTCCACAATGCAACTTGATCCTATGTATGATAATTTAATAGAAGAGATCATCGCTAAGCTGCAGGAGCTTAGCGATAGAGCGCAGGCATCTGGTATAAAAAAAGAAAACATTATAATAGATCCTGGAATAGGGTTTGGAAAGACGCTTGAGCATAATCTAGAGATATTAAATGGCCTTTCCAGATTTAAGGTATTGGGGTACCCTGTCATGGTAGGTGTTTCCAGAAAATCATTCATAGGCCATATTTTGGAGAAAAGCCCGGAAGATAGGATATTTGGCACAGCCTCTAGCATAGCTATTGCAATAAATAATGGAGCGGATATAATAAGAGTACACGATGTCCGTGAAATGGCCGAGGTAGCTAAAGTGGCTGATGCTATATTAAAAAGCGGAGAAAAAATAAATGCTGGATAATATTACATTGTTCAAGATATTGGTTGAGATAGGCATATTATGGTTCGTATTTTACGTGGTGCTTATTTTTGCCAGAGGCACCAGAGGAGTGCATGTCTTAAAAGGTATCGTACTTATAGTGTCGACTTTTATAATAACCCAGCAGTTGGGCCTGGATACGATAAATTGGATCTTTACTAAACTGTTTGCAATATCTGTCGTGGCATTTTTGATAATATTTCAGCCGGAGCTTAGGAGAGGGCTTGCAAGCATAGGACAGCCTAGGTGGTCAGGTATATTTTTTAAAGAGGCAGAAGTCATCAATGAGGTAGTCAAGGCAGCATTGTCTCTTTCAAAGAAAAAGATAGGCGCATTGATAGCCATAGAAAGAGAAAGCAGGCTCAGGAATTATGTTGAAAGCGGTATTGAGATAGATGCAAAGGTAAATACAGAACTTCTTATAACTATTTTTATGCCTAATACGCCTCTCCATGATGGAGGTGTTATAATATCGGGAGATAGGATAATAGGCGCAAGCTGCCTATATCCTTTGACGCAAAATCCAAAGATATCCAGGACTCTTGGGACAAGGCATAGGGCAGGGCTTGGCCTTAGCGAAGAAACAGATGCTACGGTTATTATTGTATCGGAAGAGACGGGAGGGGTATCTATTGCTACCCAAGGAAAGCTTACTCATAATCTTGATGATGAGGCATTAAAGAGAGTGCTTAACAATCTATGCAAGCCTGACAAAAAGAAAAAAGGTATATTTTCAAAAGTACCCCCAAAGGTAACTTAACTAAAAATAAAAGGTCAGTTATGAAAAATCTGATAGTTAATAATTTTTGGATAAAAATAGTATCATTGCTATTGGCTGTTATAACATGGTTTTATGTAAATGTAGAACTTAATAAAGAAAGACGCCTTTCAGCTAGTTTTTATGAGTCTTCATATATGAGACACATCAGTCCATCCACAGTTCCCGCAGTAGATAAACAAGATAAAAAAATGAATAAAGGTTATATAGTGGAGAGCAGGTGACATGCCTAAGCTTGGTGTCAACGTAGATCATGTGGCAACTTTGAGAGAGGCAAGAGGCGGTAAGGAACCTAGACTTGTCAATGCAGTTTCTATATGTGAAGCGGCAGGATGCGATAGTATAGTAGCTCATCTAAGGGAAGACAGGCGCCATATCAATGACCTAGATGTAAAGATGCTTAGAAAAAATATCACCACAAGGTTTAATCTTGAGATGTCTATCAATAAGGAGATCGTTGGGATAGCTAAAAAGATCAAGCCTGACCAAGCTACTCTTGTCCCTGAGCGTAGACGTGAGTTGACAACCGAAGGTGGGCTCGATGTGTATAAAAATAGTAAAAAAATAGCTAAAGCCTCAGAAGAGCTGCTTAAAAATGGAATCGAAGTAAGCCTTTTTATTGATCCAGATAAGCGGCAGATAAGGGCAACAAGACAGATAGGTGTCAATGTCATAGAGATACATACGGGCATGTATAGTTTAGCAGCTAAAAGGCCCTTGATAAAAAGAGAATACAATAAAATAAAGGATTCTATCAATTATGCATTGGATACGGGGCTTCTAGTAAATGCAGGCCATGGGCTTGACTATATCAACACAAAGATGATCGCTGGCATAAAAGGCATAAACGAGCTCAATATAGGCCATTCTATAATTTCTAGGAGTTTATTTGTAGGCCTTTACCAGGCAGTTAAAGAGATGAAGGGTCTAGCAAGATGATAGTGGGCACAGGTATAGATATAATAGAAGTATCCAGGATAAAAAATGCGCTGGAGATGTGGGGAGACAGGTTCCTGAAAAGGGTATTTACTGACAGGGAACTGGATTATGTAAATACAAAAAAGTTCTCACATGAAAATCTTGCTGCTAGATTTGCATGTAAAGAGTCAGTCCTTAAAGCGCTAGGGGATACCAGGATAGGCGCTAGTTTAAAACATATAGAAGTTATAAATAATAAAAAAGGTAAACCAGAAGTTATATTACATGGAGAGGCCAAGAAGTTTGCAGAGAAGAAAAAATTAGGCAATATCATAGTAAGTATGTCACACACCAGCAATTATGCTATAAGCAATGTCATACTCTGGAAAGACTGATGAAAGATATCCTTAAAAGACTAATTAAAAAAAGAAAACCAGATTCTCACAAAGGAGATTTTGGCCATGTATTTATCCTGGCAGGGTCTCGGGGCCTTACCGGCGCCGCGATACTTTCGTCCAGGTCAGCCCTTCGTTCCGGAGCTGGACTAGTAACTCTTGGCGTACCTAAATCATTAAATATATCCATAGAGGCTGCACTTATAGAGGCCATGACATATCCTCTACCGGAAACAAAAGAAGGGAGTTTTTCAGTAAAGGCTGAAAAATATATCCTGGAAAAGATAGATACTGTAGATACCTTTATCATAGGGCCAGGGATCTCTTGTGATAATGAGACCAAAAGATTGGTCTTTAAGATATTGCCGAAAATAAAAAAACCAATGGTGATCGATGCTGATGCGTTGAATATCATTTCGCAAGATATGGCTATTTTAAAAAAGATAACTCCGCCTTTTATTATTACTCCGCATCCAGGAGAGATGTCAAGGCTTGTCAAGAAAGACATGGCTTTTGTAAAAAAGAATAGATTACCCCTTGCAAAAAAAATAGCAAATCATTATAATGCTGTGGTAGTACTAAAAGGAAAAGATACTTTAGTAGTAAATAAAAGCAGATTTTATGTAAATAATACCGGCAATCCTGGTATGGCTACAGCTGGAAGCGGAGATGTCTTGAGCGGGATGATAGGGGGATTACTTGCTCAAGGATTGGGTGTATTTGAGGCTGCAGCCTTTGGAGTTTATTTACATGGTTTGGCAGGAGATATTGCAGCAAAAGAAAAAGGCGAGATAAGTTTAATAGCGAGCGATATTTTAGAGAGTATACCTAAAGCGATGATATTACTAACAAAGGGGCAGATACCCGAGTGGCCAAAGGGGTCAGACTGTAAATCTGATGGTTCGCGCCTACGGAGGTTCGAATCCTCCTCTGCCCACCAGTAGTTTGATAGAGTTTAAGGTAGTGTAGGATTCGAATGGAGTCCGCTATATACGACGAATAGGAGTATATGTTTAGCGGACGGATGGCCGACCCGCCCAAAGGCGGGCGCCGAATCCTCCTCTGCCCACCAAAAATTTTATTATACAAAATTTTTGGTGAGGTCTCGTCCGTCAGTGAAACTGACGAGACGGACCCACCATGATTTTATTAAGCTGGCGTAGCTCAATAGGCAGAGCAATTGATTTGTAATCAATAGGTTGGAGGTTCGATTCCTCTCGCCAGCTCCATAATTTTAGAAGTAGAAGCTTATATAGCGGACGGATGGCCGACCCGCCAAAGGCGGACGCCGATTCCTCTCGCCAGCTCCAGATCTTTTTAAAAGCATAAGCTCCATAGTAAACTGTGTGCGAGGTTTTTGCGGGTGTAGCTCAATGGTAGAGCGCTAGCCTTCCAAGCTAGCTACGACGGTTCGATCCCGTTCACCCGCTCCAGTTATTTTACAATTACTAGGATAGATCTATTGTCAACCGAATCGCAGGTATAACTAAGATGTCAACGGTAACCCGCCTCATTTTATGTTTGAACAAAAATTAATAGAAGAATTAAAAATTATTATTTCCAGGATGATATGGAAAAAGATAATTTTTATAATATTTATTTTAGGCATATTGATAGGAGCAGGCGCCTATTATATATATAACTCTATCAGAGGGGACGTTATAAGATTAATAGCCAGCCAATTTGAAAAAGAAGATATCAAAGATCTTATAGATGAAGTAGCTTCTTCCGAAGCAAAGGATATATTAAAAGAGGGGATCTTACCTGAGATAGCTAATATCAAAAAGGATGTTCTAAGAGAGACCTCATCATTCAAAGATACCCTAGAGGACTATAAAATAAAATTTAGGGACGAATATAAGACCTTTGATGCAGAGATCATTTTTTTGAAAAAATTAAACATGCTTAAGAAACTTTCAGATAAAGCTGTTGCTGACGGAAATCGCGATTCATTCAAGGCATTACAACAGATCATAGATAGTTTTCCAGAGCCGGACTTGATGAGTGCAGCCAAATCAGAACTACGTAATGTAAAGGCATTTTATGAAAATAAGTCTGCGGCCAAAGGAGTTCCTATATCGCACTTTGGTTCAGATGGCAAACAGGTCAAGGACGCTGATATGGCTACGCACTACCTTATTTTTGCCTTGAGAAACGATGGAGATTGGAAGATAAGGGCCAGGGCTGCGAACCTATTGGGAGACAGGAAAGAAAAGGGTGTGCCAGAGATACTTTTGGATGCTGCAGAAAAAGATATATCCCTAGATGTTTTGAAAGCATGTCTGCTGAGTTTTGAAAAGATCACTGGTTACGAGGGCAGCGAGGTGTTTGGCTACGAGCAGGCAAGGGATTGGTGGGCAAAGAACGATAGAAAGATAAATGAAAAACTTTCGGAATTATCGGAAAAAATAAGGTGAGAGATGAAGGGAAATGTCACAAAAAAAGTTGACATCTTTGCGTTGTTTTTGCCAGAGATGAAAGATAAATTAAAAGAGAGGAATTTCGCTGAGCTGAAAGATATCTTAAGGCGTATACCGTCCATGGACCTGGCTGAAGGAATGGGTCTATTGGAGGGCAGCGAGAAAGTCCTGGTATTCAAGCTTTTAAGCCACAAAAGGGCAATAGAGATCTTTGAGAGAGTGCCTTTTCAGGAACAATCATACCTATTGAGTAATCTAGAAAATGAGGAGATATCACAGGTCCTAAACGAGATGGCATCAGACGAGAGAGCGGATCTTTTCCAGGACCTACCGGCTAGATTTTTTAAGAAATTGACTTCTTTAATGAAAAAAGAAGAAGTTGACGATTTAAATAAACTCCTTAGATATCCAGAGGATACGGCTGGAGGCTTGATGACAACTGAACTTATTGAACTCAGGCCTTTGATGACCGCAAAAAAAGCCCTTCTTACTATACAGGCAGATTATAGGCCGGGCCAGATCAAAGATATCAATTCAATATACGTAACTGATGAAAAACACGTTTTATTAGGAGAAGTGACATTGCAGATGCTTATAATGGCTTCTCCCGATATGCTTATAAAGGATATCATGACTTCTGTAGACTGGATCAGTGTCAATGCAAACGCTCCCGATGCTGATGTAGCTAAAAATTTTGAAAAGTATGACCTTATAAACATGCCTGTCGTAGATATGGATAATCATCTTATCGGTATTATAACTATAGATGATATCGTAGAATTGCTCGATAAAGAGAGGACAAAGGAAATATACGAAATAGGAAAGATGGCGCATGGTGAGGGCGAGGAGATACGATATTCTCATATTGGGAGTATGGGTTTGGTGAAACGCAGGGCAGGCTGGCTCATATTTCTTCTGGTGTTCGATTTTTTGACAGGCACTGTGCTTAAGACATTCGAACATGCCCTGAGCAATGTTGTAGCGCTTACTTTTTTTATACCGATGCTGCTTGATACCGGAGGTAATGCCGGTAACCAGACTTCGATCACAATAATAAGGGGCCTGGGAACAGGAGATGTTACTTTAAAAAATGCATGGAATGTGGTAAAGCTAGAGATCAAGGCAGCTTTGATAATGGGGCTTATAGTAGGAGTGGTTGCTTTCCTTAGAGCATTACTTCTACAGCAGTCAGTGCTTTTGGGAATGGTTGTAGGCTTCACGATGACTTCCATAGTACTTCTTGCGATAATGACAGGTATCTTTCTACCGCTTATATCAAAGAAACTCGGCCTGGACCCTGCAGTCCTGGCTGGACCTATCACTACAAGCGTCGTCGATGTAGTAGGCCTTATAATCTATTTTAAGATCGCTCAAGCTATTATCCCAGCCCTTAAGGTGTAAGTTTCAAGCTAAGCAAGAATAAATTTTATAACACTCGGATACTCAGACAATATCTTAGCGTATATCTAGTTCCGACATCCCTAAAGAAAATCGTTGCCGGTTCGAGCGGGCACGGTGTCCGCCAAGATTTATGGCGGACGAGTGAGAAGCGGTACCGAGCGAAGATTGCCACGCTGGGGCAATCAAGCGTATTTTCTTTAGGGATGTCGGAACTGGGCAGGATACACATAGTAAGTTATCTATATATCCAAGTAAAAAAAGTGGTAGATTGTAATTATAAGTGCGAAAAATAATGGAATAAAAATGCCCCATATCTCTTGAAATCTGTTATTTTGTAAGGTGACGAACCAACAAAATAAACAGAGGAGAGATTATGGAGCAGATAGATTATACCGCTAA
>JBDRJN010000034.1:0-13129 GCA_043814965.1 Candidatus Omnitrophota bacterium
CTCGCTCGAAGAATATTGTTTGGGTAACAGAACTCCTTTCTTGGCAGTCTTGGGGTCAATGTGTAGAATTTTGCCTATTTTACTATAAGGCATACCTAATAAATGCAATTCCATTGCTTTCTGGGCTAGTTTCTGGTATAAATGAGGGTGTTTAACAGGGAGTATTTTAATATTGGCCTGGATCTCAGTCATGTTTCGAATTGGTTGCGACCGGGTCCACCGCGTGGAATACGGGGCGCGTTTGAGGTACTCGGCAAACGGTTTTTCCGCCGAGAAATTCAAGCGCCGCTCTTTTAAAATAAAGTTCGAACCAATCTTTTCCAGAAATTCTTTCTGGGATTCTAAATTTCCCTCACGAGCCATGTAACTGGCTCTATTGAGAAGAGTTACGAATGAGTGTGCCTGTTCGAACCAATTATTACCCCCATCAGCAAAATCTTTGATAGATTCCTGTAAAGTTTTCTTCGAACTAAGGAGTTCAGCTTTCTTTTTGGTGTAATCGTCTTTAGATATAGCGCCTTCAAGATAGAGGTCTATAAGCTTATTTACCTTAGACTCTATGGCGCTTATTTCATGTTCGAGATTTTGCTGATGGGGATGTGATGCCTGGACATCGCGAGATTTATCTTTTTCTAATTCTTTTAAGATTTTAGCTGTCCAGTCATCACATAAAGAAACTTTTTGAAAAATGCCCCTGATTTGCTTCGTAAGACTTTCTTCACGGATATACTTCTGCGAGCAAATAGTATTTCGTTTAGTACAGCGATAATATGTAAACTCTTTATGTATTTCAGCAGTGATCATGCGCCCGCACTCACCGCATCGTATAAACCCACGAAAAATAAACACTCTTTTACTCAGCCTTGATTTACTACGTTTCTTTAAAACACTCTGGCATTTTTCAAAAAGTTTCTTTGTAATAATTGGCTCATGAGTTGCCTCGAAACTCTCACCCCAATACTTAAACATGCCATAGTAGAAAGGGCTTGTGAGGATGAGGAGGAGCTTGCTTTCGCCTATAAGCTTATTGTTTCTTGTGGTAAAGCCGAGGGACGAAATAGTATCTTTTAGGCGTGTGAGCGTATATCCGCCAGTTGAATATAGCTCAAATATCTTACGCAAGAATGGAGCTTTATCCTTATCGATAATAATAGAGCGAGTGATAGGATCATTCAGATAACCGACTGGCGCGAGACCAGGATATACACCGTTACGCACCTTTTGGCGTATGCCTCTCTTGATGTTCTCCGATAGATTATCTATGTAGTATTTACTCTGCCCAAATGCGATAGATAGCATGAACTTACCTTGAGCAGTATTATCAAAGCGATACGTTGGGAACTTTAGGTCATTTATGGTGCCTTTATCTATGAGATAGATAATCTTACCGCCATCAAGCGAGTTGCGCGCCAGTCGGTCCGGATGCCAGGATAATATTCCCTCGGCTTTACCTTTCTCTAAGAGTGAGATCATCTCATTGAAGATAGGCCTGCCTGGAACTTTAGCAGATTTAGACTCTATAAACTCCTGAACTATTTGGAGATTCTCTTTAATGGCATACTCTTTGACTTCTGTCATTTGCGCTTCGATAGACAGTATCTGCCTATCTTCTTCATCAGTGGACTTACGGGCATATAGAAAGTATCGCATGCAAGCTCCTTTCGTAACGATAGAGGGAAATTTAGAATCAGCCCCGAAGCTTCGGGGCTAAAAGATTGGTTCATTGACTTTATTTTAAAAGAGCGCAGATTGATTTTTTCGACGGAGGGAACCCTCCGTCAGTATCTTTCTAACGCCCCATTTTCCACGTGGTGGAGCCACCGGGATTCGAACCCGGACCTCATCCATGCGAAGGACACGTTGTCCCATTCAACTATGGCCCCTCTTTTTTATAACTTCAACAAAACCCGATAGTTAATTATAGCAGATTAAATTATTATAGGCTATACAAAATTAGGTTTTGTCAAACTTCAAGCATAACAAGATAATATAGTAACTTCTCTATAAGCTCAAGGTGAAATTTTTCCCTCCCGACATAGTATTCATAATAATATCGGTCGGGATCGTCTTTTAAAAGAGTATTTTATATATGGCTAAAAAAACTCGTAGCCTTTATACATAGCAGGCTCAGACAGCTTTTAGCCTGCAGGTAAAAGCTAAAATACCCGGATAAAAGACTGAAATTTCAATTCGCTTAATAGAAAAGTTACTATATTCTAATTAACGTTTGAAAGTTTTTCTGATAGCGAGAGTCTTTAAAAAAGCGTTTTTATTTTGCGAAAGAGGATCTCAACGAATGACATTTTAGACTGCCTGTCAAAATAAAACCGAGCGAGGCCCACATCCACAAACCACCAATTCTCGGCCGAACGTCTTTTTGAAAGACTCTCGCTACCAGAAAAACTAATTAGAGGGGAAAATTTCACCTTGAGCTTATGGGAAGGCCTTATTATGGTTTAAAGACGTTAACTTAACACAATAAAACGGCGCGGAGGCCTATCAGGGAAGCGGTATGAAGCTTGTATTGCGGGGATAACAGCCCCCTTCAAGAGTCATGGTCTCTTTTTTGCCTGCTCTTGCAACAGGGTACTCTGCGACAAGCTTTATCCTTACTAGATTACTGGCTCCTTTTGAAAAATTTGAATCATCTGTAAAATCAATCCTGCCCTCGCTCAATGAAACATTGTTTTCCTGAGGAGGATTATTAAAAATAATATCCGCGGAACTTATTGTATACGTACAAGGCCTCACTATAGGGCTTCTAAGAAATTTATCATCATGGCTAAAAGTTATACTACTAGAAGGGTCACTTGGGAAGAGGCCTATATTCTCCTTACCCATCATTATTCTGTCATACATATGCTGCATTGCATATTGAAGCTCGTATGCCAATACAACCTTGTCTTTAGCCCTTAAAAACAAGGTAAATGTGGTGACATTGACTGTATATATAGCAAGGCTTATAACAGCAAGAAGCGCTATGGATATCAGGACTTCCAGCAAAGTAAAGCTTTGCCTATGTTTTTTTCTTTTAATCAACTCCAAATTCATCCCATCTCACCCGTACTGATACCCTTTTATATGGAGATTTTGCAGGATCCCCAAAGTCTTCGGGTTCAGTGATATTGTATCTAAGCGTAGTATTCAGCCCTGATATACCAGCTAGGTCCCCCCTCATGATACCCTGTAATTCATCGTGAGAATAATTGGTAGGATCATTTGCAGCATCCGTAACCATCTCAGTGTCAGAATAATATGTATAGTCACTTCTCAGCCTATCAAGAGCTTCTCTAGCAAATAGATACGCCTGGACCCTGTAGTTACTGTTTATAAGGAACCTATTGGTTGCTACAAACGCTGAGACCATGCCTGTAACAACAAGTGTTATCACTAATGTAGATACTATTATCTCAATAAGTGTAAGGCCTTTTTTATTCATTTTTATCTATTTAATAAATGGGCTGGAATCGGTTGATGTCACTGTCCCGTCTTTTTTGATTATATAGTTGTACTTATGCGTGCCTGACTTTCTCCAAGCATTAAAGACAAAGTTCTCCGTATAATCACCTTCACTATAAGGCGGGCTCTGCTGGTCTGTCTCGGATATCACAGTAAAATTGAAATGTTTAAAAGCAGTGGAGTTGTTGGCGTTCTCTACTTTTAATATATTATAGACTTCGCCCTGGTCAGAGACACCAAGCGTATCGGAAGGCATCATGTAATGGCCGTATTTAAAGTAGTATATCTTCTCAGCTGCCCAGATCTGCTGTAAGACAGCCTCGGCCTGGCGCAGCCTCTCTCTTTCTAACGCAGTATTTAGATTTGGGAATAAAAGCGCGGATACTACACCTAATATGAGAAGAGCTACGAGTATTTCTAAAAAAGTAAAACCAAATCTTTTTCTGGTATTGTTTAATCTAACGTCTTTCACTCTTTTAGGCCTTCTTTTTAATAGCTTGAAGGGTATTCCATGCTACCATCAACACTGCTAGTCTGATTCCAGGTCATAGTATACCCAGTACCTCCAATACGCGTAGCAGTTACATCATATACCCTCGTAGTACCATCTCCATTATCATTAATAGCATATGTAAATAATTTGTCATTTTGTAAATTTGGGTTATCAACATCTAGTTTGCTAGGGTCTTCTTCTATGGTTCCAGTTTCATACCAGTGTCTATCAACCGCCCCTCTAAGTGTACCTATATTCGTGACTGCCTCCGCCCACCGGGATTTTTCAACAGCCTTTGAATATTGGGGCCCGACCATAGAAGCAAGTATACCTATTATAATGACAACCACCAAAAGCTCTAAAAGAGTAAAACCTTTTTTTGACATTTTAAATCCTCCTTTTTTGGAGAATAAATCTTATATTATCCACCTATATTATATGGCCAGTCTCCGCCTATAGTACCATCCTGTTCGATCGTAATAGTCGTGCCGGATAACGTTCCCCCTGACCTGGTTGCTTGTCCTATAAAAGAATCATCATCGGCTTCACTAATAGTAAAAGCCCAATATTTTGCATTACTATTAAGTTCTGTCATGATCTCATCATCTATATTACTATCAGTATATTCATTATAGGCTGAATAATATATCCTTTCCTCTCTTAAGATATGTCCAAGCCCTTGTCTTGCTTCTGAGCCTTTACTTCTTTCAATAGCTGAAGTAAGCTGAGGCACTGCAACAGCTGCTAAGATACCCAGGATTATAACAACTATCAATACTTCAATAAGCGTAAAACCTTTGCTTCTCATATCTCCTCCTTTTTGAAAAATATATAGTATTATATAATCTATAGCTTTAAATAATCTAAATTAATTATACCCTATAAATACTGTATGTCAACTATTTTAAACTGGATATTAACTTCCAGCCCTCACTGCGGTGGAAATGCTAAAAATAGGCATGAACATAGATATAACCAGCACTCCCACTACAAACCCCATGGAGATCAACACTATAGGCTCAAATAAAGTCGTGAATCTAGCTACAAATGTAGTGATCCTTTCCTTATAAAAACTCGATATCTTGTCCAGCATCTCGCCTAATTCACCGATCTCCTCTCCTACGCCTATCATCTGTACGACAAGCGGCGAAAATACCTCTATCTCCTGCATGATCTCATACATAGCCTTACCATCCCTTACCGCTGTCTTGACCACCCTAAGCTCTCTTTCCATTACTTTATTGCTGACTATCTTTTCTGATATCTCAAGCGCATGGAGTATGGGAACTCCGCTTTTTAGAAGCGTTGCGAGGCCGCTGGTAAATCGCTCTGTAGCGATCTCTTGCGTCAATACGCCTATCATCGGCATCTTGAGCTTGAATAGATCGAACTGGTATCTCCCTATCTCAGTAGAGATATATTTTTTTATAATAAAACCTCCTACTATCCCTGCGACGATCACCAAGAAAAAAAATTTCCTCACTATTTCGCTCATCATTATGATCATTCTTGTGAGAAGCGGGAGGTCCACATTGAATCCATGGAATATCTCAGTAAAAATAGGTATTACTTTCAAGAAAAAAACAGCTAATGCGGCTAATGACACTGACACTAGAAGCGTCGGGTAGACCAGCGCTGATACTATCTTTTTTCTCAACTCTTCGCTTGATTCGAGATATCCCGAAAGCCTATCTAAGCTCAGAGGAAGATGTCCGCTGGCTTCTCCTGTCTCTACAAGGTTGACCCAAAAATCTGAAAATATCCTTTTATGTTTCCTGAGGGCATTCTGAAACGTATATCCTCCTTCTATATCCTTTTTTATCTTTTCAACTGCCTTAAAGAGAGGGACGGATTGGATCTGCTTTGAAAGCACTTCCAGGCTTTTTATCAATGTCACCCCTGACCCCAATAAAATAGCAAGTTCTCTTGCGAACATTATAAGGTCAGAATTGTTTACACCTCTATGATACTGCACCTTGGTTTCTTTTTTGCGTTTTGTATCAGAAACCGCGCCTACGGAGACTATATAAAGGCCACTTGCCTGAAGAGTATTTATAAGGTCTTCTTTTGACATGGCCTCCATCACTTCATCTTTTAGGATGCCTGTCTTATCTCTAGCTACATATCGAAAGTATGGCATATTTATTACCTTATCCAGATTTTCATGCCTGGCCTGCGATCATGGTAACGCTCAAGACCTCTTCAATGCTTGTTATACCCTCTTCCACCTTCCTCACTCCGCTCGATAAAAGGCTGGGCACGCCAAGGTCTCTTATTGCATTTTTGATCTCTACTAGTGAAGCCTTTCTTGAAATAAGGTCTCTTAGGATATCATTTATCAAGACTATCTCATAGATAGCGGTCCTGCCAAGATAACCAGTATGCCCGCAACGATCACAGCCTTTGGACTTATATAAAAGCTCCTGCTTGATCCCATAATCACTCATCAATTTAGACGTAGTCTCGTAGGCCTCTTTGCATTCTGAGCACAATTTCCTGACAAGCCTCTGAGCGCCTATCAATACCAATGAAGAGCTTATAAGATACGGCTCTATGCCTATATCAATAAGCCTTGTTATCGCGCTAGGCGCGTCATTTGTGTGAAGCGTGCTCAATACCAAATGCCCTGTAAGAGAAGATCTTATGCATATCTGAGCTGTCTCCATGTCCCTGACTTCTCCCACCATTATTATATCCGGGTCCTGCCTTAAAAAAGACCTTAATGTATTAGCAAAAGTCAATCCTATAGCAGGCTTTATCTGGACCTGATTAATTCCTTCCAGCCTATACTCGACAGGGTCTTCGACTGTTGAGATATTCTTACTAGAAGACTTTATCTCGTTCAATGTTGCATAAAGAGTCGTGGTCTTTCCGCTCCCAGTAGGCCCTGTAAGTAAAATCAGCCCATGAGAACTATGCGCTGCTTTTCTAAAATCTTCAAGGTCCCTAGGTTCAAACCCCAGCTCGCCTAGATCTAAAGGCGCTGAAGATTTATCGAGGATCCTCATTACCAATTTCTCGCCATATATAGTGGGTATAGTAGAGACACGTATATTAATACCTTTTTTCTCGATCTTTACAAAAAATGCCCCATCCTGAGGAAGCCGGCGCTCTGCAATATCAAGGTTCGCCAGGATCTTTATCCTGGAGACTATTGCTGGTAATAGATGCTTGGCTGGAGGAGGTATCTCATAAAGTACACCGTCTATCCTGTATCTGATGTTGATCTTGTTCCTAAAAGGCTCTATATGTATATCGCTGGCCCTGTCTTTAATAGCCTGCATCAACAATAGATCTACTAATTTTACTATAGGCGCTTCTTCTGCCCGCGAGATCAACTCATCCAAGCTAAGTACATCCTTCTTGCCTTCCTTTTCTATCTTGAACTCTTCAAGCTCATAAGAATCGCTGATAGCGTCTTTTAATAAGTCTTCTTTCCCAAAAAATTCATCTATGGCTTTTAAGAGGTCTGATTTTGTGGCAATGATAGGGTTTATCTCGCATCCTGTCATATGCCTGAGATTATCTATGGTTATAAGGTCTAGGGGGTCAACAAAAGCGACTGTAAGAGAATTAAGATGTTTCGAGATAGGCAAAAGCACGTGTTTACGGCAAAAATCTTCTGGGACAAGTTTTGCAAAGCTCTGCCCCTCCGTTGGCTTTAAAAGGCCCTTATTGTAAGACGCGTATGGAACTGAAAGCTGCTTCGCAAGGGCTATCACTATCTCTTTTTCAGTGACAAGGCCCAGGCTCACCAAGGCATCGCCCAGTTTTATACCTTCTTTTTTTTGCAGTTCAATAGCCTTTTGAAGTTCCTCTTCTTTTAAGATCTTCTCGTTTATTAGTATTTCGCCTAATTTCTCGCTAGATTTCTTCATTCTAGTAAGTCCAGCAAACCTGTTATCTCTTTTTCTCTTGCAATTGCCTCTGGCTTATCCTGTTCTCTTCCAGTGATCCTGCCTAATATCTCCGGCAGCTCCTTGACCACTCTGGGAGTTATGAATACCAATAGCTCCTTATCGGAAGTCTCATCTGCCTTGTAACGAAAGGCATGGCCAATAAAAGGTATATCACCTAAAAACGGTATCTTCTCATATCCATAAGTATCCTCTTTGGATATAAGTCCGCCTATTATAATAGTCTCCCCGTCCTTTACTCTCACAGTGGTCTTAGCGCTCCTTGTCTGCGGGTCTACAAACTTTTGGTCATCGCCCGAACCAGCAAAGAACTTGGATAGTACCGGGACTATCACTTCCGGCTCTATGTTCATGGTAATATAACCGTCCTTATTTATCTGAGGAGTTACTTTAAGGGTAATACCTGTCGATATCCTCTCTGCTCCAGTCGAAGTAACCGATGTAGTATCTCCCCCTGTATTTGTGGTGCTCGTAACGCTAGCTACAGCTGTCTCAGAGGTCAATTCTATCAAGGCTTCCTCATTGTTCATGGTAAGTACTTTTGGCCTTGCGAGGATCCTTGTATCACTATTACTTAAAAGCGCGCTCAAGGTAAAACCTGTACCGCTAAATTTCATAGTACCATTGCTTGTTATAAGGTCCTTATCTATTAAAGCGCCTTTCAAAGGCCACCTTGTATTAAGGTCCGGCCCCGCGTATATACCAAATGAACCGCTCCAGTTGAGCCCAAGCTGATCCGTGACCGAGGTTGTCGTCTCTATTATCTCAGCCTCTATCATGACCTGAGGAGTCCTTATGTCTATTTTAGAAAGCACTGACTCTACTATCTCAAATTGAGAAGGTACATCCTTTATTATAAGGCTGTTTGACCGCTTATCAGCTATTATCTTACCATTCTCTGTAAGCAGGTCCTTGATAACAGATACTATCTCAGCTTCAGTATCCTGATCGCTTTCTGATAAAGTAGCAAGCTGGGCAAATTGAAGCTCATATATCTTTGTCACGGTCTCAATAGTAGGTTTCCCTGATTCCTTGACTATAAAAATATTGCTTCCAGGGGCCATGTCATACTCCAGCCGATTTGCCTGCATGATATGATTGAGGGCATCCTCTACTGTGACATTATCAAAATATATCGTGACAGTCCTATCTTTTATATTCTGGCTTGCCACAAAATTTAACCCGGACTGTTGAGAAAATATCTTCAACACTGTCTTAAGGTTTGCGTTTTGAAAATCCATTGAAATAGGATTTCTAAGGCCAGCCCCTGCCTTGCCAGCCATATCATACCCGCCTTCAGCCGCCATAGAAGGAGACGACATAAAAATAGTAAATATGATAGCGATGGACAACCTTATGGTCTTTTTCATACAACCCTCCTTTTACGTTTTATCTCTAGTTATTGCTTGGCCTTACTGTAAAGAATTTTCCTTTATATTTTAAATGTATCCCTTTTTCTGTTATATCGACTATCCTTATGCCGTCCCCTATCTCTCCCGTAGAGATGACATCATTTACATCATATGCCTTGTCATTTATTATAGCTTGAGGCCTTGTAGAGTTCCAGATCATGCCTTGGAGCTGTATACTAGGCAGGCTGACCTCTCCTTTTTCAAGAAGATCAAAAGGGCTCCTAAAAGGTGTCTTGTCCTTACTGATGCTGTACAACACCTCCTCTTTATCTTCAGGTAATTTCAACCCCTTAGCCTTGATCTCGTCCATCTTTCTATCAAAATCAGAACGAAACAATATCTTCAAGATATCATCTTTACCGCTAAACTTTGTTATAGCCATAAAAAGGGCTATTATGATGACTATCACGATAACTATATACTCTATTTGTTCTTTTTTAAGTCCTATAGCGCTCAATCGTCATTCCTTCCACACAATAGTGCTGACTACTAATTTAGCATTAACATCAAACCCTTTGTACCTTCCTGTCTCCTGCTCAAAAATATTTGATAGATCAAGCCTCTTGGCATCCATTTTTTCTATCTTTAAAAACTTGCCTGATGACTCAATGCTAGAGACAAAACTGCCAAGTTCATAGTACGTAGATACTGTCTCCAGCTCTACAGAGAGCTTGGTAAAACCAGCCTGCTTTATTGGCTCGAGGGGCCTTGAAGAGACCACCTTAAGGTTCTCTGCCGCAGCTATGCCAGATGCCTCCTTTAAAAGCCAAGACAAGCCCCTGTCATCAGAAAGCCTCTTTTTGTAGACATCTATGTATTTTTCCAGAACACCTATCTCTGCCAATACAAGGCTGTTATCCCTTTCTTCACTGATCTTCACCTTTACCACTCTCTGTTGTCTCATAAAAGGTAAGTATATCAGCGCTAAGGCCACGAACAGAGTAACTGCCACCACTACAACAGTTATAACTACTATCTCGTTGTTTTTTCTGGAGCCTGCTTCTTCCATACTTACCAGCCCTTATAGTTTGTCGATCCTGACATTAGTAAAAAACATTTCAAACTTTGCTATCTTTTCATTGTGCATCTCTACTTTATCTATCGAGAGTATCTTGCCTTCTTCCAATCCTTTACTACGCGCGAATTTTGCTTTTAACTCACTAAAAAAATTATCTACAACTGCCTTTTCAGATATATCGCTTCGTATTATACAATATCCTATTATATTAAGTTTTTTTGTAACACCAATGGAGCCTTTATTGTCTTTTTCTTCCCTGAAAGCAATATCTGTAAGCCAGATATTGCTAGGGATAATCTCCGCTATATCGGAAAGCTTTGAAGTCAAGGACTCCCTGTTATATAGGATATCTTCCATCATATCCTTTGTATCTGAAAGCTTTTTACTTAATTTCTCTAACCCATCAGGGACAGCCTGTCCAGCGCTATTAAGCGCCACTTTAGGCCTTTCCGATACTAAACGGTCCAATTCATCTCTAAGCGGGCCCACTGACTTCATACAGAAAAATTTTAATACCATAAGCAATATAAGCGCGATAGAGACTTCGACAAATGCGACCCTAAGATATAACTCTTGTTTTCTGCCGCTTATCAATTTTTCTCTATACAGATTCACTCCAAGAAAAGAATCTGATATCGCTCTAAGCGCAAGGCCATACGCGCAAGCTAGATTAGACGGTATCTCCTCGTCATCCTTTACCCTTATGCCGCGGAAAGGTTCTCCCACCTCTACTGGGACTTGAAGCTCTTTACCCAATACCTCATGCCAATTTTGGATAGGGGTAGTGCTATGCAAAATTATCTTATCTATGATCTCTGATGGGAACTGTTTTTCATAGAAATCAAAAGACAGCTTCACCTCTCCAAGCAGTTTTTCGAACACCAGATTATTTTTTTCTGTCTGGCCTGATGAAACATCTTCTAACGGGATATCTCTAATTATATAAGGAGTGCCTTTTCTTAAAACAACGATGTTTGCCATATTCCTCTCTATATTGACCAAAGCCGTATTGATGGAACTATCTATCTGTCCAGCTTCATTCAATGCCCTCAAAAGGCTGAATGAAGAAGGTTCTATGGCGCTACAGGTAACGCCGGATTCTTCCAGCAAAGTTATGAACTTTGAGATTATATTCTCTCTTACAGCTATAAAAAGTACTTCTATATTAGCTGCTGAGATCCTCCCTCTCATCACTTGATAATCAAAAGCGACTTCATCCATATGAAAAGGTATATATCTTTTTGCCTCGAACTGTATGGCTGAATCCCACTCATGTTTAGGCATTTTTGGCATCTGAAAATAACGGACCATTACATCCTCGTTGGAAATAGCTGCAACGATATTTCCCGGCTTCATCTTTTGCTCTTTAAAAAGCCTCTGGATAGCTTCAATTATATACTCATCCCTGATCCTATGGTCTTTGGCTTGTAAGCGTAAAGATGATTCCCTGGAAAGCTCTCCATCTTTTTGGTCAGGATATATATTAGTCTGGCCATAGCCAACTACTTTAGGCCCTTGAAGCGTATTCTTAAGCACTACCAGGCCAACAGTATCCTGGCCTATGTGCAAGCCTATCACCTTTTTTTGTAATAATAAAGATATCTTGTTTTTTATCATGGCTGATACCTTAAATTATTTAGCGCTCTTATGCTCTGTCATGTTAGAATAAAGCCATCTATCTATGGCCTTTTTGTCAAATCTCCAAACATGACCTACCTTCATGCCTGATATCTTCTTCTGGTGAAGCCAATTATATATAGTCTGCTTCTCAAGCTTAAGATATCTTGCCAGTTCCTCAGTATCCATAAGTTGTGCCATTATAACACCCCCTAATACAGTTACTTTGAGTTAAGTGAAATAAAATATACCATAAAGAACTTACTTTGTCAAGGTAGGCTCACAAAATATCATTTATAGTCATAATAATATCAGCTGATTTGCGCAAGAAATCTGCGGAATAATGATGGGGATATATTATCCTAATTTACTATATTACATATAGTTAGAGATATTAATAAGTTGCTCTAGAATCTATCTTGTAGGTGCCGTCTCCGAGATCAGTGACTGTTATGGAAACTGGTTTTCCCCCAATAACAAGAGGCCCCTCTGTGCTTTCTGGATAGATAACAGTTGTCTTTGGAGACGGGGACCACGAATCGCCTTGAGCCAAAGACCAATATGCATAGGCTACCCCAGCCTCTGTCAATGCAAAAGCCCGCATCCTTTTAAGATTAGTCTCTGATATTTTTGCATAATTGACTGATTTTAAAAGAATTGCGGCTACAAGCATGATCAATAGCAATGAAAAACCCATTGTAATAAAAAGAGCTATACCCTTATTGTTTCTTATAGCCATAATAAATGTCTTTCTAGAGTTAATTTTTATAACTCTAATATTTATAACTAGTTAAACTTATTGTAACTCACCTATAAGCTCGTCTATGGATTCATGGATCAGTCTCCAACGCTCCTGGCTATGGATAGTATATTTTTGTTTTCTTTTCCAGCCATCCTCAGACTTCTGCCATAAATAAAGACAAAGCCTACGATTACTCCATGATTCCACTAACACCACTGCTGACCACCAGCCAAAACCCTTGCTTATTGTCCTATATTCTAATACCTTTAATGGAGGACTAATAGGCAGCTTTTCTTCCTGAGATCTTATGTCAGGCATAAAAACCTCCTTTAAATGAGGCCATTACTTACGGAACGATAGTGAACGTAAGTAATATGGCCGAATTTATCCCGAGTCACTGTTGCTTGATGTTATGTGACGAGGGATCATGTTTTGTCTATAAGCTAGGCCATTACTTACGGAACGATAGTG